>CAVEMP010000307.1:0-2017 GCA_963616835.1 uncultured Oscillospiraceae bacterium | reverse complement strand
ACTTCTCGTCCACAGCACGCTCCACGCGCACCGTATGGGTGCCGTCGACCTGGCCCTCAACGCCGCCAAAAGCGCGCACCGCGTGCTGGAAGCGCCAGCCCTCCTTCTCGGAGGCAAAACCGTCGATGGAAAGGTAAATGCCCACGTCGGTGATCGAAGACGGGCACTCGACGTAGGCGTAGCCCAGGGTGCCCGCCGGTATCGTGACCTGGTAGGACTTGGCCTCATCGGTATCCTCTACGAGCACAGACTCGGCCTTCTTGAAAAGCTGGACCTCGTGGCCCACAAGGGAGCTGGCCAGCGAGTTCTGCCGTTCGAAGGGATTGTTGCCAGAAAGCTCGGCCCCGCACGCGTCGCTCGAAACGGCATAGCCCAGGCCCAGCGCGTAGGCGTTTTGGTAGACGCCCGCTCCGTTTACCAACGGGGCGCCGTCAACCTCGGTAAGCGCGGCGGGAACGTCCTGGCTGGACGAATATTTGACGCCCAAAAGCGCGTCGGCCGCCAGGTTTTGGTGGGCATAACGCACGTGCAGCAGGTTGGGGCTGCTGTAGCCCAGCGCGTCCAGGAAGTTAAGCGCTGCCTGGTTGTGCGCCGAGGAGTACGACGAGATGCCCAAGTAACCGCAGCTCATAGCCTCGTTCAAGGCCGCCTTACCGGCGCGCACGTAGGTGCGCTCAAAGCGATAGGTGCCCTGGTCGGCGTTGTCCAACCAGTCAAGCTGGTCGACGGACTGCTCGTAGTAAGAATTCTGCTCTTCCTGAGAACAGCCCACATACAGCGTCTTCCAGGCAAAATACGCGCCCACAGACAAATCGGCCAAGGCGAGAAGACCCACAACGACGCAAGCCGCCCGACTGGCGAGAAGACCTGCCGCCCAGCGGTCGACAAGGCCCCGCTCGCCGCCGTCGGCGGCAACGCCCTGCCACCAGCGACCCGCCATCCACATGACGGTGGGCGCCACAAACAGGGCCGGGCGCGAGTAGAAGCCGCTCGGCTCGCGAAAACCGCACCAGATGGCCTGCAGCGGGCGGATGACGATACACGCCAAGATGACGCCCACAAGCACCCCGGCGGCCTTCTTCGTACGCCCGTCCACGCGCCTGGAGGCAAAAAACGCCACAAACGAGGCCAAGAGAACCACGCCGCAGTAGAACTGCGGGATGCGGTGCCACGGGCTGTAAAGCGCGGGTACCAGGCCGCGCAGCATGTAGATGGGCTGAGTCGTGAACAGGTAGCGGATCTTGCCCATGACCGTCGACGCCGAGAAAAACCCGGCCACGATCTGGAGCAGCCCCACCTCCTCGGCGCCGCCCGAGCCGAGCATAGCCTTGACCGTGGGGATAAAGGTCCACGCGCACAACAGCAGGGCAACCAACATGGGGCGGGCAAAGCGCAGGGCCAAGCGCCACAGGGGGTAGCGGGTCCCGGCCCCACTGGCCAGGCTTTCGCCCTGCGCGAGCACCGCGCCCTTCTCGCCGTCGACGCACCTGCCCGCGCAGGCCCACTCAAGAATGGTGAGCATGATGCAGAAGATGACCGTCATGTAGGCCGTGTACCAGCACACGATCACGTTGGCGGCCGTAAGCAAGCACAAAGGCAGCCACCGGTCGCGGCTCACCAGCTGCCAAACGGCCCACATGATAAGCGGCAGCAAAATGAGCGCGTCCATCCACATGGGGTTGCGCAGGTTGGTGGCCACCCACAAAGACCAGGTGTAGCCCAGACCAAAGACAAACGACCAACCGCGAGCCATGCTAAAGCGCCGACGCAGGTAAAACGAGGCGGCCAGCTGCATGCAGCCCAGCTTGAGCGCGTCGCTCACAAAGACAAACAGCGTGACACCCGTCTCGTCAAAGAAAAGAAGCAGCAGGTTAAAGGGGCTGGCAAGGTAGTAGCTGTAGAGACCCCAGGTGTTTGCGCCCATGCCGCACGCGGTGGAGTAAAACACCGACTCTTCCCCGCGCAGCACGCGCAAAAACCAGGTGTAGAAGTCGACGTACTGGTATTTAAGGTCCTC
>CAVEMP010000306.1:0-2032 GCA_963616835.1 uncultured Oscillospiraceae bacterium | reverse complement strand
TCCTGGTACCAGCCAAAGCCATCGACGCAGATAAGGACCTGGCCGCCGCCCGAGGTGGCCGTGTGGATGTGCCAATTGTTGCGACAGCCCGGCTCGAAGGTCACGTTGTGGATGGGCAGGTAGTCTTCCGCGCCGGTGAGGTTTTTGAGGTAGCTTTGGCCCGTGAAGTACTGCGCGTAGGCGTCGTTGGGCTCGCCCAGGCCAAAGGCGCCGCCGTGGGCCTGCTGATCTTCGGCGCCCGCCGCGCCCGTCTCGCCGTCAGCGCCGTCCGCGTAGACCTCCTTGGCCAAACGGAAAGTCGCCCAAGCCTTGGGCCAACCGGCGTAGAAGGCCACGTGAGTTACAGCGGCCACCAGCTCGTCGCGCGTCACGCCGTGGGCCTTGGCGTTTTGAATGTGGTGAACCAGCGAGCTGTCGGTGATGCCCTGCGCCATGAGGGCGGTCACGGTAATGAGGCAGCGGGTCTTTAGGTCGATGCCGCCGCTGTTCCAGTTCTCGCCAAAAAGCACGTCGTCGTTGTAGTGCGCAAAATCGGGAGCAAAGTCGCCAAGCCGATCGCGACCTGCGGTTTGTTTGATAGTCACGGATGCTTTCCTTTCGATTTTGATGTTACCGAGAAGGGGCTAGAGGCGCCCGCCAAAGACCGGGAAGTAGCTCGCCTCGCCGTAGTCGCAGAACTTCTGGGCGTGACAAAGCTCGTCCATGTCGGCCGCAGAGATCTGGAAATCGACATCGGCATTGTTAACAATGTGCGCGTGGTTAGCTGTCTTGGGCAGCGGCAGCATGCCCAGCTCAAGGCAGTAGCGCACGCACAGCTGCGCGGGAGTAACGCCGTAGCGGGCCGCAACCTGGGTCACCAGTGGGTTTTTCAGCACGGCTCCGTGGGCGATGGGCGAGTAGGCCTCAACAAAAATCCCCTGCTCTCGGCAGTAGGCGAGAAGGTCAAACGGCGTGTTGCCAATGTGGGCCAGAACCTGGTTGACCTGCGGGCGCACGCTGGCGTTGTCGATGATGTTGGCCAGGTCATGCTCGTTGAAGTTCGAGACGCCGATCACGCGGACCTTGCCGGCGGCCTGGGCCTCTTCAAGCGCGCGCCAAGCGGCCAGGTTGCCCTCTTCGTGGCGGTCGTCCGACTGGTTGACCTCGGCCCACGGCTGCGGGCTGTGGATGATCATCTGGTCCACGTAGTCCAGGCCTAGCTTTGCCAGCGACTCGTCGATCGAGGCGTACGCCGACTCGTAGTCCTTAAGCTCGGCCGCCACCTTGGTGGCAACAAACAGCTGGTCACGAGGGACACCGCAGGTTCGCACGCCCTCGCCCACCCCGGCCTCGTTGCCGTAGGCCTGGGCCGTGTCGATCATGCGGTAGCCGGCGACGACGGCCGCTTTGACGGCCGCAGCGGCCTGCGCGTCGTCCATAAGCCAGGTGCCCAGCCCCAGCTTGGGGATCAAGGTAGCGTTGGCCAGGGTGTACTTCTCAGATACAACAGGCATTTCTTCTCCCTAGTTCGTGCGGCCGCGGCGGCCGCAGCCGCAGTCGCGTTCGACTTCGTATCGCAGCTGGTAGATGAGGTAATCCAGGCACTCGAGCTTGCGTTGCTCGGTGTGGATGTCGTCCAAAAGCTTCCGGCGGTAGGCCTTTAGGCGGCAAAGACGTGCGCATGAGCTGGGCATGGCGTCCAACTCGGCGACCAGGGCCTCGTCGCAGCCAGCGTCGCGCAGGTTAGCAAGGGTCTTCTCGTCCATACGGGGCGGCCCTTAACGCGTGAGCTTGACCTTGGTGGTGCCGGCCAGGGCCTTCTCGCCAGGGCGAGCAGCCGGGCCCACCAGGGCATGCGGCTGGTATAGCTCCTCGATAAAGTCAATCTCGGCAGGCGAAAGCTCCAGGTCAAGAGCGGCAACCGCGTCGTCCACGCGCTCGGGCTTGCTGCAGCCCACGATGGGCGCCTCGACGCCGCGGGCCCAGTGCCAGGCCAGAGCCACCTGCGCCATGGGAACGCCGTGGTCTGCGGCGACCTTGGCCACGCGCTCGA
>CAVEMP010000305.1:0-2032 GCA_963616835.1 uncultured Oscillospiraceae bacterium | reverse complement strand
TGGGACACGCACCTGGCCAGCGGTGGCTCGATGCGCGCTCTTGGCAAGAGCATCGACTTCAGCGGTAGCGGTACCATGGGCTCGCTTCCCGCCGGCACGCAGCTCACGCTGGTGGACACGGCGCACGGCGATAAGGCATATCACTACACGGTTGGTGATGGCGGCGCTTCGAGTGTGAAGTTGACACAATTTGTTGATTCCGACGGCAACGCCTACGTTGAGAAGTGGCTGAGCGAGCTCATGGGTGTCTCGGCCACGTCCGATTCTTCTGGTGCGTGGATCGAGTGCAATGACAGCGATTCGAACATCGGTGCCAAGGTCGTGACCGGTAACGAGACGAAGTACTACCGCGCGTATGCCGAGGGGGATACGGGCGATCGCTACACCCTTACCGTGGCTAAGGGCGCCGACGGCACGGAGACCTCGCCCAGCGAGGACTTCTATCTGGTAGTGAACGTCCCCGCCTCAGACACGATCATGACCGCCGTCAACGGCTATACCAGCACTTCGTTTGAGGACACGACCATCAACAAGAACCTCACCTGCACGCTGCGCACGGACAACGCCCTGGACAACCACCAGAACTCGGCGTCCACCTACAGCATTTACTCGAGCTATACGCAGAAGCTTGTGGACAGCACGGGTGACACCGCCATCACCGAGCTTAAGAAGACGTCGGATGGCACCGGATACACCTTCCCGCTGGCTGCTGCTGACACCATCACCTTCGATTCTAACCAGCAGTACAACAGCTCCGATAAGCTCTACTACCAGTTTGGCGCTTCGCTTGTGAGCTACGACTCCAATGGCAGCACCACAGGCGCATCCGGCTTCCCGACTGGGACTATGGGCACGTTGAACTTCTATGTGAAGGTGGGGGAGAAGTATTACGTGCCGAGCGGGTCTGGTGATTCGACTACATGGAGCGCCGCAGAGGGCGAGACCGCGGCGGCGAATAAGGCGTGGTCTGCGGACGGCAATGACCTCACGGTGTCTATCTCCGACGAGTCCGGCGCGCTGTACGACCTCTCTGGCCTGCGTACCATTGCGAAAGACAGCGGCAGCTCGATTGAAATTATCGCCCAGATCGATGACCTCAAGATGACCGAGGAGGCCGCCAAGCAGGCCATCGCCGCGTCGCAGAAGGGAGATTCCTACACCAAGGTCCACTACCGTTCTGCACTCTCGACCCGTACGGACACGCTTTCCACTTCGGGCATGGTTGCCAGCGTGGCAGGCGACCCCGGTTACTATCGCGAGGACCTGGGCAGCTCGACGATCGAGCTTGCGGCGAGCAAGCAGACGCAGCTGGGTATCAACGTTAATGACCTTGACCTGGCCGACGGTACCATTGGTGCGGTGGGTACGTATAGCCTGCTCAAGCTTGTGGACGGCGACTCGAAGATCAAGCAGGCATCGAGTGTTAGGTACTCGCTTACGCTGCAGCAGCGCACGAATACGGATGGTACTTACTCGGACGTCAACATTGCTGATTACTTGACCGTCAAGTCTAGTGACCTTGGCACAGGCACAATCGCTGCGGACAACTCGTCCATCGTCTTCACCGATGACTCCCTTAAGACCCGCGACGGCAACACCAACGTCTTCAAGTTCCTCTTCCAGGTAAAGGTGAAAACAGACGTCGAGGCCGATCAGCACTTCTATGCCAACTATCGCATTGTTCTTACCGCCCAGCTTCTTGACGCCAGCGGCAACCCGATCGACACTCCCGTAAACGTCAACAGCGACGCGTCGTATACCAACTCCGACTACATCACTTACTCCCTCACCAAGATCAAGACCGATGGCATTTCACACTCGTAACAACAGGCCAGAAAGGAGGTGCGGCGCGGCATGACCGACGACACTACCAGCGCGAACAACCAAACCAACCCAAACGAGCTTCTCGCCAACAACACGGCCCGCTTGCGCCGTAGCTTTGGCCGCACCCTTGTGCTGCTGCTTATTGCTGCCTGTGCGGCCACGGCCGTTACCTACGCCTGGTACATCTACAACACCACGCGCCACGTCA
>CAVEMP010000304.1:0-2049 GCA_963616835.1 uncultured Oscillospiraceae bacterium | reverse complement strand
CTCCGTTGCAAAAGGCTCTGCGAGAAATTCGCGTTTACGATGGGATACTATAACCACTAAATCTAGTTCTCAAAACTAGATGCACTAAACCACAATAATTGCTCACCAACAAGACCAAGGATAGCCCATGTCAGACGAGAAGAGCGCGCCCGCGCCCCAAGCAACCGCGAAAGACCTGGCCGAGCAGATGGCCCGTGTCCACATCTCGCGCGTGGCCGAGCTGCCGCGCATCGAGCTCTACCTGGACCAGGTCCTGAGCATCGTGGACGACGAGCTGTCTTTCATGGCCCTTCCCGGCGAGGAGATCTTGACCGGCTCGATGGTCAACAACTACGTCAAGCGCAAGCTTGTCCCGGCGCCGCAGCGCAAGCGCTATACCCGCCGGCAGGTTGCCTCGCTGCTCTTTGTGAGCGCCCTAAAACGTGTGTACTCAATTGCTCAGATCGAGCAAATCATGGGTATGATAACTAGCACGCAAGCCGACGTCGCCGTTCTCTATGACGAGGTCGTGGCGGCTTTGGAGTGCGCGTTGCAAGAGCAGTTCTCTGTGGGCGCAGATTTCGTGGCGCCCGCGGTAGAGCCGAGAATCACCCTTCAAGCCCCCCAGGACGCCCAGGGCGTCTTTGAGCTGGCCCGCGTTTTGGAGGCGGCAGTGGTCTCGCTTGCGGCAAAGATCTACGTCGATAAGATGCTGGCCGCGCACGCCGGGCAGCAAAACTAAGCTGGGGTCCTTGCCCTGGCAAGAAAGGGCAAGATGGCAAACAACATCTATGAGGAACCCGCGGTCATCAAGCGCATAGAGCTCAAAAGCTCCCTGCAAAAAATAACGTCCAACGGCACGATAGCAGCCGCCGTCATGGTGGGGGCGGCCCTTCTCGCCTTGGTCGTGGCAAACAGCCCGGCGTACGAGGCGGTGGAGGAGTTTCTCGTCCAGCCGCTGCACCTGGGCCTGGGCAGCCTTTCTGCCTCGATTAGCGTCGAGGCCTTTGTCAACGACTTCTTGATGGCCATCTTCTTTTTGCTGGTGGGCATCGAGCTTAAGTACGAGATGACCGTGGGCCAGCTGCGCCGTCCTCGTCAGGCGGCCCTGCCCATGCTGGCGGCCGTGGGCGGCGTCTGTGCCCCTGCCCTCATCTACCTGGCCTTTAATGCGGGCGGCCTGGCGCACGGCTGGGCGGTTCCCATCGCCACCGACATCGCCTTTGCGCTGGGCGTCGTCTCGCTTCTTGGCAACAAGATCTCTCCCGAGACCAAGGTCTTCTTCCAGACCCTGGCCATCGCAGACGACATCTTGGCCATCGTGGTCATCGCCTTGTGCTACGGCCAGACCCCCAATGTTGGCTGGTGCGCTGCGGCGGGCATCGTGATCCTTATCCTGTGGGGCCTTAATCGCGCGCGCGTCTATAGTCTGTGTCCGTATGCGATTGTGGGCCTTGTTCTGTGGTTTTGCATGTTCAACTCGGGTATCCACGCCACGCTTGCGGGCGTGATCTTGGCCTTTGCGCTGCCTTCTAAGTCCGATGTCAATCTTGGCGAGTTTGGCACCTGGCTGGGCCAGCGCGCCCAGGCCCTGGACGACACCTACGACGATGAGCACCACGTCTTGGGCCAGCACGACTTTACCCACACGGCCCTTCGCGTCGAGCGCGTGATTCACCACGTCACCCCGCCGCTCGAGCGCATGGAGAACTACATCTCGGTGCCGGTGAACTTCCTTATCCTGCCGATCTTTGCCTTTGTCAACGCGCAGGTGCACCTGGTGGGGGCCGATTTTGGCGCGATCCTGGCAGACCCGGTGACCCAGGGCGTCTACTTTGGCGCCGTCCTGGGTAAGCCCATCGGCATCTTCTTGGTGACGTTTATCCTGGTCAAGGTGGGCTTTGGCAAGCTGCCCCAAGGCATGGACTGGGTGCAGGTAGCGGCCGTGGGCATCATGGGCGGCCTGGGCTTTACCATGTCGATCCTTATCTCGGGTCTGGCCTTTGACGCTGCGTCCGAGGTCATGGCCGCAAAGTGCGCGATTTTGCTGGGGTCTTTCACCTCGGCCAT
>CAVEMP010000303.1:0-2097 GCA_963616835.1 uncultured Oscillospiraceae bacterium | reverse complement strand
CCGACTGACCCTGGGAGGATTAGCCTCGCCCAGGAAACCTTGGGTTTACGGCGGCGGCGTTACTCTCGCCGCTCTCGCTACTCATGCCAGCATTCTCACTTCCGGCCGGTCCACCGAAGGTTGCCCTTCGGCTTCGCCCCTGTCGGAAAGCTCCCCTACCGATAGACGTAAGTCTATCCCGCCGCTTCGGTGCGATGCTTAGCCCCGTATATTGTCGGCGCATGTCCACTCGACCAGTGAGCTGTTACGCACTCTTTAAATGAATGGCTGCTTCTAAGCCAACATCCTGGTTGTCTGGGCAGACGCACATCCTTTGCCACTCAGCATCGACTTCGGGACCTTAGCGGGCGGTCCGGGCTGTTTCCCTCTCGAACACACAGCTTAGCCCACATGTTCTGACTGCCGGGGTCTTAACCGCAGGCATTCGGAGTTTGGTTCGGGTTGGTAGGCGGTGAGGCCCCCGCGCCGATCCAGTGCTCTACCTCCTGCGGTGAACCCCCGACGCTAGCCCTAAAGCTATTTCGGGGAGAACGAGATATCTCCGGGTTTGATAGGCCTTTCACCCCTATCCCCAGGTCATCGCCGCCGTTTTCAACCGACGTGCGTTCGGCCCTCCACGGGGTCTTACCCCCGCTTCAGCCTGCCCAGGGATAGCTCACCCGGCTTCGCGTCCGCGGCGCGGGACTGGATCGCCCAGTTAAGGCTCGCTTTCGCTTCGGCTCCCTTTCGGTTAACCTCGCCCCGCGCCAGCGACTCGCTGGCTCATTCTACAAAAGGCACGCCGTCACACCCCGAAGGGTGCTCCGACTGCTCGTGGGCGCACGGTTTCAGGTACTGTTTCACTCCCCTCCCGGGGTGCTTTTCACCTTTCCCTCACGGTACTTGTGCGCTATCGGTCACTGGAGAGTATTTAGGCTTGGAGGGTGGTCCCCCCTGCTTCCCACCGGGTTTCACGTGTCCGGCGGTACTCAGGGACCGCCTGGCAGGGAGCGTGGTTTCGCGTACGGGGCTCTAACCCTGTACCGCCGGCCTTCCCATGCCGTTCCGCTACCACGCTCTTTTATGACTGCACAATAGGCGGCCCTACAACCCCGGCGGGGCTTGCGCTCCCGCCGGTTTGGCCTCTTCCCCGTTCGCTCGCCACTACTGGGGGAATCTCGGTTGATTTCTCTTCCTCCGGGTACTTAGATGTTTCAGTTCCCCGGGTTGCCTCCACGCGCCCTATGTGTTCAGGCGCGGGTGGCGGGGATTGACCCCCGCCGGGTTTTCCCATTCGGAGACCCACGGGTCACAGGGCGTGTGCCCCTCACCGTGGATTATCGCAGCTTGCCACGTCCTTCTTCGGCTTCCAGTGCCAAGGCATCCACCGCGTGCCCTTTCCATCTTCTGACTTCGATGGTCAGGTGTCACACATATCTAATTGCGATCAGATGCGATCTTCGATTGATTCGAAAAATCTCGCTTGCGCTATGCGGCTCTCAAGGTACGTCGGGGGCGCGAGCCCTCGGGACCGGACGCTGCGGCTTTCCTGGTTGCGAGACAGTACTTGTAGCGGAACCGACGGGCCGCCCTCGTAATAGGTGTTGTTGCTTTCTTGGTGAGGTTATTCTCCCTAGAAAGGAGGTGATCCAGCCGCACGTTCCCGTACGGCTACCTTGTTACGACTTCACCCCCCTTACCCTCCACACCTTCGGCGCCTCCCCCCTTGCGGTTGGGCCGGCGACTTCGGGTGCAGACGACTCGGGTGGTGTGACGGGCGGTGTGTACAAGGCCCGGGAACGCATTCACCGCGGCGTGCTGATCCGCGATTACTAGCAACTCCGACTTCACGGAGGCGGGTTGCAGCCTCCGATCCGAACTGGGGCCGGCTTTGGGGATCCGCTCCCCCTCGCGGGGTGGCAACCCTCTGTGCCGGCCATTGTAGCACGTGTGCGGCCCAGGGCATAAGGGGCATGATGACTTGACGTCGTCCCCACCTTCCTCCGGCTTGACGCCGGCGGTCTCGCATGGGTGCCCGGCCGGACCGCTGGCAACATGCGACGGGGGTTGCGCTCGTTGCGGGACTTAACCCAACATCTCACGACACGAGCTGACGAC
>CAVEMP010000302.1:0-2100 GCA_963616835.1 uncultured Oscillospiraceae bacterium | reverse complement strand
AAGCCCATGATGTCTTCTTTCTACTTGGTCTCGCGGACGCCCTTGACCTTGGTGACCTGCTTGTCGTTGCGGCGATCGCCGCCCCAGAAGCAAACCGACACCATGCCGGGGCCAACGTGGGCACCGATGGTCGGGCCAA
The DNA here is from genome assembly GCA_963616835.1 of uncultured Oscillospiraceae bacterium. Classification (GTDB taxonomy): domain Bacteria; phylum Actinomycetota; class Coriobacteriia; order Coriobacteriales; family Atopobiaceae; genus Paratractidigestivibacter. Next base: position 1,961 of record CAVEMP010000302.1, on the reverse strand, counting down.
TGGTGGGACGCAGAACCTCAAGGCTGTCGTCCAGGCGGCGCAGTTCGGCGGCCACGTTGAAGCCGTCGTCGGCCACGTCGGCGTCGCCCACGGCGCAGGTGTTCTTCTGGCCGTCCAGGGCGTGGTTCTTGTCGTAGTAGTCCACCAGCTTGCGCAGGCCCTTCTTGCGGCCGCGCGCCACCGAGCGGATACCCAACGTGCCGTCCAGGTTAAAGTGGAGAAGGGCCTTAACGTCCAGCGCGTCGCCGATCACAGCCACGCCCTTGGGCAGGCGACCGCCGCGATGCAGGGCGTCCAGGTTGTCGACCATAAAGAGGGTGTGAACGTGATAGCGCGCCTCCTCGGCCCACATGACCAGTTGCTCGGCGTTAAGACCGGCATCACGCTGGTTGCAGGCCTCGTTGATCAGCAGGGTCAGCGCGGTCGAGGCGATCTTGGTGTCGATCACGTAGATGCGCACCTCCTCGTTGGGGTGCGCCTCCTTAAGGCGGTCGAGGCTCATGACGGCGCCGTTGTAGCCGCCCGAGATGCCACTCGAGATGCAGAACATGACAGTGGGGACACCGCTTTCATAGGCCGCCTGGAATGCCTCGTCGTACTCAAGCTGAGAAGGCTGCGAGGTCATAGGCGTGGCACCGTGGCGAATGGCGTCATAGAACTCGTGAGCGGTCCTGGATTGGAAGAGATCGTCGTCGCCCGCCAGGCCACCGTCGGGCTTTCCGGCCTCGACGTAGTGGAACGGCAGGATGGTGACGCCGCGAGCCTGCGCCTGCTGGGCAGTAAAATCGCAGGTAGAGTCACACATGATGTTGCATTTAACGGACATTGGGCTTCCAATCGATACCTTAGGCGACAATGCAAGCTATATTGTAAGCATCTGGCCGCAGGCTGTGTCCCGCGACCTCTTATGCCCACCATAATCGCGAAGGCCCAGGCAAAGGAGACGCCATGTTCTTTGGTTTTGGAAAGAAGGACGGCGAGAAGAACGCGCACGAGGCCTGCGTCGAGACCGCGCCCAAGGTCGACCCGGCCCTGCTCATCCGCCGTCGCTACCGCTATGTGGGCCAGGTCCAGGGCGTGGGCTTTCGCTGGAACGCAAAGCGCATCGCCGACGGCATGGGCATGACCGGCTGGGTGCGAAACGAGAGCGACGGCTCGGTGACCTGCGTTTTGCAGGGTACGCAAGACCAGCTGGCGACCTTTGCCACGCGGCTGCGCGAGTCTTTGTCAAACTGGGCGCGCTACACGATTGACGACATGGAAGACGAGCCGGTCCAGGCAGCAGAGAAGGATTTTAGGGTCCGGTACTAGGGCGGGCTTGGAAAAACTTCCCCCCCCCAACCGAAAACCAAAACGGCGTTTTCCCAGGAAAGGCCGTTTGGACATTACGGTTGGGGGAAGATTTTTTCCTACTCGTCGACTATCTGTGCCAGGAAGACGTTAAGCGTGTCGACTTCTGGGCAGCAAAACTTGGCCGTGCCGGGCTCGTTGCCGGGGACGGTGCCGCCGTAGCGCAGGATGTCGATATAGGGAAAGCCCACATGGCAGGCCATGGGGCACAAACGGCCGCGGTCTCGGTCGAAGTCAAAGGTGTCGCCCGGCTTGTGTCCGTGGTGGCAGGCGCACTCCCCCAGCTGGTCGACGCAGGTGATCTTGATGCGCGGTCGCTTGCCGCGCGGGGCGCCTGCGTGCTTGGGGGCCGGGCGGGCCGCCATGCCCTTCTCGCCGCCTGCGCCCAACTCTGCGCTACTCACCGTCGATCACATCCAGGCACGCCTCGATGGGAAGGCCCGCGGCCTTATCTACCTGGTCTGCATTGCGCGCAATCAGCTCGCGCACCACGCGGGCCGAGTCACGCACCGCGTCGGTCAAGGTCCAGCCGTCCATCACGCGGCCTAAAAGCACGCTGCTAAACGTGTCGCCCGTGCCGGGGAAGTAGCAGTCGATCATGTCGAAGCCAA
>CAVEMP010000301.1:0-2110 GCA_963616835.1 uncultured Oscillospiraceae bacterium | reverse complement strand
ACACCAAGCCGCCAAGAGAAAATGCATTGCTGCCCGTCTCGGTAACAGCCAACGTAGATTCGTTTGCTGTCAGGGCGTAAGCGCTGGAAGACGAACCCTTGAATGTGACATTCGTGTTTGCCCAGCTATAGCCAAGAAAACCGCCGCAGGTCTTCTTGACACCCAAGTAGGTAAGAGTCAAGTTCGAAAGAGCCAGGCTCTTGATATTCAAGGTCTTCGTGGAGCCATCATCAAAACCGGCAATAAAGCCGCCGACGCCAAGGTTGTCGGCGCTGTTACCGTTGACGACCATCGAGCCAGAAACGCTCAGCGCATTAACGTCGATTGTGGTAGTTGACTTGGCGGCAACAAGGCCAATGACGCCGCCGATGCGCGTATCGCCATTAGGCTTAGAGCTGGAAGTGAGGTTAGAGGCAACGGAGCAATCGCTGGCAAAAGTGATTGAACCGGAGTCCTCGACCGTGCCGTAAACGTTGCCGGCGAGCATCTTTTGACTCTGCTCGAGTACCAACGCAGTTTTGACAGTAAGGCTCTCAAACGTGGTGGTGCCCGTAGAACACTTCTCGGCTGCATAGGCACCGATCGCCATCTGACCATCGCTCTTGGCACGAATGGTGCCGGCAAGCTTGAGGTCTTTCACAGTGCTCCCGCCGTCTTTGCCCAAAAGGCCCAGGCGGTTGTGGTAGTAAATCTTGCCGTTGCCTGCGGTGGTGTCGGTGGACTCAATCTTCGTGTCCCCGCGCATGCCGTACGGCTCGCCAACTGCGAGGGTCACGGTGTGGCCACCGCCGTTCAATGCGCCAGAGAAGACAAAAGCGGAGTCATCGCCGGAGTCGAAATAGGCGTCCTGGGTTAGACCCGTGATTCCCGTTCCGGTTAGGTCGATGTCCCCAGCAATATTGATAGTCGAAGTTTTGAGCTTAGATAATACGTTGGTATCCCCAATGCCATTCACACCAGAGAAATAACCCCGCGTCTGGATGGTCAGGGCCAAACAGGCGAACTCATCGGCCGAAGCCACGGTTACGGTCTGCGAGCTGTAGGTCAGCTGGTTGCCCCAGGGGTGCTCGCCTTTATCGTCCGTGGAAGCCGTCACGTTGGACGAGACGGAAGGCCAGAACCTCGGCTGGTGCGTCGCGTCGTCAAGCTTAATGAGGCCAGAGCTCAGGGCGCTGCCAAGCCTCACGACCTCATTCAGGCCGAGCATGGACTGTTTGCTCGAGCCGCTGCCGCCAAGGTCATCGACCTCAACCGCCGCGGAGCGCTTGAAAGTCCAGCCGCTATCGCTGCCGCTGCCGGTCGCGAAGATGAGCGAGGGCGACTTTGTACTGGTAATGGCGATCTGCCCCACCTTGGCGCTTGCATCAAGAAGCAATTTGGTGAAGTCGGTCGTCCCATGAAGGCGAATGGTTCCCACCCAGGTCTCGCCGGCGACGCCCGCGCCGTTGCTTACGTTGCTCGTGGTACTCACGGCCACAGTGCCGCAGTCGAGCACGGAGTAGCGGTCCACGCAACCGACGATACCGCCAAAGGACCAACTGACCCAAGGGCCACCCCAGGCAACCGTGGCATTGTCTACAACCAGCGTTGCGCACACGGGGACGTTGTTGGCATTGCTGCCCAGCGATCCCACAAGGCCGCCGGCAGTTTTGGCCTGCTTAGTGCACGTGCCCTCAACGCTAACGTTGTTCATCGTGAGCGTGCGGGTGCTTGCATAGTAGCCGTCGATCTCGGAAGCGCTCGTGTCCTCAACGCGGCCGACGATGCCGCCGTAGACGACGCTGTCACCGTTCTCGGCAAGAGCGCTTTTAAAGGTGGCGACGCTGTCGGTCGTGCCCTCGAAGGTGACGTTGCCATTAGCGATGTCGAGATAGCCAAAGACGGCGCCGGCGTTGGTCTTGCCTTTGAGGTTCACGGAGCTGGTGGTCACGACTTCGCTGTTGCCCGAGAAGGCTTTCTCGTCGGCAAAGCTGACGCTGCCGATGAAGCCGCCAGTGTTCTCGCTAGAGGTGGATCCGACGGTTGTGGGGCAGGCGAAGGCGGCATTGGATTGATTGAGCGTGAGCTTCGTAGCCTTGCCGATAAGGCCGCCAGAGGCGGTGGTGCCCTC
>CAVEMP010000300.1:0-2116 GCA_963616835.1 uncultured Oscillospiraceae bacterium | reverse complement strand
CTTCAAGAAGGCCATGGACAACATCCGCCCGACCCTCGAGGTCAAGCCCAAGCGCGTTGGTGGCGCCACCTACCAGGTGCCCATGGAGGTCAACTCCCGTCGTGCCACCACCCTTGCCATCCGTTGGATGGTCAACTTCTCCCGCGCCCGCAAGGAGAAGACCATGGCCGAGCGTCTGGCCAACGAGATTCTCGACGCCTCCAACGGCGTCGGTGCGTCCGTGAAGAAGCGCGAGGACCTCTTCAAGATGGCAGAGGCCAACCGCGCGTTCTCCCACTACCGTTTCTAAGTCGCCAAAGGAGAGTAGCTACACATGGCTAAGGCTAAGTACAAGCTCGAAGACCTCCGCAACATCGGCATCATGGCCCACATCGATGCCGGTAAGACGACGACTACCGAGCGCATTCTTTACTACACCGGCAAGACCCACAAGATCGGTGAGGTCCACGACGGTGCTGCCACCATGGACTGGATGGTTCAGGAGCAGGAGCGCGGCGTTACCATTACCTCCGCTGCTACCACGTGCTTCTGGAAGGACCACGTCATCCAGATCATCGACACCCCGGGCCACGTTGACTTCACCGCCGAGGTCGAGCGCTGCCTGCGCGTTCTCGACGGCGCTGTGGCTGTCTTCGACGCCGTTGCCGGTGTTCAGCCCCAGTCCGAGACTGTTTGGCGCCAGGCCCGCAAGTACGGCGTGCCCTGCATCGCCTTCATCAACAAGTTCGACCGCGTGGGCTCTGACTTCTTCCACGCCATCGACACCATGAAGGAGCGCCTGCACGCCCCTGCCGTCGCCGCCCAGATCCCCATGGGCGCCGAGGCCAACTTCTGGGGTCTCGTTGACCTGGTCACCATGACCGCCTGGGACTTCAAGGAAGACGCCAAGGGCATGATTTACCCCGAGCCCCTGGACGAGATTCCCGCCGAGTTCGTCGACCTTGCCAACGAGAAGCGCGAGGAGCTTCTCGACGCCGCCGCTAACTTCGACGACGAGATCATGGAGGCCGTCCTTGAGGAGGCCGAGGTTCCCGTCGAGAAGCTCAAGGCCGCTATCCGCAAGGGCGTCATCGAGGGTGGCATCAACCCCGTCTTCGTCGGCTCCGCCTACAAGAACAAGGGCATCCAGGAGCTCCTCGACGCCGTCGTGGATTACCTGCCCTGCCCGCTCGACATCAAGGAGATCGACGGCACCAACCTCAAGGGTGAGCCCGATGTCCGCCACGCCGATGTCAAGGAGCCCTTCTCCGCTCTGGCCTTCAAGATCATGACCGACCCCTTCGTCGGTAAGCTGACCTACATCCGCGTTTACTCTGGTTCCGCCGAGGCCGGTTCTTACGTCTACAACTCCGTCAAGGACAACCGCGAGCGTCTTGGCCGCATCCTCGAGATGAACGCCAACGACCGTGTTGACCGTGAGGCCTGCTCTGCCGGCGACATTGTTGCTTGCGTCGGTATGAAGAACACCACCACCGGCGACACGCTGTGCGACGAGAAGAACCCGATCATCCTCGAGTCCATCCAGTTCGCCGACCCCGTCATCGACGTCGCCGTCGAGCCCAAGACCAAGGCCGAGCAGGACAAGATGTCCGTGGGCCTGGCCAAGCTGGCCGAGGAGGACCCGACCTTCCAGGTTCACACCGATCACGAGACCGGTCAGACCATCATCGCCGGCATGGGCGAGCTTCACCTGGAGATCATCGTCGACCGTCTGCGCCGCGAGTTCAAGGTTGACTGCAACGTGGGTAAGCCCCAGGTTGCCTACCGCGAGACCGCTGGCCACGCTGTCCAGCACGCCGAGGGCAAGTTCGTCCGTCAGTCCGGCGGCCGCGGCCAGTACGGCCACGCCGTCATCGACATCGAGCCCAACGAGGAGGGCAAGGGTTACGAGTTCGAGAACGCCATCGTTGGTGGCGTCATCCCGAAGGAGTACATCCCCTCCATCGACAAGGGCATCCAGGAGGCCCTGGAGACCGGTGTCATCGCTGGCTACCCTGTCGTCGACGTCAAGGTCAAGCTGATCGACGGTTCTTACCACGAGGTAGACTCCTCCGAGGCCGCCTTCAAGATCGCCGGTTCCATGGCTATCAAGGACGCCCTCAAGAAGTCCGATCCT
>CAVEMP010000299.1:0-2151 GCA_963616835.1 uncultured Oscillospiraceae bacterium | reverse complement strand
CCGTTACGGTCGAGATTTCCCGCTCGGGCCAGACGGCCGAGACGGTGGAGGAGCATCTGTGCCCCGTCACGCAGGCGCAGAAGCCCGAGCTGCTGCGTGCGCTTCTCGCCGGGTTCAAGAGCGGCGATGCCGAGGCCTCCGAGGAAGCCGGCCTCAACCGCGTCCTGGTCTTCTGCCGCACCAAGCAGCGCGTCGATACCCTGTGCACGATGCTCAAGAACGTGCAGGTCAAGGTAGACGTCATGCACGCCGACCGCCCACAGAAGGCTCGCGAGCGCGCGCTCGAGAAGTTCCGCGAGGGCAAGATCCAAGTCTTGGTGGCCACCGACGTCATGAGCCGCGGCATCGACGTGAGCGGCATCGACGCCGTCATCAACTTCGACGTACCCATGGACCCCGAGGACTACGTGCACCGCATTGGCCGCACGGGCCGCGCCGGCGCCGCTGGCCAGGCCTTCACTTTTGTGGCGCCCGACGAGATTTCTCCCCTGCGCGAGATTGAGTACTTTACGAAGAAACTCATTCCCACCTGGGATCTTGAGGGCTTCAAGTACGACGCCGGCCGCATCATCCCACAGGAAGGCCGCAGCACCAAGAAGCCCACGCGCACGATGTTTGCCGGGTCTCGCGGGCGCGGGCGCGGCATGTCCGCCGGGCGCTACGGACGCCACTACTAGGCCGGGCGACGCATAGCTCGCAGCCCGCATCTTATTCTGGCAGTCGCGTGGCGCGCGAGCCGGGGGCAAGAAGGTCCTCACCGTCTAGGGTTGCCGCATCATACGGAATGCCCGCCAGGCGCATGAGCGTTGGAGCCTCGTCCACCAGGCGCGCGCCGACGTAGCGGCCGGGCGCGACACCCGGCCCCGCAACGATAAACGGGGGCTTGGGCCCGCGAAACGGCAGGTGACCGTGGGTAGAGACGGCGTAGTAGTAATCAGGATCGGTGGACGGCGTGACCACCTTGCCTGTTGCGCTGCTCACGATGCCGTAGCCGGGCGCCGCCTCGAGCATGGCCTCAAAGTCGCCACCCTCGTGAAAGCGCGCCTCGACCTCTTCACGGGTAAAGACATCAGAGATCAAGCCGTCTTCGACCAGCGGCGATAGCGCATCCGTCGCTGCGGCCAAGTCGTCCTTCTTGCCAACAAATAACTGGCCAGAGGCCCCACCGGCAAGAACATAGGCTCGCCAGCCCGTGACGCGACCGGCCTCATCGACATCCAGAAGCCCCGCGTCGCGCAATAAAACGTTGGGAGCAAGACGCGCCTCGATGGGCACATGGCCGTGGTCGCCCAGTATGACGAAAATCGTGTCATCGTAAGTCCCGGCCTCCTTCATCGCGTTGATACAACGTTGTACCCACTCGCCGTGGCGACGCAGCGCCTCGCGAGCCTGGGGCGACTGCGTCCCGTGGAAGTGCCTCGCATGGTCCAGCGACGCCTGGTGCGTGAAGAGCACCTGCGGCTTGACCTCGCGGATGATGTCCTCGACGCAGAGGATGTCAAATTCGTCAGGCTGCGGGTCGTCGGTGTAGCGAATCACATCGCGATGCCGCAGGTAGAGCTCGTGCCCAAAGGATGTGCAGTTCTTCTTGTACAGGTCGTCCAAGGCCTTGGCGAGAAGATCGGGGCCGCTCCAGGCCTCCTCGTTAGAGACCCACATCTCGGGCACGTTGACGTCAATCGAGGGCGCGTCCACCGTGACGGGCCAGCTCACAGCCGCGGTCGATAGGCCCGCCGCTTTCGCGTAATCGAAGACGGTTGGAACTTTTATGCTGTCGTAGCCCCAATGCCATGCCGCGTCATCGGTACGCGAGGCATCCAACACCTGGTTGTGGTACACGCCGTGGCGATTGGGCCAGCAACCCGTCACAATGCTCGCATGGCACACAAACGTCAGCGTAGGGTACACACAGTCCACGTGCTCGAAGATAGCCGCCCGGGGCAGAATCTCGCTAAACCCCGGTAGGTGGCGAGCATCGGCCAGCTCTTGGGTAAAGAGCGAGTCGACGGTCATGACAAACAGGCGATGCATGCGGCTGGCCTCCCGGCGACGAATGTGGATTACGGCGTGCAGACACACATTTTAGGCCCGGCGCACCAACAAGATGTTAGTCTGAGACAGTCCTTAGTTGCCATCGCGGGCCGCACGGCC
>CAVEMP010000298.1:0-2160 GCA_963616835.1 uncultured Oscillospiraceae bacterium | reverse complement strand
TGGGCAACTTCATGATCATGAGCCAAAGCGCCTACCAAGAGGCCTTTGGAAAAGCCGCCGAGAACAACGCTCTTCTCGCCACCTTGGAAGGAAGCGACGCCGAGCAGATCGCCTTTGCCGATAGTCTCTCGGCCGACACGCGGCTGCTCACCCTGACTTCGACGGCCAAGCTCGTGCGCGACTTCTCGTCGGCCTTTACGCTGATAAACACCGTGGTCTACGTGGTCATTGTCCTGGCTGCGGCCCTGAGCTTCACGGTGGTCTTCACCCTGTCCAACACCAATATCTCGGAGCGAGAGCGCGAGCTGGCGACCATCAAGGTCTTAGGCTTCAAACGCGCAGAGGTCCATACCTACATCAACAAAGAAACCGTTATCCTGACTTTTGTCGGCATCCTGTGCGGCCTGCCTGCGGGCTTTGGCCTTACGCGCGGTCTTACGTACGTGCTTAAGATGCCCTCAATCTACTTTGACACGGTGGTTGCGTGGCCCAGCTATGCCTATGCGGCGGTGCTGGCGTTTGTCTTTACGCTGCTGGTGAACCTCATGACCAACCGGTCGCTTGACCGCGTCGATATGGTTGGTGCCCTGAAATCCGCCGAATAGCAGGGGAGAGAAGGAAAAGTGGACAAGCTGTTTCACATTAGCGAGCGCGGCTCGTCGGTGGGCACCGAGCTGCGCGCCGGCCTCACCACGTTCTTGGCGATGGCCTACGTGTACGTGATTGCCGTTAACCCCGCGGTGCTCTCGGGCGTGGGCATTGACTCCAGCGTTCTGGCCTGCACCATTTGCCTTGGCGCGGGCATCATGGCCATCTGTATGGGCGTTATTGCCAACCGCCCGCTGGCCTGTGCGTCTGGCTTGGGCATCAGCGCCATGGTTGCCGGCATCACAAACACGGTGTGCGACGGCGATTGGCATGTCGCCATGGGCGTCATCTTCATTGAGGGCATTGTTATCCTGCTGCTTGTTGTCTGCGGCCTGCGCGAGGCGATCATGGGCGCCATCCCGGTTGTCCTGCGCCACGCGATTTCTGTGGGCCTGGGCCTGTTTATCGCGCTGATCGGCCTTGCCGACGCCGGCATTATCGTCGCAGGTGAAAGCACTGTTATTGGCCTTGGCAACGTCACTTCACCCGCGTTTATCGTGGGTGTCATCTCTATCCTGGTGACCGTCGCGCTTGCTGCGCGCGATGTGCCGGGTTCTTTGCTCATCGGCATCATCGTGGCCGTTATCGCGGGTATCCCACTGGGCGTGACCACGGTCCCAGAAGCCATCGTTGCGCCGCTTGATGTGCGCACCTTTGGCGCGCCCTTTGCTGCGACGGACGACGGCACGCTTGCTATCGTCAAGGTCCTTACCAGCCCTAGGCTGCTTGCCGTGGCGTTCTCGCTGCTCATGAGCGACTTCTTTGACACGATGGGCATTGCGATGGCCGTCGCCAAGCAGGGCGAGTTTCTCACCAAAGACGGTAACGTCGAGAACATCCGTGAGATCTTGCTGGTAGATTCTGCGGCCGCGGCGGCGGGCGGCCTCTTTGGCGTGTCGTCAATCACGACCTTCGCCGAGTCGGCCTCCGGCGCGGCAGACGGCGGGCGCACCGGCCTGACGTCGATCGCGACGGGCGTCCTGTTCCTTCTGGCCGCGTTCTTCTCGCCCGTGGTGGCGTGCGTCCCTGCTGCCGCGACCTGCGGAGCCTTGGTTTACGTGGGCTTTCTTATGATGGGCGACGTTAAGCAGATCGACTGGTCCGACATCTCGCAGGGCTTCCCGGCCTTTCTGATTGTGGCTGGCATCTCGTTTACCTACTCTATCTCGGCGGGCATTGGCCTGGGCTTTATCGCTTACGTGGTCATCGCCCTTTTCAAGGGCGAGGCTGCTCGCGTCAAGCCCCTCATGTGGGTTGCCGCCGCAGCCTTCCTGGCCTATTTCCTGGTGGTGTAGGGGCTCTTTCGCCTTTCGCGGCCCACACGGGCCGTTACTTAAACGCAAATGACGATATTGGGAATCCGGTTAAGTCCTAGCGCGTATAACCCGCGTCTTCAATTTCTGCGACCTGCGGTTTTGTCGACGCAACGCAGCGGTCGACTCGCTCAAACCCAATCTGGCTTCCCAATATCGTATTTTTTATTTGGAAGCGCCCCAGATGAACAAGTAAAGG
>CAVEMP010000297.1:0-2199 GCA_963616835.1 uncultured Oscillospiraceae bacterium | reverse complement strand
CGATGCTCTTGCCAAGAGCGCGCATCGAGCCACCGCTGGCCAGGTGCGTGTCCCAGCCGTATTCGGTCGCCTGGCCCTTGGCCTGGTTGTACGTCCAGCTCAGGTAACCCGTCATAGGCTCGCCGAAGTTGCTCAGGACGTGCGCGTTATCACCAAGATTCGCGTAGTCGCTAGCCGCAAAGTGTGTGCCGTAGGAGTACGTGGCCGTGAAGTCGACCTCCAGCATGCGCTTGACGATGATCGGCACCTGGACGTTGTAGGTCTGCCCCGCCTCGGTAAACGTAACCGTGAGCAGCGAGAACTGCCCCTTCTCGTTGTCCCACTGGCTCGTCGCGCGGAAGAACATGTTGCTGGCGCCGTTGTTCACCACGCTGATCGTCGGGGTGGCAGAATCGTCAACGGTAAGGGAGCCGTCGACAAGCTTGACGGTTTGAACCGCAGCCGAGACGTGCGCGGTGGACCCGTTGAGCCTCACCGCATCCGAGAACCCGCCGTTGGTCACCAGGTTAAGGTAGTTAGTCACCGTCGTCGTATCGTTGCCCGAAAGCAGCAGCACGGGGAAATCGGTCTCGACGGATTTAGTCGTGTTGTTCGCGTTAAAGGTACTAGCCGAGGTGCTCGGGTCATAAGCGTTGGTGTTCTGGTACGTGCCATCGCTTCCGATGCCACCGATGTTCGTGTACGTATAGCGACCGTCAACGCTCGTATTGACCTCGCCCTTAATCGTCGCCGCCGTCGAAATCGCCGCACCGTCGCCAAAGAGCGACTCAGAGCCGATTTTCACGTCAGACTTCGGGCTCGTCGTCACGTACGGAGAAACCCCCGTCGCACCGTACAAATCCGACGTGCCGTCGAATTCATCGGCATAATCCGCAAACGCGATATAGCTCTTCTGGTTGATGACCGCCTTGTCACCGTTGCTCTCATTGAAGTAACAGATGACGGAGGGGACGTCGCCGTTGGTCTGGCCGGATGCGAGCTCCACGTCGATGCCAGCGGCATACAGGCCCTTGAAATTACCCGAGCTTTCCGCCGTGCACCCCACGAGCAGGCCCTGTCGCTTAGCCGTATCCGCAAAGGTGTTCTCGCTTAGAAGAACGTTAGAAATCTTATAGGTGCCCAACGCATAACCGACAACGCCGCCCGAGAAGTTACCGTTGCCGCCAGGATGTTGAATCCAGTACGAAGCGGTGCCGCTAAATGCGCAGTTCTGAATTTTCGAATTGAGAACATTGACCGTGGCACTGGAGTTATTCACGTTGCCGACGACGCCGCCCATGCGCGCGCCGTCAAGCTTCAGCGAGCTCACGGTAGAGCCATCAACGGAAAGCGTCACGCCGGAGTCCAACGTGCCGACGATGCCGCCACTATGCTCTCCGGCACCGATGCGAAGCTTCTCGACGATAGAGTCGCTAACGGTAACGTTCCCGCTTACCCAGCCAACGATTCCGCCAACGTTCTTTGCGGCCGTATAGGTGCTGCTGTTCTGAGAACCCTTAATTGATCCCAGGTAGACCGGGTCATCAGACGAGGCATCTACCGACGCTGTGACCTTAAGGCGATTGACGGAAACGGTGTTCTCTGCGCGACCGACAAGCGAGCCGACACCACGAGTGCAACCGTCGTTAGTTGATGCCGCACACTCAGTAGTGACCTTGACATCGTTCATAACCGCGAGCTGCGACGCAGAGGAATCCTGACCGGTATTCACGTTGACGCTACAGCCCACCAGGCCAAAGATGCCGCCGGCCGTATTCGTACCGTCCGTACTGGAAGAATCGATGGCAATGGTCGAGCTCGAAGCGAGCGCAAGATCGCTCGTACCTGTGGCCCACACGCCGCTCTCGCCGGTCGCGATCTTGCCCACGAAGCCGCCGACGTTGGACCTGCCCGTAACCGTCAAATTGCTGTACGAGCAGTCGTAGAGCCTGATGGGCGCGGTCTGACCGCTAAACGAGACGATCTCATCGACGCTGCTGGAGCTGCTCCTCTGGGCATAGCCGGCCGAGCCGATAAGACCGCCGGCGTTCTCGCCGCCAGTAACCTTGGTCGTTTGACCAGAATCGGCGGTGATAACGACGTTCTTATAGACGCCGTAGCTGGCCTGCGAGTTAGCGTTGGCCGTCACGCCGGCAAGGATGCCGACGCCCGTGTTGCTCTTGGCGTGATTGCTAATGGTGGCGTTGTTCGAATCGAGGT
>CAVEMP010000296.1:0-2303 GCA_963616835.1 uncultured Oscillospiraceae bacterium | reverse complement strand
CCGGCCCCCGCCGGGTGGTTGCTCACATGATACCCGCGAATGCGTCGCAAGAGACGTACTAAAACCGTTGAAATACGTCGCAAAGCATGGTCTAAAACAACTAAAACACGTCGCAAAAGGCGGATAAGATACGCTAAAATACGTCGCAGTAACCCATATTACCTGCATAAAAGCAGAGGTGAATTACTGTGACGATTCAGCGTAGTCTATTTCGGCAACTTAAAGAATGGAAAGACCGGCCAGACCACAAAGCTCTTCTTATTGACGGGGCCCGGCAGGTTGGGAAGACCTTTGCCGTAAGGCAATTTGCCGCCGAGAATTACGAGGTATTTCTCGAGGTCAACTTTGTCAAGACGCCCGGCGCAAAGGCCATTTTTGAAGGCGATCTGGATGCGGCCACAATCATCATGGGGCTGACCGCTTATTCTGGAACGGCGCTTCTCCCTGACAAGACATTGATTTTCTTTGACGAGATCCAAGAGTGTCCCAGGGCGCGCACAGCAATCAAGTTTCTTGTGGATGACGGTAGGTTCGACTACGTCGAGTCCGGTTCCCTTCTTGGCGTGACATACCAGTACGTCGATTCTCTTCCGGTGGGGTATGAAGAGGAGCTGCGCGCCTATCCGCTTACGTTTACAGAGTTCGCGGTGGCTGCGGGAATTCAGCCCGAGGTGCTTGAAGAGGCGCGACGTGCTTGTCAAGCGCAGGTACCGGTCTTGCCAGCGGTCAACAACCGTCTTCTAAGGGCCTTTCGCATCTACATGGCAGTGGGCGGCATGCCTGCAGCGGTACAGGCCTATGTGGATACGGGCGACCTTGCGCGGGTGTTGGAGGTTCAGCGGGGCATCCTGGCGCTTTACCGCCAGGATGTGTCTAAGTACGCGCCAAACAAAGCCCACGTTAATGCAATATTCGACGCAATCCCGGCCCAGTTGGATAAGAAGAACCGCCGCTTTAAGCTGAGCGATCTTGCCAAGACGGCCCGGATGGAGCGCTATGAGAGCGACTTCATGTGGCTTGCGGATGCCGGGGTCGCATTGCCTTGCTACAACGTTAACGCACCGACCGTGCCCCTGCAGATCAATCTGCAGCATAATTTGTTCAAGCTTTTTCTCTGTGATTGCGGCTTGCTGAGCGCCGCCTCTGTGGGAGCGGTCCAGTTTGACATCATTCAAGGCGATCTATCAATCAACCAGGGTTCTTTTCTCGAAAACGTCGTGGCGCAGGAGCTTCTCGCCCATGGGTTCAGCTTGTCGTATTTCGACAAATCAAAGATTGGCGAGGTCGATTTTGTGCTGCAACGCGGTTCGACAATCCTTCCCGTCGAGGCGAAGTCGGGCTCTGATTTCAAGGTTCACCGCGCGTTAGACAACCTGATGGAAGTAGGGGAGTGGGCGCTAGACCGCGCTGTCGTCCTATGCAACGGCAATGTAGAGAAGGACGGCCGCGTGACGTACCTCCCTTGGTATGCTGTCTCGTTTATCGAGCAAGAGAGGCTGCCGGAGTCGTATGTTGTTAGGGTTTAGGAGTGGCGAAATAGACGCATTTCCGCAGGTAGTTGACAAATAGGAAAAATAGGAAAAAAGGAAAGGAGACCCGCGATGATTAAGGACACGATCTTCTCGCCGGCGTTTGGAAACAGGCCAACGTACCTTGTGGGCAGGGAACTTGTGCTTGATGGACTGCTTACGGGTCTCGATTCCAGGCCCGGCAGCAAGGAGCGCTCGACCGTGCTTCTTGGTCAGCGCGGAAGCGGTAAGACCGTCCTGCTTTGGGAACTGGCCGATCAGGCGGCCGAGAAGGGCTTTGTTGTTGCCAGTCCTACGATCGTCTTGGAAGGAATGCTGTCCAGAATTGTCGAGAAGGTCCAGGATTCCGGTAGGCGCTACGTTGCCGAGGCTCCTCGCGTCGCCGGCGCGAGTGTCGGCACGTTTGGTTTTGAAGTGGGCCATTGGCGGCGCTTCCAGCTATGGACATCGAGGCGTTTTACGCAGGCTCGTTCAAGGACCTTGGGGTCGATGCGTCCTCGGCACAGGTGAGCCGTGCGGCGCGCGCGGCGCAGGGTTTGCCGTACCTGATGCAGCCTGTTGGTCACGGGATTGTCCTGCGCGCGGGCGACGGCTCGTTGACCGATGGTGCGCTTGAAGCTGCCATTGCCTCGGCGGACGAGGAGTTCGAGACCGATGTTTGCGAGACGACCTTGGCTGCGCTCTCCGATATGGACGTGCGCTTCCTTCGCGCGATGGCGGCAGACGAGGCGGATAGCTCTACCGCCGAGATCGCCGAGCGCCTGGGTGTCACAA
>CAVEMP010000295.1:0-2345 GCA_963616835.1 uncultured Oscillospiraceae bacterium | reverse complement strand
CCGGGCTTGTAGCATCTGGAGATTTCCTCCACCTGCTTCTTTGTGCCGTCGCTGTAGGTCACGTCGGCAAACTGCTTGTAGTAGATTTTCTCGGCGAGGAGGTCTCTCACGTTGAGTTTCAGCTCCAGATGCTTGCCGAACTTCTTGGCGAGGGTGAGGTCGATGGTGTTGCGTGGCATCTCGTAACTGTGGGGCACGCGGGAGTTGGAGTCGTCGCCCGTGGTTCCCTCGCTTCTGCCCACGCCGATGATGCGCTTGCCGATGCGGTTGTAGAGCAGGGCTATATCGAGCTGCAGGGGTTCGCTCTTGTAGAAGATGCCCGTATTGATGAGATAGGGCGACTGTCCCTGCATGGGGCGGTTCTCCTCCTTGGAGCCAGCCTCAAACTCTACACGGCTCTTAATCAAGGCGCCGTTGAACGACCAGCTGAAATCCTTCAGTCCTATGAAGTCGAGACTCTTCCTGATGTCCAGCTCCACACCGTAGTTGTTGGCGCTCAGGGCGTTGGTGTAGGAGTAGACGAGGCTCGTGCCGCCCGCCACGGTATAGGTCCACTCGATGGGGGAGTCGAAGTGCTTGTAGAACACTGCCAGCGACACCATCTCGCCCCTCGACGGATACCACTCGTAGCGCAGGTCTACGTTGTCTATGTAACAGCTCTTCAGACCGGTGTTGCCCTGCACGTCGCTGGCGAGGTCGAAGTCGTAGTATACCGACGGCGACACCTCGCGAAACTCGGGGCGATTGATGCTCCTGCCGTAGGAGAGGCGCATTTGGTGCATCTCACTGAACTTATAGGTGGCGTTGACCGAGGGGAAGAGGTCTTGGGTCTTATAGTGGCGGCTGGTCTCGCTCTTCTCGTAGTCGCGGGTGTTGGAGAAGAGTTCCATGTCGTTGTGTTCGAAGCGGACACCGGCGTGGATGCCGAGTTTGCCAAAGGGGAGAGACATCGCCAGGTATCCTGCGCCCAGTGTGTTGTGTCCGCGGTAGTCGTTGCGCATCTGCTTCTGCTCCAGCAGGTAGAGTTTGTCGTAGCCCATGTTGGTCTCGCTGGAAAGCAGGGTGGGAATGTCGCAATGGCGGAAGTCGGCGGGCATGTTGTTGCTTGATGCGTTCCAGTTGTAGATAAAGTTGCGGGTCTGGTATTCCCTACTCCTATACTCCCCATAGGCACCCACCTGCAGGTCGGGTTCGAAAGAGCCAAAGCGGAAGTGGTGCTTGTCGTTGACACCGAGAGAGAGAATGTGCTCGTCGAGCTGTGTCCACTCACGCGATATGTCGTTGCCGTTGCTCAGGGCGTAGGTGCCCGGTTCGAGAGCATCGTTGATGAGGTATCTACGACGGTCAGGCAGATGGCGGTTGGCATACGCATACCCGATGCTCCAGTCAAGGGCGTCGCTGGTGAAGGTGTGCTTGCCGGTAAGCTGACCGTTATATGTGGTGCGGCTGCGGTAGTAGTATTCCGCGCTCCGCTCCTTGTCCGATTGTGCGCTCACACCGTCGCGCCAGGTGTAGCGGCTGGTGGCGAGCTGGTTGAGGATGTTCTTCAACTGGTACTTGTGGTTGCCGTCACGGGAGAGGAAGGTGAGGTTGAGCATGGCGCCGAGCCTCACGTTGTTGTTGTACTGGTCGTCGGTGGACTGGCGCAGGTAGTTGGGCCGGTCGTTCACCGCGTCGTAGATGCCGTAGAGGTTGTTCTCCATGCCGGTGTAGGTGCGGTACTCGTTGGTGTAGTTGAGGGCGGCGAGCATTCCGAGCGTCCTTCCGCCCAGGTCCCAGCGGCGGCTGAGGCTGGCGGCGAGTTTCAGGTCGCCCAGGGGCTTCTTCTGCCTCACAGTCCAGTCGTTGTTGAGATGGTTGCCCAGGAGCGACGTGGCATAGTCGCCCACCTTATTTCCGTTGGCGTCGAGCTGCGGGGCGAGCGATGCGCCGATGCCGCCCTGCAGGCTCCTCATGCCGTTGTCGAATCCAAGAAAATCGGTGGCGGAACCCTTGGAGTAAGAAAAGTCCTTGAAGCATGTGCTGGTGTTCCAGTTGCCACCGACGGAAAGAGAGAGAGAGTTTTCTGTAGGTATTTCCTTTGTGTTGACGCAGATGAATCCGCCCGAGTAGTCGGCGGGATATTCTGCCGAGGGACTCTTCACGATGGTGAGGTTGTCTATCTGCGAACTGGGTATGATGTCGAAGGAGAACGCCCTGGAGTCAGCCTCCGAACTGGGCACCGCCCCTCCGTTCACCCATACGTTGTTGTATCGCTGCGACAGTCCGCGCACCATGACGAACTTGTCGTCCACGAGGCTCACGCCCGGCACCCGGCGTATCACCTCTCCTGCGTTGGTGTCCTG
>CAVEMP010000294.1:0-2391 GCA_963616835.1 uncultured Oscillospiraceae bacterium | reverse complement strand
ATACGAGACAAACTGCGCAGCGTTGCCATTTCTGTCGGTAATGTATGACGTGCTGCCGAGGTGGTCGGGGTGGTAGAAATAGACGTCCTTCTCCCTCGTGCCCGCGCTCTCGAAGCCGTAGCCAGCCCTCTCGTCCTCGGGATTACTCGGCTTCTCGTACATGACGGGCGGACCGGGAGTGCCGCCATGCGGACGCTTGTAGGGCTTCATCGGCCAGCCCTCGGGCACGTCGTAGTTTCCGAGCGGGGTCGTCATGTAGTCGCCGTACTCGCCACGATATTCAGCCTCGCCGTAGACGCCCTTTGCCGTCGGCGGTCCTGGCGGTATGCCGAGTGCTGCGTAGTAGTCGCTGCGCGACTGCGTTATCTGGTTCAGACGCTCGGCGTAGTCCTTCTGACCGGCCGTCACGCATGCCTTCGCCGCGTCGTAGAGGTTGTTGAAACTGCCCGTGCCTATCTTGCTCGCTATGCGCTGACTGCCTGCGTAGTAGTGCTTCGTGAAACGATCCGCGTTGACCACCATGTAGGGCGAGACGTACATCGTCCAGTTGTCCTTGTCGTGCCACTGTATGCCCTGTGGCGCGCCGTTGACGAACGCCACCGTCGTCCGCCCGTGGCTCTTGACTACGCGCTCGCCCGCATGGTTGTAGGTGTAGCGGCTTACGTAGCCGTCGTCACCGAGTGTCTGCAGCCGGTTCTCCTCGTCCCACTGCATGACGCGGAGCGTGTTGGCGGTGGTGTCCTCTATTGATATGGGGTTGCCGTTAGCGTCATAATTGAAGACCTTGCTGCCGGCGCGGCTTACGGCATTCGGGTGGTATGGGGTGTTGTACTCGTAGCTTACGGAATCCTTCTGCACCGCGTTGCTCATCACGTCGTAGCGCATGAGCAGCTCGTAGTTCTGGCCTTTGGCCGTGCCGCTCGCGCTGACGAGGCGGTTCAGCTCATCGTACTGGTACGAGTGGCTGAACGTGCCGCCTATCTCGCCACTTGGCAGCGCGGCGTTGCTTAGGCCGAGTATGTTGTCAACAGCGTCGTACTTGTAGACGTTCTCCATAATCCTCACACCGTTGCTTGTCAGGCTCATTGCGTTCAGGTGGAGGCGTTTGTCGTCGTAGTCGTACCTGGTCTCCGTGCCGTCGCCCATCTTGCGGTAGGTGAGGTTGCCGTACTTGTCGTACCTCTGCTCGGCTATGAGCGTCTGCGCGTCGCCCTCCTTCTCGGTCGTTATGGTCTGCAGGTTGCCGCCCTTGTCGTAGCCGTACGTCACCACCTCGCCGTCGGGGTAGGTCATGGTGTTGACGCGGTTCCAGCTGTCGTAGTCCGCCTCCCAGATGTAGGTGCGTATGTCGGTCTCGGCGAGGAGTATGGTCTTGACGGTTTTGGTGACCTCGCCGAGCTTGCCGTAGCAGTAGGCCTCGCCGCCGCTGCCGTCCTCGACGAGCTTGAGGCGGCCCGCGCGGTTATATGCGGTCTCCGTGGTGTCGCCGTAGGTGTAGGTGACGCGGTTGTAGATGTTCTTCGGGTAGACTATCTCGCTGAGCCGTTCGTAGTCGTAGGTGTAGCGTATCTTGCCGTTCGCGGCGCGCAGGTTGGGCGTCTGCTTGGCGGTCATGTTGCCCGCGGCGTCGTACTCGAACGTGGTCAGCCCGGCGTCGGGGTGGCTGACGCTTGTCTTGCGTCCCAAGCCGTCGTACTCGTAGGCCGTCAGCTCCTTGTTCGGGTGGATTACGGAGTGGAGCTCGCCTATGGCGTTGTAGTGGAACGATGTCTCCACGTCCTGCCCGTCGGCGTGGCGGACGGTCTTGCGGTCGCGTCCGCGTATGTCCTTGTAGCTGTCGGTGACGTGGCCGTTAGCGTCGGTCAGCACGGTCTTCAGGCACCCGTCGGCTATCAAGTAGGCGGAGGTCGACGCTGTGCCGTCGGGCAGGGTGACCTTCACGGGGCGGTCCTGCACGTCGTACTCTGTGAGCGTCGGGTTGAGGATGTCGCCCGTGTTGAGCGTGGTCGTGTTGTCGGTCGTCGGCTGCCCCTCCGCCACCTTGCGCCCGAATGCGTCGTACTTGACGACACCAGACGCTATCATCGTCTCGACGCCGTCCACCACGCCGCTCCTCTTGGTCTGCACCGCGCGTCCGAGCGCGTCGGTGAAGAGGTATGTGGTTATCGAGGTCTGCGTCTTCGCGTCGTAGTTTGTGGTCTTGGCGGTGTGGCTCCTGTCGTCGTACTCGACGCTGATGGTCGCCTGTCCGCCAGCCTCAATCTCGTAGGGAGCGGCGACGGAGGTCAATCGCCCACGGTGGTCGTAAGCATAGCGCATCTCGTTGCCGTTGATGTCGGTCTGCTTGGTCGGCACGCACCATTTGAGGTCGTAGTCGGTCGAGGAGTGGTA
>CAVEMP010000293.1:0-2407 GCA_963616835.1 uncultured Oscillospiraceae bacterium | reverse complement strand
GCCGCCCCGAAGTCCAGCACCCCCTGCACGGGCTTGACGGCCACCCCCAGCACGATCTTGGGCGCGGCCCCGTCGGCACCGTTATCCCGCTGGCGGTCGGCCTTGCCGTACTCGTCCGGGTACTTGCGTTCGAGCAGCCAAGCAGCCGCAGTCCAGTACTGGTTGCGCGCCAGCGCCGCCGAGCGGATCGTCGTCAACAAAGTCTGCTTGAACTGGGCCTCCTCCTTTTTTAATCCCTCCGATAACGAGCGCTGCAGCTTGTTCTTCGGGTCGCCTATCCAGCGATAGAACGTGGACTCCGCAATCCCCAGGGCACAGATGATGTCGCCGTTGGAAAGCCCGTCGCCCTTGAGCTTTATCGCCTGCTCCACCATCTCTTCCGTCAACTTTGGTTTGGGCATGAAAATCACCGCCAATACAAATCGCCATCCAATGCCAGCGATTGTCCAACCCGGTCACAAACATCCCCGCGCATAGCAAAGTGGGCAGCCCCAACGGGAGCCGCCCACCTCACAAAACCCCTCACAACCTGGGATTCATTCCTTGGTATTCTCAGCGCCCTGTGGGTCCGAGGGAGCCGCGTCATCCGCCTCGGGGTCCTGCGGGCCCAAAAGACTCACGCTTGCCGGCGCGGGATTGTTCTCCAGGAACTCCTCGATTGGCGCGACGCCGTTCGGGTAAAGGTATTCCGCCGCCTGCGGACACAGGAGCCCAAGCAGTCTCACGGCGTCGGCGTCCACGCGCGTTGGCGATAGCTGCTCACGCTTGGGGTCGAAGAGCCTCTCGCCGTGCGCCACACGGTTTCTTACGCGCAGGATGCCGTCCAGGTGGTCCTGGAGCTCGGCGCGATTGGTCCCCTTGGGCCAAGCACGGTGCAGGCAAGTACGCCAGATCACGGCCTCTCGGCTGCGATCGGTGAGGTGCACCTAGAAGCCGAGCGTCAGGCTGGAGACCAGCTGGCCGGCGGAATAGCCCGGGGCTAGGCCCTTCGCCGCGCGGTCGATGATCTTGCGGTTCACGTCGTTGGCATCTGCCTTGCCCCGTTTTCTCACGACCTGCTTGCGGGCGGGCGACTCGTCATCCAGCAACCAATGCGCGTCCCCCTGCCAGCATTCCCTCATCACGGCGTCGTAGGCGTTTCGCAGCGCCACCTCGAAATGCGAGATGTCGCGCATGAGCACCTGGCCCAGCTCGGCGTTCCAGCGGTACAGCTCAAGCGCCACGTCCAGGTCGCCGCTGCTCGCCTCAAGGTACGGCGCAAGGCGCTCGGAGGAAAGCCATCGCTCAGCCCATGAGCGTTCTGCCATGTCGTGACTCTCTTGTTGGCGGAGTTCGGGGGAGATGTCGGCCACCGCGTCTTTTCGCTCATCAGCCAAGAATTCTCCTTCAAAAACAAATCGAGCCCCGGTGACTTGAATCAGAGGTCATTCCCGGGGCCATTGGTTTGCAGTATAGCAGTACGCCAGTGTTCTTAGCGGTGCAATCTCGGTATTGCCACAGCTTAAGCGCCTCCGGGCTTGCCGGCCTTCGCGCCGGCCTTCCCGCCCAAATCGCGCTCGCGCCGCCCCGCAAGCCCGTAGCGCCTGCACGTCCGCGAATTCCGCTGCCGCAGCCTATCCCGCTCGCGCCGCGCGGCGGCAATGGCCTCCGCGTCCTCGGCCGCCGCCCTCTCGGCCTCCGGAAGCTCGCTGAAAGCCCGCTCCTGCTCCAAGTGGTATCGCTCGGTCAGCCTTCATCGTGATCAAGTGCGGGCACGCCGCCCCAAGGACGGAAGCGGCCCAGGCGCAATAAACAGCGGCGGGAAAGCGAACATCGCCGAAACAGAAAGGGGCCGCCAGGCCCCTTTCGTCAGTCATGGGCACGCCGCCGACAAGCCCGCGAAAGCCCCCGAAAACCGCCCGATACGAATCCAAGAACGATTTGTACCGCGTTCGTACCAAACAGCCCCAGGAACAAGCCAAGCAAACCAAAGCACCACCGCCTGACCAGCCCAAACAAAATCCCGCCCCAATCAACCACCCAAATCCGCGCAGACCTACTCACTTCGCGATATTTTTGTCGTTGGCAGTCAGTTTTGCATGCGAAACCTGCGTCCTGTCCGCTCCCCCCGGTCGCGTGTGGCGAGGTTACGTATTCCGGATTCGTAACATTGCCCTGATTGGGAAGCTGCTATAGTGGTGTTACTGATTGTTGATTCGTAACACTGCGGCTGCGGCTTTTGGATGAGGAGTTTCTGGCGTGTGGCGATACCCTGGTCACCGCGTTGCCGGCTGCGTCGGCTTCGCTTCTTTGGGTCTTCGCGCCGCCCGACACGATGGCGAGGAGCGAAATGCCGTCGTGAATTACCGTGGCCTTGCGGAATCGTGGGCTTCGCGCCGCGAAGAGGAAAGGGTAGGGAACATGCAGG
>CAVEMP010000292.1:0-2464 GCA_963616835.1 uncultured Oscillospiraceae bacterium | reverse complement strand
CGCCGCAGTACGGGCAATGGTATTCATAGGGCCGTCGCCCGGATGCCATCACCGGCCTTCTGTGGTGGCCTTCTTTCATTTTCCACCAAGTGACCAGGCCTTTTGGATTCACGAACCGGACAATTTCCACGCCGTCCCTCGCGCTTTCGCTGCATGTGTGCGCGAACGGCACCCTAAGCTCCCTCATGCTTCCTCCCCTAGCTTCTCCCCGCACCACGGGCAGAACTTGATTTCCCTGACGGTGAAACTCGTCTCGGTCATGCCCATCTCATCGGCCAGGTAGGCCTCAAGGTTCCATTTGTCGCTTTTAGGCACACGGGTGACGGCGACGCTGAAACCGAGGTACGACGTCGGCACCTCCTTGCACTCGTGCTCATCAACCCTCATACCAGCCCCATTCGTCATAACTAATGCTTATATCCTGTTTGTCTCGCATGCTCAGTCACTCCTCCCGTCTTGGCCCCGCAGCCCCGGCAAAACTTAGGCGTGCCGTCATAGTCGACCTCGCCGCACTCTTCCATTACCGCCTGCGCGAAGGCCCAGAAGACCTCAAGGGCCGTGACGGCCAGGCCGCACAGCCACTTGTCGAGGTCCACCGAGGCGAGGCACAGGAACAGCCCGCACAGGAACGTGTTCCCAAGCACCAGCACCAGCACGTAGAGCGCGTGCCACACGACCTCGCGCGCCGTCACAGCGCCTCCCTCCACCTGTCGCAGGCCTCGTGCGCCTCGCCGTTCATGTGGACGAGGGACCAGTTCAGCGCCCACCACGCGGCTGTCTCCGGCGCGTCGTCGCCCTTCGGCGTCGAGTCTTTGCCGAGGTAGTTCTCAAGGTCTTTCTCGAAGTCAAGCTCGCAGACCCCGCCGGGGCCGCACTCGAACCAGCTCTCGCACGTCTCGCATTCGTGTTCCCGCATGGGTTACCCCTCCTTCCATCTCGGGCATGCCTCGCAGGTCTCGTCCTTGAGGTGCTCCAACACCCAGTCCTGCGCCCACCAGGCGCCCGCCCTAATCTTCGCGACCGCGCTGACCTTGGGCGTTCTGGCGCACAGGTCGCACAGCTCGTCATCGAACTCAAGGCAGCAGATGCCTAATGCGCCGCACCCGCTCCAATTGGCGCAGGTCCCGCACTCGCGCGTCGCGGCCTCGTTCCACGGCGCGTCGGGGTCGCCCTCTCGAACGCCGTCGGGCAGGTTGTAATCACTCATCGTCTCTCCTCCCTAACGACCGCGCCGCAACGCGGGCACCTCTCGTAGCAGCCGTCGACCTCGACGCACTCGTCGCCGCAGTGTGAGCACTGCCAGCACCTCATCTCGCCCCAGTCGCTGTCCGTGGCGACGATTAGCTCCATACAGCACTCCGGGCGGTCTATGAGGTCGGTCAAACCGTCCAGAACCTCGGCGACGGTCTTGTCTCGACAGTCCATGGCCGCTATCACGCCGAAGCCCACAGACTTGGCGTCGTCCACAGCCATAACGCCGGGGAGGTAATGCACTCGGACTTCTGCGGCCTTACGCAGACGCTTGGCCACCTCGACGCTCGATAACCCGGTCATCGTGCGCCCCCAATCCTAATAGGCACGGCGATTCCCTCGCCGCCGTCGGCCTCGATGCCTCGCAGGTAAGCGAAGGCCTCGGTGGACGTCTCGAAGACGGCCATCGGGAAGTCGTCGGCGTCGGCCTCGACCTCCTCGCCGGTTCTGCCGTCGACGACCCACACGGTTCCGTCCGAGACGCTCTCACCGGTCCACGCGGCCAGTGCCCTCTTCACGCAGTCGACGGCCTTGCGCAGGTCGCTCGAAGGGTCGTCCTTCAAGGGCCAGCGCCAGATGTACTTGAGGCCTGTGCAGAGCCAGTAGCTCACCTCGTACTCGCTGCCATCCAGGCCCTCGGCCCGGTCCCACCCGGCGCACATGGACGTCAACGCGCGGGAGCATGTCACCTCGCCGTCGCCGAGGTAGTGCCCCGGTTCGCTCCTCAAAGCCATTATCTATTCCTCCTCACGTCGAACTTCTCTCTCAACCTGGGCCAGTCCTCGGTCGAGGTCAGGTAGGCCACCTGCCACTCGCCGTTGACCTTGCCCTTGTTCTTGATGGCCTGCGACACGGTGTTCATGGGGACCTCAAGCGCCGCGGAAGCGTCCGTCAGCGTCGGAAACCAGCAAAGGTGCCCTCGCCCCATGACTACCACGGGCCTGCCGTTCGCCCTCGCCCTGAATACCTCGCTGCCGTGCCAGTCCAGCTCGCGCCGATAGATGTAGCGCCCCTGTGTCATGGCTAGGCTGTTCGCGGACTCGCGAATGGTGTGCTGGCTCACCTCGGCCCACTCTGCGGCCTCCCTCACGGAGGCGAAGCGCCTCACGACGCTGCCGTCGCGCTTGTCAATCGCGAGAATCGGTATCTTTCGGCTGTCCACTCGTCGCCTCCCTAGTCATCAGGGCCGACGGGAACACCTCAAGGGCGTCGG
>CAVEMP010000291.1:0-2489 GCA_963616835.1 uncultured Oscillospiraceae bacterium | reverse complement strand
AGCCGTCGATGGTACCGGTGGCGGTAAGAGCCGAGCCGTTATAAGCCCTGCTCGCGGACTGGGTAACAACGTTCAGCGGCGCCTTGTTGATCTGGTACGTGCGGTCGAAGCTACCAGAGTAGTTGCCCTTACCGGTGATGGTAACCGTGATGGTGCCGTCAACGTTGGTGAAGTCGGTACGGTCACCGTAGCTAACCTCATAATCGGTGCCCTCGACCAAAGTCTTCTCGCCGTCCTTAACAACCGGGGACCACTTGTGCTCCTGGCCGTCATAGGTCGCGTTGCTGGGGTCGCTAACGGTGATGCTACCGGTCTCATCCGGGTTGGGGACAATGGACTTGGCGTTGACCGTCAGGATGCCCTTGTTCTCGGACTGGATGTAGTAGTTGCTCTCCTTGGCGGTGCCCCAGGTGATGGAGTAGCCGTTCTGAGAAGAGCCGACGTTGGTCTGGGAGCCGTTGGCCACAACAGTAGCGGTCTCGCCGTTGACAAGACCGGTGAGGCTATCGGCCGTGGCCGCAGCGGTCAAAGCGGTGCCGTCGTAGACCTTGGTCGCGCCAGGCGTGCTTACCTGCAGCGGAGCCTTGGTGATCTTGTAGGTCTTGGTAACGGTGCCAGCATAGTTGCCCTTGCCGGTAATGGTAACGGTCACAGTGCCGACGTTGGTGGTGTCCTCGCTATAGGAAACATCGTAATCGGTGCCCGCAGTCAGGACCTTCGTGCCGTCCTTAACCACCGGAGCAAACTTCTGCTCTTGGCCGTTGTAAACAACGTCCGTAGGATCAGAGACGGTCATGCCCTCGGCCTCGATGCTCTTGGCCTCGATCTTCAGCGTGCCGTTCTTAATCGTGATGTTGTAGTTGGTGGACACGTTTTTGCCGTCGGCGTCAGAGACAACGTTAAAGTAATCAACCTCGCCGCCGTTCGCGTTGGTAACCACAACGTCGTAGCTGCCCGCCGCGGTTTCCGTGCGGCTAGCGGTCAGGCCGGTGGTCTGACCGTCAGCAAGGCCCTCGGCCTTAACGCCACTAACGATCTTGGCGCCGCCGTCATAGGTAAACGTGCCGGAGTTGGCCGTGATGGTCACATCGCGACGGGTGACCGTCAGTTTGCCGTTAACAGAATCAGCAAAGGCATAAGCAGAAGTCACGTCTGTCTCGCCGTGCATGACCTTGTAGCTTGCGATGCTGCTAACGCCGTCGTTGCCCACATCGGTCTTGGAGCCCGTGACCACGGCGGTCAAAACATCGCCGGCAAGAAGAACATCCTGGGTATAGCTGTACTCACTGGTCGTAAGCGGAGTACCGTCATAGACCTTCTCGGCAGAACCAGCAGTAATAGTGATGGGCGTGCTGATTGCGTTGATGGTCAGCTTGCCGGCAGTCGTAGTGATGTTGTAGTTAGCCGTCACATCGGTGTCGCCGGACTTGATGACGACGTCGTTCGCGGCGGTAATGGTGCCAGCATAGGTACCAGGCAGGATGCCAGACACGGAGGCCTCAAGGGTTGCCGCGTGACCGGAAACCAGGCCAGCATTCTCGCCGGTGCTGGCGTCATAGCCAGAGACGGTCTGGGTCTGACCGTTATACGTCTTGGTATCAGACTTACCCGCAAAGGTCACCGGGCGCTTGGTGATTTCGTACGTCTTGGTGATGGAGCCGGTGTAGTTGCCGGTGCCGGTGATGACAACGGTGATGGTTCCGGCGCTGGTAAAGTCGTCGGTCGCAGAGTCGCCGCGCTTGTAGGTCACGCTGTAATCCGTGCCCTTAGCAAGGGTCGTCTCGCCGTCCTTGACAACCACGTCGGTCCACTGGTGAGCAGAGCCGTCATAGACCGAGTCGCTGGGGGCGTTGGTGGCCATGTCGTTGGTCAGGCTCTTGGCGTTGATGGTCAGGCTGCCCGAGACGCCAATGTTGTAGTTACCGGTGGAGTCGGTGGTGCGGTCGGCCTTGGCGACGCTCCAGGTGTAGTCGGAAACCTGAGTGTACGGCGTGGCGGAAGCTGCGGTGCCGGTCACCTTGGCGCCAGAAAGCGTGAGGGTTTCGCCGGCGAGAAGACCGGTTGCCTTTTCAGCCGTCAGCTCCAGCTCCTGCTGCCGGCCGTTGTAGGTTACCGCCTTAGAATCGTTCACCGTGATGGTAAGCGGGCTCACCTGCAGCGAGTACTCGGCAGTAAGGGCGCTGTCCACATTCTTGTTCTTGTAGTTGGGGTTGTACGCACGAACCTTGACGTCAACCTTAGAGACAGAGCCGTCAGACGCACGGACCACGTCGGTGATGCTCGGCGCGGCGGCAATCCAAGTCCAGCCGCCGTCGGTGCTGTACTCAACGGTGGTGCCAGCGGTGACGTTCACGTCAACCGTACCCTCGTGGGCCTGGCCGTCATAGGGCTGAGAATAGCCAGTCGCGGTAAGGCTCAGGCCGTCCTTCTCGGTAATGGTCAGGGTGCCAGAGACAGAGACGGTGTAGTTGTCGGTAGAGTCGGCGCCA
>CAVEMP010000290.1:0-2541 GCA_963616835.1 uncultured Oscillospiraceae bacterium | reverse complement strand
TCTACCTGCGCACGCGCCAAAGCAGCTACAAGCGCTACCCCCTGCTGGCCCGCGATTATGCCGTGCTGTCGGCAAGTGCGGCCCTTATCGTTTTGGGCGTTTTGTTCTAGGCTTTTTGGCAGAAGACCCCGTAGGGCCCGCGGCTTTACGAGCTGCGGGCTTTTTTCTTTGCCGAGACGGGCTTCTTCGCGGTTGCGGCAGCCTTGGCTCCCGGGCGAGACTTCACCGCCGCACGGCTCTTCTCGCCTGCACGGCTCTTCTCGCCCGCACGGCCCTTCTTCCCCGCCGGCTTCTTACGCACGCTATACCCAAAGGTCCCCAGGCTTTGCCCCAGGTCAAAGTACTCGCCGTGGCTGTAGACGGTAAGGCCGGCGGCGTCCAAGTCCAGCCGTCCACGGGCATCGAGAAGCTCCTCGTCCACCTGCACGGCCTCCACGGCGGCCAGGAACATATGGTGGCTACCCAGCTCCTTGACCTCGACCACGCGGCACTCGATGTTGACCGGGCTCTCTTTGATCACCGGAGCCACGCCCAGCTTAGACGCCGGCGCGGCCGTCAACCCACACTCGGCCCACTTGTCATAGTCACGGCCCGACCTTGCACCGCACCAGTCGCAAACGCGCTGCAGGTCACGAGTGGTAAGGTTCACCACAAACTCGCCCGACTCGCGAATGATGTGGTAGCTAAAGCGCTCGGGCCGCAGCGAGATGTACAGCATGGGCGGGTTGGTGCACACCGTGCCCGTCCAGGCCACGGTCACAATGTCGCGCTCGCCGGCCGCGTTAGCGCAGCTCACCATAACAGCAGGCAGCGGGTAGAGCATGTTCCCCGCGCGCCACGTCTGCTTAGTCATTCTTACCTACCCCATCTGCTTGTCTTAGCCCAATACCAGCCGCGACGCCGCCTGCCATGGCGACCAATCGTCTCGAGTTTTACCAGTTTGGGGAAAGCAACCTGCGCAATCAAGTGGCGCCAATCGCGCTTACAATATCAACAATACCCGTGACCTGCAAGAACTTAGGTCCACCCAGAGGAGTCCCATGCGCCCCAAGCAAATCTGCCTGATATGCGAATGCGAGGCCGGCCTTGCCGCCAGCTTAGGCCTTCTCGCCGCAGAACTTGCCCAAGCGGGTGTTGTATACGAGAAGATCGCGCAGGTAGATAGGCCTATCGAGTTTGTTGTAGCCGAGAAGGGCGCGACCACCCTGCGGCCCGGCGACGCGCTGGTCGCGCTATGGGACGGCAGTGGGAGCTGCGGGTTTCTCGCCGTCTGCGCGCCCGGCTGCCCGGTCTACGCCATCTGCCCCACCGCCGCCGACGCAGCCCGACTGGCCGACGCCTGTACCGAGAAGGGCCTGCAATACTGCGGTGCCCTTCTCGTCCCCAACCTGCGCAAAGCGGCCGTCCTCACCCGCTCCCCCCGCATGGGCTTTGCGCGCCGCCAGGTAAGCGAGGCGGCCGACCGGCTGCTCTACGCGGCACGCATGGGCGAGGCCTTCCAGACCCAGACGGCCCGATTCCGGACCCTGCGCAGCTAGGCGCGCGGCTGCCCCAAGAGGGCCGCGACCTCGTCCAGGCTCGACGCAAAATGCACGTTGGCCAGGCGCTCGTTGGTGCAAAGCCCAGCCGCGACCACCTGCTCTAAGTGCGCGCGCAACAGGTCATAGAACCCGCCCAGGTTATAGAAGACGCACGGCGCGTCCAGGTGGCCCAGGCTCAGCATGCTCATGACCTCGGCGACCTCTTCAAGCGTGCCCACGCCGCCGGGGAAGACCACAAAGGCGTCGCCCAGCTCGATCATCTTGGCGCGGCGCTCGGCCATGGTCTGGGTCACGATAAGCTCGCTTACCTCGTCCAGCTGCAGCTCGTCGGCCATAAAGAACTCGGGCTCGACGCCCGTGACGTGGGCGCCGGCTTCCAGGGCAGACATCGCCAGCTCGCCCATGAGGCCCACGCGCGAGCCGCCGTAGACCAGGGCGTTGCCGCTTTGGCCGATCCAGCGACCCAGCTCACGCACCGCCGGAACAAACTCGGGGTTGTTGCCGTGGTTGGCGGCCAGGTAAACCGTGATGTTCATACTCGCGTGCCCTTCTCGCCGCAGCCCCTGCAGGCCGCGGCCATCTTACCGCTGCAGCCCCTGCAGGCCGCGCCCGGCCTAAAACGTGACGTTACCAAACTCCGAGAGCTCAAGGCCCTCGTTGTGCTCCTGAGCCCAGTTGAGGTTCCAGGGGCTGGTGAACAGCAGCAACTTGCCGCCGCGCATGTCCTCGACGCGAGCGGTGTCGCGTGTGAGGCTGAGCTTGGCCACGTCGATCTCGTCGGGCTTGTTGGTGATCCAGCGAATGAGGTTGTAGGGCAAGCCCTGGCGGTAGACCTCAACGTGGTACTCGCTCTTAAGGCGCTGCTCAAGCACCTCGAACTGCAGCACGCCCACGACGCCCACGATCACCGACTCCATGCCGGCGCCCACCTCGCGGAAAATCTGCACCGCGCCTTCTTGCGCCAACTCTTCCATGCCCTTAACAAACTGCTTGCGCTTTA
>CAVEMP010000289.1:0-2566 GCA_963616835.1 uncultured Oscillospiraceae bacterium | reverse complement strand
TGGCTATTTGGCGGATTTCTCCCATTTGAGGAGCAGCGACGAGTTCAAGATGACAAATATGCTGCCGCAGTTGTGGACAAGCGCGCCGCTTACGGGGTCGAGCACGGCCAAAAGCGCCAGGACAACGGCCAAGAAGTTGAGGCCCATAGAAAAAGCCAGGTTTGCGCGGATGACGTGCATCGCGTGCCGCGCGAGTTCCACGAGGTGCGGCAACTCAGAGATGCCGTCGGTGACGATTGCGATGTCGGCGGCCTCGACAGCGACGTCGGAGCCGACGCCGCCCATGGCGACGCCCACAAAGGCGCGTCGAAGGGCTGGAGCATCGTTTACGCCGTCGCCCACCATGACACAGCGCTGACCTGCGGCTTCGCATTGCTCGATGTAGGTCATCTTGTCTTCGGGGCGGCAATTGGCCTGGTGGGAGGCAATCCCTGACCGGGCGCAGACGGCCTGTGCGGCCGCCTCGTTGTCGCCGGTGAGAAGAACGGGCACGACGCCCAGATCGCTCAGAGCGGCGATCGTCGACGCCGCCTCAGGTCGCATGGTGTCCGAAAGGGCGAGAAGACCCGCTGCGGTCTTGTCGACGGCCACGAAGGCTAGGGTGTCGCCCGCGCTCTGCAGCCGCGCGCACGTCTCGCTGCCCCAGTCCTCTTGACGAATGCCCAGCTCGGCCATCATTTCAAGGTTGCCGACACAGACCTTGTGCCCCGCGACCGTTGCCTCGACGCCGCGGCCGGGCTCCATCAAGAAGGCCTTCGGTTCGGTCAAAGGCACGTCTTGACGGCGTGCACAGGCAACGATCGCCTTGCCCAGGGGATGCTCGCTTCTCGCCTCGGCCGACGCAGCCAGCGAGAAGACCTCGTTGGGGGTCATGGCGGCACCAGGTGCGGCGACCACCTCGGCAACCTCGGGCTTTCCAACTGTGACAGTCCCCGTTTTGTCAAAGGTAACGCTGTTGACCTGGGCCAGGCGCTCCAGGGCGTCGCCTTCCTTCACCAGAAAGCCGTGACTGGTCGCGTTGCCGATCGCGGCCACGATGGCCGTGGGCGTCGCCAGCACCAGCGAGCAGGGGCAAAAGACGACCAGCACGGTAACCGAGCGCAAGATCTCGCCCGTTGCCAGCCAGGCTCCGGCGGCGGCGAGAAGGGCGCCAGCAACGACCCAAGTCGCCCAGCGATCGGCCAGGCGCACAATCTTTGCCTTTCCGGCATCGGCGCTTTGGACAAGGCGCGCCATGCGACGGATCGAGCTGTCTTCGCCCACGTGGGTTGCGCGTATGTCAGCGCTGCCAAACTGGTTGATGGTGCCGGCGCTCACCTCGTCGCCGACCTGTTTGTCGACGGGCATGGGCTCGCCGGTGACGGCGGACTCGTCGACGCTGGTCGTGCCCGCGACCAAGATGCCGTCGACAGGGATTATCTCGCCGGGAAGGACGCGGACAAGGGCGCCAAGCTCGACGTCGTCTGCGTCGACCATGCGCGTGGCGCCGCCGCCCTCGATGACGCGAGCCTGGCGCGGCGCAAGCTCCACAAGATGCTTGATGCCGCGCTGGGCCTTCTCGACCGTAAGCTCTTCCAGAAGGGCGCCCAGCTGCATAATGACGGCCACCTCGCCTGCGGCAAAGTACTCGCCGATGGACACCGAGGCAATCAGTGCGATGGAAACCAACAGGTCGGCCTTAATGTCGAACTCGGTGATGATGGCAATCGCGGCCTCGAGCACAATGGGGACGCCGCACAAGACGATGGCAACCCAGGCCGGGTCAACCGCCAGATTTTTACCACCTGCCAAGCTGATCGCCAAGAAGAAGGCCGAGGTGACAAGAAGCGCCACGTCTTTGCGGGCGCCGCCCACGCCAAGAAGGTCCTCGAGGGGTTTGAAATAGGGCTTAAGGCTTTCCATGCCGTCTCCGAATCAAGGTTTTGTTAGCGAACATATAGTTCGGTATAATCCAGGCGGTTCGGCAATGACAGAAGCAAACGAGGCCCGCAGCGCCGTAACGCACGTTCCTGGCATATTGCCCAAAACCGAACGTTTTTCTCGCCGTGTCCAGGATTGGGGAGCACATGCAAGACCAGAAGCTCGACCGGCGCCAGCGCAAGACGCGTAAGGCAATCTACGACGCCTTCGAGTCGCTCATGGCCGAGAAGCACTACAGCTGCGTGACCGTCGCGCAGATCATCGACCGCGCCGACGTGGGTCGCAGCACCTTCTACGCGCATTTCGAGACTAAAGATGAGTTGCTTGACCAGATGTGCCGCGAGATTTTCGACCACATCTTCGAGGGCGTGAACGAGCAGTGCGTCACGCACCCGGGACTTGTAACCAAGAGCCTCGAGGGCAAGCTCACGCACCTGCTGTATCACCTGCGCGACACGCGCGGCGGGGTGTGCGGCAAGCTCGTGCGTGAGGGCGAGCCCCACTTCACGGCCTACTTCGAGGCGCAGCTCGATGCGCTGTTCGCAAAGGGTGCACCGGCGTCCGCGGCAAAAGTTCCGCCTGAGTTTGCCCGCGTTTTGCAGGTGAGCTCGTTCTCTCATGCCGTGTCATGGTG
The DNA here is from genome assembly GCA_963616835.1 of uncultured Oscillospiraceae bacterium. GTDB lineage: Bacteria > Actinomycetota > Coriobacteriia > Coriobacteriales > Atopobiaceae > Paratractidigestivibacter. The sequence continues at coordinate 12 of CAVEMP010000289.1, read as the reverse complement.
GTTTGCCAACGG
>CAVEMP010000288.1:0-2674 GCA_963616835.1 uncultured Oscillospiraceae bacterium | reverse complement strand
TCTACGCCGGCGGCAAGTACGACAACAACCAGGGCGGCGACTACGACTTCTCGCTGGGCACCAACGGCCTGGGCTCGTGCGCCACGCAGTACGCGTCGGAGTACATGGACGTCACCGTCTGGCGCGACGGCAACCGCTACCAGCTGCACTTCAAAAAGGGCAAGGTCGTAGGCTCAAAGAAGAAGGCCCTTGAAGTCGTTGCCACGGGAGAAGACCGCACCGGCACCACCATCAAGTGGCGCCCCGACCTTGAGGTCTTTACCTCTATCGACATCCCGCACGATTGGTACCGTGAGACCATGCGCCGCCAGGCCGTGGTCAATGCCAACGTGACCTTCCGCCTGCGCATCGAAGAGGCCGACGGCACTTTCACCGAGGAAGACTTCTGCTATCCCAAGGGCATCGAGGACTACGTCCTAGAGAAGGTGGGTCCCAACTACCTCACCGAGCCCTTCTTCATCCAGGCCGACCGCCGCGGCCGCGACCGCGACGACCTGCCCGATTACAACGTCAAGATCACGGCCTGCCTGTGCTTCTCGCGCACCTTCCAGATGCAGGAGTACTACCACAACTCGTCGTGGCTGGAAAACGGCGGCTCGCCCGAGAAGGCGGCCCGCAGCGCGTTTACCAGCGCGATCGACGCCTACATCAAGGGCCAGGGCAAGTACAACAAGAACGAGAGCGCCATCAAGTGGCAAGACGTCCAGGACTGCCTGGTGCTCGTGACCAACTGCTTCTCGACCCAGACCTCCTACGAGAACCAGACCAAGAAGGCCATCAACAACCGCTTTATCCAGCAGGCCATGACCGCCTTCTTCAAGGAGCGCCTTGAGACCTACCTGATCGAGAACAAGGCGGCCGCCGACAAGATCTTGGAGCAGGTCCTTATCAACAAGCGCTCGCGCGAGAACGCCGAGAAGACCCGCCAGTCCATCAAGACCAACCTGCAGCAAAAGACCGACATGGCCAACCGCGTGCAGAAGTTCATCGACTGCCGCTCTAAGGACAAGACCCGCCGCGAGATCTACATCGTCGAGGGCGATTCGGCGGCGGGCGCCATCCGCACCTCGCGCGACGCCGAGTTCCAGGGCGTCATGCCCGTGCGCGGCAAGATCTTGAACTGCTTGAAGGAAGACTACCCGCGCATCTTCAAGTCCGACATCATCATGGACCTGCTGCGCGTCCTGGGCTGCGGCGTCGAGGTCAAAGACAAGCGCATGAAGAACCTGGGCACCTTTGACCTGGACAACCTTAACTGGAGCAAGGTCGTCATCTGTACGGACGCCGACGTCGACGGCTACCACATCCGCACGCTGATCCTCACCATGCTCTACCGCCTGGTGCCCACCTTGATCCGCGAGGGCTACGTCTACATCGCAGAGTCGCCTCTCTACGAGATCAACTGCAAAGAGAAGACCTACTTTGCCTACACAGACCTCGAGAAGAACAACATGCTCAAAGAGATCGGCGACCAAAAGTGCACGATCAACCGCTCCAAGGGTCTTGGTGAGAACGACCCCGACATGATGTGGCTCACCACCATGAACCCCGAGACCCGCCGCCTGATCAAGGTCCAGCCCGAGGACGTGACCACGATGGAGACCATGTTCAACCTCTTGCTGGGCAACGACGAAGAGGGCCGCAAGCGCCACATCGCCGAGCACGGCAAAGAGTATCTCGACCAGCTCGACCTGCAGTAAGGAACAACCGTGGCTAAGAAGACCAAGAAACAAGACAAGAAAAAGCAGGTAGACGCTACCAACGTGATCGGCCTTCACTCCGAGGTCGTGGAGCAGCCCATCACCTACACGCTCGAGACCAACTACATGCCCTATGCCATGAGCACCAACGTCTCGCGCGCCTTCCCCGAGATCGACGGCTTCAAGCCCTCGCACCGCAAGCTGCTCTACACCATGTACAAGATGGGCCTGCTTAACGGCGCGCGCCAGAAGTCGGCCAACATCGTCGGCCAGACGATGAAGCTCAACCCCCACGGCGACGCCGCGATCTACGAGACCATGGTTCGTCTCGCCACGGGAAACGAGGCCCTGCTCACGCCCTTCGTTGAGTCTAAGGGCAACTTTGGCAAGTACTACTCGGGCGACCTGTCCTACGCAGCCAGCCGATACACCGAGGCCAAGCTCTCGCCCATCTGCGCCGAGATCTTCAAGGACATCGACAAAGACCCCGTTGACTTCATGGACAGCTACGACGGCGCCATGAAGGAACCGCGCCTTTTGCCCACGACCTTCCCCAACATCTTGGTCTCGGCCAACAAGGGCATCGGCGTGGCCATGGCCTCTGACATCTGCGGCTTTAACTTGAACGAGGTCTGCACCACCACGATGCACTTCCTCGACGACCCCAACTGCGACCTGCACGAGTACCTGCCCGCGCCCGATTTCTCCACCGGCGGCGAGATCATTTATCGCCGCGAAGAGATGGAGAAGATCTACGAGACGGGCACGGGCGGCTTCCAGATTCGCTCGCGCTGGCGCTACCTGCCCGAAGAGCGCATCATCGAGGTCTACGAGATCCCTTACACCACCAAGACCGATGTCATCATCGACCGCATCGTCAAGCTCTCTAAAGAGGGCAAGGTGCGCGAGATCGCCGACATCCGCGACGAGACGGACCTCTCGGGCCTGCGGATCGCCATCGACGTCAAGCGCGG
>CAVEMP010000287.1:0-2774 GCA_963616835.1 uncultured Oscillospiraceae bacterium | reverse complement strand
TCGCCGCCCGCACTTCCTTCGCGCCACGCGAACGACAACCACCACGACCATGACGACTGCCGCCACAAACACGCCAATAAGGAACGGCGGGAGAGAACTTGCACCCGCCTCATACGGGAACGGCAGCCCGGTATCGCCGGAAGCCTCGCGATCAAGCCAATCCTGCGGAACCTCGCAGCGCTCGGCATGAATCAGCAAGCGATGCGAGTTCACCCCATACGGCGTGCACGTAACCAGTGTGACCAGGTCTTTCCCATCTTGAACACCCAAACTCGTCGTGTCGTCGGGCAGCACGACCTCGGTGGACGTCACGCGATACGCATGGTCTTCGCCAAGCACTTGGATAACGAAATAGTCGTCCACGGAAAGCTGGTCGAGCTTGTCGAAAATCACCGCCGAGGGAAGGCCGGTGTGACCCGCAAGCACCGCATGCGTCGAAGCGCCGCCTACGGGAAGCGAAGTGTTCACCACATGCCCGACGCCGCGGTCCATGCCCGAGCCCTCGGTCCCGTGCGCGACGGGAAGGTTCACGCCGACGGACGGGATGACGATCCGCCCCATCACGCCGTCGCCGTTGAGGTTCAGGCACGCAAGGTACTCCTCGTCGCCAACGGTCGGCGCATCCGGGTCGAACGGGTCGATCACGTAGGTCGACCCCGCCAGCAAGCGGCTGTTGTAGTCCTCGGCTTGGCGCAGATAGGCGCTCAGATCCCCTTGAGGCGTCTGTTCGATAGTCTGGTCCAGGTTTTGAGTGACCTTGGCTTGCTCCAGTTTGTTCAAATAGTCGCTGGCGAACGGGTAGGCAATCATGCACAGGCCGGCGATCACGATCAACGCCGCGAACACAATGGGCAGCGCGCGAAAGCAACGACGTTTCGCTACGGCATATCCCGCCGCATGCGCACCGTGACCTTGCGAAGTCGAGGCGTCGGCCCGCGCCGGCAGCGAGTCGCCAAGCTGCTGAGCCGGGCCGCCAGGCTGCTGCCGCGAAACCGCTTCTACAACGGGAACAGGAGAAGGGGAACACGCCCCCTCCCCCTGAAAAATATATTTCCGTCGAATAGCCACGTATCAGCGCTCTACGGTATTAGTCCTGGTCACGACGACGGGAACGCAGGATGACAACCGAACCGCCAGCAACGAGCAGGATGCCGCCAGCCGTCAGCGCGATGGTGCCCGCGCCACCGGTGGTGGGCAGCTCACCGACCTTGGGGTCGGTCTTCTCGCCCGCGTAGTTGAAGTTGACTTCGGTCACGGTGCCGGTCGAAGACGCGTTGCCGTTGGCAGTGTCGGAGCTCAGCTCGACGGTGAAGGGATCGATCTTCTGGTAGCCGGACGGAACCTTGGTCTCGGCCACGGTATAGACGCCCTTTTCGAGGCCGTTCACATACACGTAGCCATTGCTGTCGGAGGTCACCACACCGTCGGTGTGGAGGTTGCCGGAGGCGTCGATGTAGGTCACGGGATTGCCATCCTTGTCGGTCACCGTGAACTCGGCGCCGGCGAGGGCATTGTTGTCAGGGGCGCCAAGCTTCTTGAATTCAAAGCCGTAGGTCTGGTCCCAAGGGTCGGTTGGCGTGGTGTCAACGTCCTTGGTCTCGTACGGGTTCGGGGCGAAGGTGCCGTACACCTTGTTGCCAACCTTGCCGGTTGCGAGGTCGATATTGGTGACCTCGGCACTGTAGTCAATGGTCACAGCCTGGCCGGGGTTCGCAAGGACGAACGTCTTGGTGAATGCCACGGTGTAGGTGCCGCCGTCGTTTGCGGTGAGCGTGTAGTCCGTGTCCTCTGCCAGGGTCTTGTCGCCGGACTTCACCACGAAGCTGGTGGTATCGACAGCAAGCCCCTTATCGGGAACGTCGGTGATGGAGTAGATGGCGTTCGTGGCGTCTGCCGGGTAGCTGGGCACGGTGCCGGAGATGGTGAACTTGGCGGTGTCGCCCACGGAGTACCTGTCGGTGGACTGGCCGGCGTTGCCGTCAGGGTCGACGATCTTCTTGGTCGGCGGCGTGACGGGCTGGACCTTTGCTGCAGTGTCGCTAATGGTGCGCGTCACGTAGACGCCGTCCTTAATATCGGGCGTGGCGTTGACAAGAAGCGTCTGATACACCTTGGTTTCCTTGCTGTTGGAAGTGACGGTAACCAACCAGTAGCCGGAGTCCAGGCTCAGCGAGACCTTGCCGTCGGCGCCGGCCGTGGCCTGGGTCGTCGTCCCGGAGGTTGCGATGACCTGGGCCGCGATGGCGTCGGCAACCGTACGGGCATCACCGGTCACAGCAGAAATCTCATCAACCGTGTCATACTTCTTGGGCAGATCAGTCACCTTCGCCGTATAGGTAAGATTATTGTTGACATCGATATCTGTGTCGAAAATCTGATAGGCGTGTACCACATCACCCGACGCAATGCCGATAAGCGTGAATGACGCGTCGTCAACATCGGTGTCGCTCGTCTTCGCCAGCGCCGCGCCCGACGGGATCATAAGCCCCGCAGCCAGGACGGACGCGCATAGGGCACGGGCGGCCTTGTTCGCACAGGTTTGCATTTTCATGTTGATTCCCCTTTCAAAGAGATTACTTTTGTCTCGTCTTTATCTCAGCCGGGCATGCACCGGCGAAAGAACGTTGTGATGGCGATTGCCAGATTGAACGTTGGCGCTACCGGGCCCGATGTTTTGCCGCACCGACGCGTCGCCGCAAGTGGAGCTCGTAGGCCGCGAAGCAAAACGCCCCTATGGCTATAAGCCCGAGCCCGCAATCGATGACGCCGCGTGC
>CAVEMP010000286.1:0-2977 GCA_963616835.1 uncultured Oscillospiraceae bacterium | reverse complement strand
TGGGGTCCTGCAGTGCGTTGATATACATCTGGGCATTCTGAGCTGGGGTTTGTTCGCGCGTGAAGTCATTGCGGTGGATACTTGCGATCACGTAGTCGCACTGAGAAAAGACCTCATCCTTCAAGGTCCTGGGGCGGCGGCTCTCACCGGTAATGCCCTTATCAACCACAATGTCGTGGCCAAACAGATTGCCCTGGCCGTCCACGATATCGGCCTCGCAGCCATGCAGCAGCGTGACATCGTGCCACACGCGCGGCCAGGTAGTAAAGTTGATGAAGTACTGGAAGTTCTTGAGGGTCTGCTCGTCAAAGAGCATGCTCGAGAAGTGGTCGGTAATGCCCAGAAGCTCAAGGTTCTTATTGGCTGCGGCCCTCACATCCTCCTCAAGCGTCGAGTAAGCGTGGCGAGAAAACAGCGTGTGCGTGTGCACGTCGCAGGCAATTCGAATCATCTGGTCCCTTCCCGTTTGGTGTTTGCACCCATTGTAGGCCGGGGCGTCAGCGCGCGGTTCTCGCTGTGTTAGATTTACACGTATTGGCCTTTTATCAGGAGGTTTTCATGTTTGACAAGCTCTTTTCTCGCCGCGCCTTCCTTGGCGGGGCAGCCACCGCTCTAACAAGCGTTAGCTTCACGCTGGCCTCGGGTCCGGCCCGCGCTTTTGCAGAAGAGGCGGGCGGCGGCGCAAGCGCAGACGACGCTACCGAGAAGATCGCCATCGTCCACACCAACGACGTCCACTGCGGCATGTACAACACCAAGACCAACCTGGGCTACAGCGCGCTGATCGACTTTGTCAAAACCCAGAAAGAGGCCCACGACACGGGCAACGTCACACTGGTAGACGCCGGCGACGCCATCCAAGGCGGCGTGCTGGGCGCAGCCAGCGACGGCAAGATCCCCATGCAGGTCGAGGGCGCGTGCAACTACGACGTGGTGACCGTGGGCAACCACGAGTTTGACTTTGGGGTCCAGAACTTCCTGGAGCTTGCCTCGGCGCAGTCCGCGCTCAAGTACGTGTGCTGCAACTTTGCAGACGCTAGCGGAAACCTGCAGTTCGACCCCTATCACGTGGTTGAGTACAACGTTGCAGGTAAGCCGGTCAAAATCGCCTTCCTGGGCGTGGTGACGCCCACGACCCTAACGCGCGGCGACGCGTCGCTGTTCCAGGACGAGGACGGCAACTTTGTTTGGAGCTTCTTCCAGGACGACCCGCAGGTTTTCTATGCCACGGTGCAGATGTTTGCCCAGACCGCGCGCACGGTCGACGGCGCCGATTACGTGGTTCTTCTCTCCCACCTGGGCGAGGCCGGCAACGACGAGTGCTGGCGCAGCGACACCCTGGTTGCCAAGACCTCGGGCATCGACCTGGTGGTGGACGGGCACTCGCACGAGAAATACGTGCAGACCGTCAAGAACGCCGACGGCCAGGACGTCGTGATTGCCCAGACCGGCACCAAGTTCGCGAGCTTTGGCCACATCGAGATAAACCCGGCGACGGGCGAGGCCATGGCGTCGCTAGACGTCACGGCTAAGCTCATCGAATCCTGGGACGGCCAGGACGAAGAGATCGCGGCCCTGATCGCGCAGCTTAGTGACGGCGTGGAGCCCCTGCCCACCGACGTCATTGGCACCGCCGAGGTCAACCTTTACGCGACCGCGGAGGGCGACTTTACCGGCTCGACCAAGAACCAGGAGACCAACCTGGGCGACCTGGTGTGCGACGGCGTGCGCGCCTACTACCAGGCGCAGACCGGCAAGGCCTGTGACCTGGCCGTCGTTAACGCTTCGGGCATTCGCAAGAACGTCAAGGCTGGCAAAATCACCTACGCGCAGCTGCTTGAGGTCGAGCCCTACTGCAACCAGATGGTGGCGCTTGAGGTCACGGGCCAGTACATCCTTGATCTGCTTGAGACCGCCGTGGCAACCTGTCCTGCCGACAACAACTACTTCTTGCAGGTCTCGGACGGTATGTCGTTCACGATTCGTACCGACGTGGACTCGCCGGTGGTCTTTGACGGCTCGACGTACAAGGAGGTTGGCAGCGGCGAGAGGCGCGTCAAGAACGCCACGCTTAACGGCAAGGCCATCGACCCCGACGGTCGCTACACGGTGGCTAGCTCGGACTTTGTGCTGACGCGCGCGGGCAAGACGCCCACGCCTTCAAACGCCGCCGATGCCCAGAAGTTTGGTTTCGACATCCTGGCTCTGGTGGATTACATCCGCGACGACCTCAAGGGCGTTGTGGGCGCCGGGTACGAGAACCCCAACGGCGCGGGGCGCATCGTGATCACGGACCACGAAGAGGTTGAGCCGGATCCCACGCCGACGCCGGAGCCGACGCCGGTTACGCCGACGGCTGGCGAGACGACCACGACTACGACGGTCACGACCGCCGTCAAGCGCGGCGGCGGGACTGTGCCCAGCACCAGTGACCAGGGCGGCGTTGGCGTTGCGGCCGCCGCAGTGCTTGGAGCGGGGGCTCTTCTCGCCGCCGGAGTCGCGGGCGGGCAGGAGGACTAAGCTGGGCCCTGGACCAGGGGCCAGCCGCTGATTTCATGCGGACACGAAAATGGGGCCTGCCTGATGTTGAAACATCGGGCAGGCCCCTGTTTTGTGGTGCGGTGTTACTAGCGGTTGACGATTAGCGGTTCTTGCGCAGAGATACGCGCGCGGCCGCCAGACAGACAACTGCCAGGGCGAGAAGGCCTGCGAAGCCGCCCCAGGTCACGTCACCGGTGGCGGGGGTGCCCTTCTTGGACTTGGTAGTCGTGCTGGTCTCGACCTTAGTCGTCTCGTCTGTCACGGTCTCGTCCGAGGCCTGCTCGGCGGGGGCGGCGACCTTGACGGTGACGGTCACGGCCGTGTCCAGGCCGTCCGTGTCCAGGTCGCCGTCGTAGGCGACGTGGGTGACGGTGCCCTTGGCGGTGAGGACCTGGGCCGCGGTCGCGCCGGCGTCGAAGCCCTCGACGGCCTCCCA
>CAVEMP010000285.1:0-3027 GCA_963616835.1 uncultured Oscillospiraceae bacterium | reverse complement strand
GGCGGATCGTCTCTTTGGGCAGCGCCAGGCGAGACATGATGCGCGCAGCCATGCGGGCGCCCTCGGGCTGGTGGCCAAAGAAATGCCCACGGCCCAGCTCGTCGAAGCTCGCGCAGGCAGGCTTGGCCACGTCGTGCAAAAGGCCTGCCCAGCGCAGGTGAGAAGGCGCCACTCCCCCACAGAACTCCTCGACGCCGGCGCACACGCGGGCCGTGTGTTCCAGCACGTCATAGGCGTGGTAGGGGCTCTTCTGGTCAAAGCCGCGGGCAGGCGCCAGTTCTGGCACGGCGGCGAGAAGAACGTCGGTCTGGCGGCGAATCGCCCACGCCACGCGGCCCGAGTCCAGGATGCCCTGCAGCTCCTGGCCCACGCGCTCGCTGGCGATGCCGGCAAGCTCGCCCGCGCAGGCGACCAGGGCCTCCTGCGTGGCCGGCTCTATCTCAAAGCCCAGGCGGCAGGCAAAACGCACCGCCCGCAGCACGCGCAGGGCATCTTCCTCAAAACGAATCCGCGGCTCCCCCACCGCGCGTATGACGCCCGCGGCCAGGTCCTTCTCGCCGCCGTAGGGGTCGAGAAGTCCGCGGCGTGGGTGATAGGCCATGGCGTTCACCGTGAAGTCGCGCCGGGCCAGGTCTTCTTTCACGTCTTGAACAAAGCGCACGTCATCGGGGTGGCGCCGATCTGAGTAGGCGCCCTCTACGCGGTAGGTCGTGGTCTCGACGGGCTGGCCCGCCACCACGGCCGTCACGGTGCCGTGGGCGATGCCGGTCTCGTGGACCTCGATGCCCGCGGCGCGAAGGACGGCCGCCGTCTGCTGCCAAGGGGCCGACGTCGTGACATCCACGTCGTGGCCCGGGCGGCCCAGAAGGGCATCGCGCACCCAGCCACCCACGACCCAGGCCTCGAAGCCCGCGGCCTCAAGCGCGTCGATGACCTGCAGCGCGTATGCGGGGACAGGGGGCATGGGGGTGTTTTGGGACATGGGGGCGGCTCCTTCGCGACAGCGGGTTCCTAGTATAGCGCAGGGGCGCCGCGTCGCCGGGCGAGCCGCTACCGCCCCTCGTGGTGGGCTTTCTTCTCGCGGTACATGCGACCGTCGGCAAGGGCCTGGACCTGCTCTAAGGTCTCGCCCTCCACGGGCCAGCCCGCAAAGCCGCAGCTCGCGCCAACGCACATGGTGTTGCCGTCAATCACGATGGGTTCCTCGATTGCCTTCTGTAGACGACTGCTCAAAAGGCGCGCGAAGCCCGCGTCAAACGAGCCGCAGGTCACAAGGGCAAACTCGTCGCCGCCCAACCTAAAGGCGTAATCAGAGGAGCGCACGCACGAGCGCATGCGGCGCGAGACCTCCTGTAGGAGTTTGTCGCCCGTCTCGTGACCAAAAGTGTCGTTGACCTGCTTAAAGCGATCAAGATCAAGATAGTACAGCGTGAAAGGATGGCCCTGTTGGCGCATCTTAGAGGTGAGCTCGGCAAAGCATCGCTTGTTGTTAAGGCCCGTCAGGTCGTCGGTCATGGCCTGGGTCTCAAGCTCGATCGTGGTCGAGATGTTCTGGGCAAAGAGCAAGACGCGGCTCACAGAACCGTCCTCGAGCCAGCCCACGGGGACGACGTTCATCCGCAGGTGCTCGACCCGCTGCTCGCCGCGCTCTGGCTCGCGCGTCTCGTACTCAAAGGTCACGTAGCCCGCCTCATGCCCTAAGACGCGCTGCAGACGGCCCGGCGACAGCAGCGACTCGATCGTCTCGCCGTCCTTGGGCTTATGCAGCGTATACCTGCGATTTATGAAGCCTATAAGGTCGCGATAGGTGCCCGCCTTGGGGTACAAGGGCGTATCCAGCGCGAACTCCTTGTACTCATACGTGTCGTGCACCAAGTCGCCCATGGCATAGCGGTCATATGACTGCGCCATCGCCTCGAAGAGCTGCATGGTCATCTTGTTCTTGCGGTCCAGAGCCTCGCTCTCGCGGGTCTTCTCGGCCATCTCTAGCCGGTACTTGTAGTAAAGAACGCCAAGCGAGGCGCCGCAAACAGTGATCAAGATAACCGCAAAGGCGCAGATGCTGGCATTGCGAACGTCGTTTGACGTGCGGTCCACCTGGCCGGAATCCACAAGGGCAACCAAGGACATGCCCTCCAGGTCGGTAGGCACCCACACGGCATAGAGCTGCTCGTCGTTGTAGGTGACAAGAGCTGCGATGGGTTTGCCATCTTTCACGCTGGGGGCAAAAGAGGAGGCATCGCCGTGCACAAAGTCCACGCTGGCCGAGAAGAAGTCCGTGAAGTTCGACACAAAGTCCGTGACCACGCTTTTCTCTTCAAGCGAGAAGACCACGTCGCCCTTCTCGTCCACCACATAGCAGTCGCTCTTGCCGCCAAAGGCGTTGGCCGAGAGAAAGTCCTGCAGGGTGGCGTTGTCGTAGCTCACGGCAAGCGCGGTATAGGTCGTGCCGTCGACCACCATAGGCGAGGTGAGCAGACGGGCAAAGACGACCTTGCGCTCACCGTCTGACGCGATGTAGGAGGTCAGGCAGGACTCGCCGGTCTCAAAGAGCTGGTCAAAGACGCCCGCGATGCTCTCGGCGCGGCCCGATCGCTTGGCGATGGTGCGGTAATCCTGGGTCTGGTTGAAGAGGTAGACGTCGGAATACTCCCAGTTGTTAGCACGCGACGCGTACTGGGTAAAAAGGTCCTCGGCCTGGTGGTCGGCGTCGATGTGGGCGATGTAGTTGTCGACGTCCGAGAGGTAGTTCCAGTTGCGCTGCGCGAAGAGGGCAAAGGTCTTGGCCGTCTGGCGGTACGTGAGCTGGACGGCGTTGGCGCCCTCTTCGTAGATGCGATCGTCGAGGTAGCTCACGTAGACAAAGATCGTCGCCGCGATCACGCCCAGCGTGCACAGCAGGCATATCAAGCGCCCCATATGCCGCGCGATGAACGACTTGGCCTTGCCGCGCATTGGCCGCCCCCTCTCGAAATTTCGAGTACCCAGTATACCAATCCCCCACCGGGCGCGCCGCGCGTCTCGCCA
>CAVEMP010000284.1:0-3029 GCA_963616835.1 uncultured Oscillospiraceae bacterium | reverse complement strand
TTTCTTCAGCAGACAGGCATAAACGCCTACAGGCAATGGGTTGCAGACGGCAAGCGGCTTCCAGCCGAAGATCTGGCAAGCTTGGCGTCGGATCTTGCGGAAGGCGCCTTGGAGAGGGTGCTTCGGCAAAAGGGTGCCTAGGCATATACGGCAGGCATTCTGATTGCCGCCTCACAGCACGGGCCGTGAAAACCGAAGATCTTGCTTCTTCACGATGAGCGAAGAGGAGCAGGAGCGCAACTTCCGATGTCGCTGTCGCGCCTCGCGGAGCATGGCCACATCGAGCCGGTCGCCCGCGGCGTCTTTAGGGCCGCGGGGGCACCGTCAATCCGCGAGGAGGACGTGTACGCGGCATGGCTCGCCACCGATGCGGCGATGGCGGCGACATCACGAGAACGACCGCCATGTCGGTTGACCGCGCGGGCCCATTATACCGAGAGCACCCCGCCCCAACCTATCCGCGTCGATGCATCAGCATACGAAAAACGTCACCCGCAGGATGGCTCACCACTTGCTCGAAGTCTCCGGAGTACTTAACGGTTGTTGCTCCCCATTTGCTCTTGAACAACCCCAGGCCCTGCGTTTCGTCCTCATAGGTCTCAGCAAAATCAAAGAGCGTGCAGCCCTGCTCCTTGGCGCGCGTAATAAAGCTCCAAAGCATGAGGTAGTTAGGGAAGTAATCCCTAAACCGATCGCTTGAGGCCGCAAAGTTATACATCATCGTATTGCCCACGGTCACGCAAAGGCCGCCAGAGAGGAGCATGCCCTCAGGACTCACCGCTTCGAGTTCGCGCAGCTCCGTCATCTGAGCTTCGATTTTTTCAATCGATTTGTGCACGTCGTTGATGTAGTTCTCGTTGCGCTTCCTCTTGCCCTCAGCCCGCTCAAGATCGCGCCGCCACTTCTGAAGGTCCTTTTCCAGAATTGCCAGAGTAACAGCAGGTCGGATACGCACAAAGTAGAAGGTGCCCAGACCATCTCCGACGATCGTATTGAAGATTGTTTTCATATCATCGAGGGACAGGTGCTCGATATTGTCGCGTTTTGCCGTCTCGACCTTTAGCTCCTGAAACTTTTCGATATCCTCAAGAGTGCCCGTTTCGACCTCCAGGCCGTATTTCTGGGCTTTATTGACCATATAGCGGGTTTTTGTTGGCAGACCGGAGAGCACATCCTCCAACGGTTCTGCTATCGGGAGCTCGGATCGGCAGCGCATAAAGGCGGGCTCGTGACCGTCCGCCGGATCGAGATACGTCGCGCGAGAGCGATAAAAGTCGTAGACGTCCTGACGATCTTCCGGAACGCAGATGCCAAACTTCCAATAGACGACGCGCTCGTCTCGAAGGGCGTTCTGAACGGCATCCCAAAGCGCTTCAGCAACTTCGCGCCAGTTAGGCGCATCGTAATCAAGCACGAAGCCAAGACGCATAAAGGCATAACGGAAGGGGGTCTTGGGGATTTGCTTGAGCTGAATGCACGTTCCGGCTACAGGGCTACTTGGAGTATCCCCCCCCCAGCAATTTTCAGGAGCACGCAACGGTGGCGCGCAAAGCGCTGCGTACGCTTGGTCTTAGCGTACGTAGTGGTCTGGTAGTACCTTCCAAACGGATTTTTAGCAACAAAGCGGTCGTACTCTTCGTCCGTGGGGTTCAGCTCAACAAAAGCGGACATGATATTCGATTTCCCTTCCCCGTATTCACAATGCCACGGCAACAATACACCATGTCGAGAAACAAGACGGTTTTCCGTCCCAAAGTTTACCTGCATCGCTGTGCCAGAAGGCGCCCGCAGCATCCCACGCACAGCGAAGGCCCCGGACCGCTCGCGGCCTGCTGCTGGGCCACGACGTTCTCTGGGAACGCATCCCTGATAGACAGAAGCGGCGCGAGCTCTCTCGAACGTCGAGGCGACCCAAATACGCCAAGCGATTACAGCACCCTTCAAGAACGCACTGTACGAGCTCTTCGACGCACCCCACGTCAACCGAGAACCCGCGGGCGCGCGGCTCGTTGTAGACGATGTCTTCCATGATGTGGGCCTGCTCGACCTGGCGGAAGCCGAGCCGGGCGTTGCGCAGGCCGACGTCCTCGAAGTAGTACTTCTTGGGGCCGCCTATGTACTTCCTGCCCTTGACGTCGTAGCGCACGGCCTCCTCGACGAGGAACGACTCCTCGAGATAATCGATGTAGGAAGCGATGGTGTTCGAGCTGATCTTCGACTTGAGAACGCTCTTGAATGTGACCTCAATCTTGGGCGGTGACGTACTCGGCCCAGCCGTGGTAGAAGTCGCCGTCGAAGGCCTGCATGAACTCGGAAAAGGAAAGAGGGCGCACGCGCACCTCGTCGCCGCGCCCGCGGAACTGCGTCACCACGTCAGATGAGAGGAGCTTCGAGTTGCTGCCGGTAACGTAGACGTCGACGTTTCGCATGTGCAGCAGGCCGTTGACTTCACTCGGCGCCAAGCCATCTGCCAAGGAGATTCCGCGGCTCGTTGTGGGCAGATGGGAGAAGCTCACTATCTTCGGCGATGGATTCCAAGGCGCAGCAGACGCTGGCGAATCAGCGAGAAGCAATGAAGCATGGCAAGACGGTAGGATTCTAGAAGCGACTGCCCAGAAAGAAGTCTTTGGTCGATACAATGATGATTCCGCCCACTCCAGGCTCGTAGCTGCCCTGCCTCACCACGATGATCTTCTCGTTGAGCGCCGTCACGTACGACTCGACGGTCTTGTTCGTGGTCTTGGATCCCCTCCTTCAGATGATGAATATCAGGTATACCTTTTTCATCATTTAAAGGAAGGAGGAGCCATGACCGAGGCAAAAGCTATCGACCGCCGCATCGCTCAGATCGGCGCCGGCAAGGCGTTCACGGCCGCGGACGAGGGCACAATCGAGACGCTGGCGCGCAACCTCACCGACGATCAGGTGGACACGGTGATGAGGAAGCCGGCCGGTCTCACATCGTGGGTAGGCGAGGCGGCCAAGAAGATATGGAAGGCCAAGCATGGACAGGATAGCTAGAGCTCACG
>CAVEMP010000283.1:0-3158 GCA_963616835.1 uncultured Oscillospiraceae bacterium | reverse complement strand
ACCTTCAAGGCAACCGAGAAGGTCAAGGCCCTTATCGGCAAGGCCGACGCCAAGGTCAACGTTACTTACAAGACGCAGGCTTCCAAGGTGAGCGACGCCTACCCGGCCGGCACCTACACTAACGAGTCCACGGTTACGACCGACAAGAAATCCAAGGTCTCGGCCAACGACTCCTATGACATCGAAAGCTCTACGATGCCCTCTGTCTCTAAGAAGACCACCGGCGACTCGACCTGGGACGCCACTTACGACTGGGGCAACGGCGAGAAGGGCGCCTGGATCACCGAGTGGGAAGCCCACGTCAACTGCGACGAGCCCAACACCTGGACGCACCAGGCGGCCAGCGACCTCAAGGGCGTCGACGTCAAGCTTACCGACGCCTTGCCCGATGGTATGACGTACGTGGCCAAATCGGGCCAGTACACCCTTGTTGGCGCCAATGGCTTTACTTCGCTTTGGAACCAGGCCGTCGAGCCCACGGTGACCGGCAACCAGGCCGTCTTCACCGTGAAGACCTCCGATGTGGCCACCAACACCGGGACCACCGAGAGCCCCGTCTACTCCTGGAAGGGCTACGTCACCTTCAAATACAAGACCGCCGTCAAGGCGTCCTTCTTCAAGGCGGGCGAGAGCAAGGAGTTCCAAAACAGCGCCCAGGCAGACGCCGGCGAGAGGACCTTCCCGGCCGGCACTGCCAAGACCACCATCACCAACCAGGTCCTGGACAAGAACGCCGCACGCGCCGCCGACGGCTCCCACGTCACTTTCACCATCAAGGTCAATCCCAATGCCCTGACCATCGGCTCCACCGGCTCGCTTGAGCTTGAGGACACCATGAACTCCGGCGCGAGCTTCACCTCCGGCTCGCTGCACGTCAAGGACGCCAAGACCGGCGCCGAGGTAACCGAGGGCGTCTCGTACAAGCTTAGCAACGGTACTGCCACCGACGGCAGCTCGACCACGGTTCTTACCCTTACCGTGCCCGACTCCCGCGCCCTCACCGTCACCTATGACGTGAGCCCGCAAGGCATCCTGGGAGATGACGTCTACATCGGCAACGATGTCTCGATGAACGGTTTCGCCAGCGCGTCTAAGAAGTACGGCGATTACTGGCAGGTGGCGAAGTCCAACGCCGGCACCGAGGGCACGAGCTACGGCCTGACCATCACCAAGACCGACGACTCGGGCAACAAGGTGCTCGAGGGTGCGGAATTCGCGCTTTACAAGGTCGATATGGACGCCTCTGCAGTGGGCAATATCGAGAAGTCGCTCGTTACGGGCGTTGGAGATAACCCGAAAACTACCGGGGCAAACGGCGTGGCGCAGTTCGGAACCGAGGGCTCCCCGCTCGAGTCGAACGTTCTGTATTGCTACGTTGAGACGAAGGCCCCGACCGGTTACAAGATTTCCAACACCGAGCCCTTCTACGTGATGTTCGGCGGAACGAGCGAGCAGGATAAGAAGGACCTCGCCGCGGCGCAGGCCAAAGCCAAGGCCCTCGGCATCACGCCCACCATCAGCACTTCGGTTTCCGTGTACGACTCGCTGGCTGACGGCAGCTTCAAGATTCATGTCAACAAGGGCGTTACCGGTACTTACGAGGAAGACGTCGCCCCCACCTTCACGTTCACCGCAACGGCCGCTGGCGACAACGCTGCGCTGGCGCCCAAGCTTTCCGACGTCACCATCACCGGTGCCGGCCAGGCCGATTTCGTGGGCGAGCTGAGCGAGAGCATGATTGGCCAGACCTTCACGTACGAACTGGAGGAAGTCAAGCCGCAGATCGTACCTGTCGGCTGGACCTACGACAACAAGACCGTGACCGCCATTGTCAGCGTCGTCGAGAAGGGCGGGAAGATTTCCGCTGGCGTTTCCTACAGCGAGAACGGCGAGTCCGTGGACATCGCGACCTTCAACAACACCTACACCGCCCCGAAGCCCGATTCGACCACGGCTTCAATCAAGGTTACCAAGACCGTCAACGGCGGTCCGCTGCAGGAGAAAGAGCAGTTCACCTTCCAGTTGCAGGACGACGGCAAGAAGGACATCGCCGGCAAGACCGTCACCATCAAGGGGACGGACGAGAAGCCCGAGGCCACCTTCACCACGCCCGAGCTTGATGCAGCCGGCACCTACACCTATTACGTCCACGAGACCAGCAACCTGGGCGACGGCTGGCAAAACGACGGTGATATCAAGGTCGTCGTGACGACCGAGGCCGCCGACGGCAAGATTTCCGTGAAATCCGTCGAGTACTTCGACGGCGACCAGAAGATCGATGCCGCCAAGTTCGACAACGCCTATACCGCCAAGAGCGCCAAGGGCGAAGTGAAGGTCGCCAAGACCGTCAACGGCGGGCCCGTCGCCAAGGGCGAGAAGTTCACCTTCACCCTGCTCGACCAGGACAAGAAGCAGGTGAGCGGCACCGGCGAGATTACCGCCGACTACGACCACCAGACCGTCTCCTTCGGCGAGCTGACCTTCAGCAAGGTGGGCACCTACACTTACACCGTCCATGAGACGAGCGACTTGGGCAACGGCTGGACCAACGACGATGACTTCCCCGTGACCTTCACCGTCGTGCAGGGCGCCGATCGCGACCTGCACGTGACCAAGGTCGAGTACGGCCAGCGCGGCTACGAGGCCGACGGCTCGGTCGTCGCCAAATTCGACAATAAATACGAGGCAACCGGCAGCGCCACCATCTCCGTGACCAAGACCGTCAACGGCGGCACCGAGGCCGTGGCGGGCGAGTGGTTCGAGTTCGAGCTCCTCAACAAGGACGGCAGCAAGGTCGAAGGCGTCGAGGGCGTCAAGACCCAGGCCGGCGGCACCGCGTCCTTCTCCGGCATCGCCTACACCTTGGCCGACGCCGGCAAGACCTTCTCCTACAAGGTTCACGAGGTCGGCCACAACGACAAGGGATGGACGGCCGACTCCGACGTCGACGTCACGGTTAAAGTCGTGAAGAACGCCGACCTCACCCTGTCGACCGAGGTCACCTACTCCCGCGGCACCAACGCCGCCGCGTTCACGAACACCTACGCGACTTCCGGCGAGCTTCAGGTTGAGATCTCCAAGACCGTCAACGGCGGCTCGACGACCTCCGACAAGGAGTTCACCTTCGGCCTGTTCGAGACCGACGCCGACGGCGCGAA
>CAVEMP010000282.1:0-3241 GCA_963616835.1 uncultured Oscillospiraceae bacterium | reverse complement strand
AAGTCCTGGTTGATGCCCTCGCTCTGGATGTAGGTGTTGTTGCGGTCGAAGTCGATCACGGGCTGACGGAAATCGCTCACCGCCACGCCGTAGCCGCAGAACTCCATCCAGCGGCGCTTTTCGACAAGGCGCTGTATCGCTGGGTGCGAGAAGTCGAGCATCGGAGTCTCTGCCAGGTACCTTTCCATACGGCCGTCTCCTTACAGCAGCGTCACAACAGCCGCGCTCAGGGCGGCCACGGCGACGAAGAGCGGGATGCCGCGCACGAAGGAGCCGACGTGCTTGCCCGGGTCCTGGTAGGCGGCCCTATCGGGCAGGAACGAGAAGCGGATGCGCGGCGTGCTGCGCCACCAGAGCAGGTCGATGACCACCAAGTCGAAGAGCCCCAGCCCCTCGCCGAGGAGCAGGAAGTACCAAAACGCCGAGAGGAAGCCGTCGAAGGAAAGGAATCCCTTGAGAGCGATCCCGATTAGGGAGAACACAACCGTGAAGAGCAGCAGGTTGCCCAGCAGGACCGCAGGGACGGGCTTTGCCTTCGGGGCCTCGTCGCCAAGGCGATCCCTGACGGCGCCCTGCACCTCGTCAGGGTACGAGCGCAGGCCCATGAGGTTCTTCTTGTCGGTCCCGGTGCAGGCGAAGCAAATTCCCCAGTACAGCAGCCAGAACGCCGGCAGCACGAGCCATTTCATCGAGATCCCCTAGCGATAGAAGACGTCGAACTCGAGGTCGTGTATGCGAGCGTTGTCGGGCCCGGCGTCGATGGTGTCGTGCACGGCGCTGGTGACCTCGGCCCAGACATCGCGGCCCTCGTTGATCTTGTCGACGATGAGCATGACGGCAGCCTCTTCCTCGGGCGTGGCCGACCAGGGTATGTTGCAGAGCTCCTCGCCATCCGCGGAGACCACCTCGAGCCAGGGCACTTCCTTGTCGAGGTCCGGATCCTGGCTGAAGCGGAGCACGGATCCCGGCCCCAGCTCCTCTCTTTGAATCTCCGCTTCGTCCGGCTCGAACAGGTCCATGAACTCGGGATCGTCCTCGGCCTCTTTGCGCCAGAGGTGGCCGTAGCCGATAGTGCCAACGCTGACGAGGTAGGTTTTGTCAGGAATGAGAGCATCGGCGAGACTTGGCTTGATGAAGAACGAAGCCCCCGCCGAAGCCGCGAGCAATATGAAGCCGCGCCTTGTGATCTCGTTACCGTTGTTCTCCATTGACTCACCTTCCTTTAGCCTGATTAGCTCAATTATCGCGCAGCTCAGACGCTTTGCGCAGCAGAGTCGTCGAATGATGCGAGACGATGTTCGAATGCCGCCTCATGCACGGGAGCGAATACGGGCCGCCCTCCTCGTCGGTGTCGGTGCGCTTGTGGGGTTCGAGGCCTGCCTACGCTTGGGGACCTTTCCTTTGGTACGCCTTGCCCCCGCGTCCACGAGGAACAGGGCGCAGCCCTGACTGGGCCCCCAGACGTCCAAGTGGGCCCCTGGAAGCGTCCGGATCCTGCAACCGGTTTCTCAGGTCCCCATAAGCGGTCTTCTTCAGATCGTGGGCATGAGCCCGGTGGAGTTTCGGAAGGCAGGTTTGTCCATGGATTCGCGGCCTGGGACGACGATTAAAAAGCAAACAAGCTCACACAGGGATTGCGTTTAGAGATATACTCCCAAAAAACAAATGGAATTTGGGTTTTGGGAGTGATAATGGCAGGCAGTCACCTGATGAGCCGCGACGTGTACTTGAACCGCGCGCTGATGTTCCGCGACACCGACCTCATCAAGGTCGTCACGGGCGTACGCAGGTGCGGGAAATCGAGCATGCTCGGGTTGGTCCGCGAGAAGCTCGTCTCCGAGGGCGTCGACGAGCGCGCGCTCGTCTCCCTCAACCTCGAGAGCAAGGCGTGCCCCGTCGTGACGGAGGACGACCTGTACTCTTACTTTAAGGACCGGCTTTTCCCCGACGGCAAGACCTATATCTTCCTCGACGAGCCGCAGCGAATAGCCGGCTGGCAGAACGCGGTGAACGCTATGAGGATCGACTTCGACTGCGACATCTATCTCACGGGATCCAACGCCTACCTTCTCTCCAGCGAACTGTCCACCTACCTCTCGGGGCGCTACGTCGAGGTGAAGATGCTGCCCCTCTCCGTTGGCGAGTACCTCGACTTCTGCGGCCTCGCCTTCGGCGAATCATCCGCGACGGTCGGCCCGGGCGGCGACGTTGTTCTGTTCGACGACGTCCTCGAGCGCTACCTACGTTACGGGGGGATGCCAGCGATTGCCTCGCTCGCCACGACGCAGCAGGCGCACTCAGCATATCTATCAAGCCTCTACGATGCAGTGGCGTCGAGGGACATAGTCAACAGAGCGAGGGAACGCGGCCGCAGCAAAGTGACGGACGCGGCGCTCCTCAGGAAAATCTCCGTTTTTCTCGGCGACAACGTGGGAAACAAGCTCTCCATGAAGGGCATTGCCGACACGTTGACCTCGGCGGGATCCAAGACCACGAACAAGACAGTCGAATCGTATGTGACGGCGCTCAATGAGGCGTACCTATTCTACAAGGCAGACCGCTTCGATCTCCATGGCAGGGAGATCTTGAGAACTAACCCCAAGCAATACATCGCTGACCTCGGACTGAGATCGTATCTTATGGGGTACCGCTCGGCCGACATGGGGCGCCTATTCGAAAACGCCGTCTTTTTGCAGCTCGCCTACAAGGGGTGGAGCGTTCACGTGGGCAAGCTCTACGAGAAGGAGGTCGACTTCGTCGCCGTTAAGGACGGAAGGACCGTTTACATCCAGGTGACGGACGAGATGTTCTCCGAATCGACCCGCGAGCGCGAGCTCGGCCCGCTAAGGTCGATACGCGACGCGTACGAGAAAGTTGTCGTGGTGAGGCAAGGCAGGTACGAGCCCGACGTCGATGGAATCGCCATAATATCGGCCAAGGACTTCTTCCTGGGCAATCGCATCTAGGACCCTGCCGTCTCGATACCCGAGCGTAAAACCAACCCCAAGCCCGCAAAGCAACAGGAACCGTTGCGCAGCCAAACGACAACCGCATCTTCGACATGGAGAGAAGCTGGCTGGCGGCGAACTAAGACCTCGCCGCCAGCCGCGCGGCGAGGTCCTCCGCGAAGCGCTCAGCGGGATGTCCGTAGCCGTCGTGCGCCAGACAGCGCGAAATGAAACAATGGTTGAGAAACTCCATCTGGCGCCACTGGAGCTTCTCGCTCATGTCGATCTCGTCA
>CAVEMP010000281.1:0-3256 GCA_963616835.1 uncultured Oscillospiraceae bacterium | reverse complement strand
CTACCTGCGTCATGCCCTCCATAAAGCGCATGCGAATAACTTCCTGCTCGCGCGGCGAGAAGTCGGCTATGGCCTCTTCCAAGACCATACGGTCGTCCGAGGCCACGAGGTCTTGGTCCTCGTCCGCATAACGGTCAAGGATCGAAGGTGCCTCGTCGTCATCGTTGTTGCCGCCGGCCTCCAGAGGTACCGAGGTGTAGGCGCTCGAGGACTCTATTGCCTCAAGCACGTCCTCGACGGAGGCGTCCACGCGCTGGGCGATCTCTTCGACCGAGGGGCTTCTCTGCAGCTCGTTGGTAAGCTGCTCCTGGGCCTGGTTGACCTTGGAAGAAAGCTCCTGCAGGCGCCTGGGCACGCGGACGCTCCAGCCCTTGTCCCTAAAGTGACGCTTGATCTCGCCCATGATGGTTGGTGTGGCATAGGTGGTGAACTCAAGGCCGCGGTCGGGCTCAAAGCGATCGATCGCCTTGATAAGGCCAATGGTGCCAACCTGGATAAGGTCGTCCAAAGGCTCACCGCGGTTCTTGAACTTGGCCGCAAGAAAGCGCACCAGGTTAAGGTGGTTCATGATCAGCTGGTCACGAGCCTCCTCGTCGCCTTTTTCCTTGTAACGACGAAAAAGCTCGCGGGTAAGATCCTTGTCCCAGGCCTGCTTGCCCTTGGGCGAGCGGTGGGAAAGGCGCTTCTCGGCTCGCTTCTCGCTTCTCTCGGTGCTCTGGCTACTCTGCATACAAACCGCCCGTGCGCTTTATCAGCGTCAGCTGGGTCTCGTCGTCAGACACCTGGCTCTCATCACAGATGGCGCCAAGAAGCGCCTCGACCAAATCGAGAGAAGAGTCCTCGTCCTCTTCCTTAAGCTCCAGGCCCAGCGAGAAGGTCATGCTCACCTGGCCGTCATCGATAGTAAAGCTAATGTCGCAGTCGTCCTGAACGGTGGCGCAGGCATAAACAAAGCCCTCCTCGGCGGCCATGCGGGCGTCCTCGACGTCATCGATGGGCATGTCGCAGCACACGGCAAGGTTGGCGGCCGTCATGCGCACAATGCGTGCGAACTCGGGCTCGGCGGGAACGGTCAGACGAACGGTCTTGCTCGGCATGGCGCCCTCCTACTCAGCGTCGCCAGAGTCGACAGCGTCCGAGTCGTCATCGACAACGGGGCCCTGCTCGCCGTACACGACATAAGAGGTCTGCTTGTGGGGTGCTTCCTCGGCTTCCTTGGCGACCTTGGCGGCCTCCTCAAGGGCGCACTTGGGGGCAACGGCGCCCTCCTCAAGCTTTGCGGCCTCGGGGGCAGCTTTACCAGAGATCTTGTTGGCTACGGCACTGACGCCCTTGGCCACGCCGTTGACGGCACCGCTAACGGCGCTGTTCACGGTCTCGGTCACGGCAGAAGCGGCGCCCGACACAGTAGAGACATCGCCCAGGATTGCGTTCACGCTCTCAAGCGACTCGTTGGCGTTGTCGATGGCCACAGAGGTCTTCTCGACAAGGGCAGGAACCTCCTTCACGGCAGGCTGCAGCTCGTCGACCATGCCATCGAGCTTGTCGACGATGGGTTGGGTCTGCGCCAGAATCTCGTTGGCAGAAGAGACGACGTTATCGATGGACTTGCGAGCACCCCTTACCGTAAGGGCAAGCTCGACCACGGCCCAAACACCGGCGATGACAAGAACAACTAAAGCGATGGACAGGTAATCCATGACCGCCCCTTCCAAAAGAGGGAACCCAACGTTAAAAAAGCTGACCCAAAGTCAACAAACCCCATTCTACCCGACATATGCGCCGTCAAACCCCACCTTGTGTATCGGCTTGGTCTTTGGCGGCCGCGTCTAGACGCCACGACTCCCAGCCGCGCGGGCTGGGGTGGTAGAAACAGCCCTTCTCCAAGCCTTCGGGCAAGTAGCGCTGAGAAACCCAACCCGTGGAGTAGTTATGCGGGTACAGGTAAGCCCCGTACTCGCCCGAGCCCGGTCGGTGGCGATCGCGCAGGTAGCTGGGTACTTCTCGCCTGGGGCCGTTACGCACCTCTGCTAAGGCCTCGTCGATGCCTGCCTCGCAAGCGTTGGATTTAGGCGCCAGGGCCAGGTAGGTGGCAGCCTGCGCCAGGTTGATGCGGCACTCGGGAAGGCCAATGACCTCAACGGCCCTAAACGCGGCTTCTGCGACGAGAAGAGCCTGCGGGTCGGCGTTGCCCACGTCCTCCGAGGCACAAATCATGATGCGGCGGGCAATGAACTTAGGGTCCTCGCCGGCGTCCAGCATGCGGGCTAGCCAGTACAGGACAGCATCAGGGTCACTGCCGCGCATAGACTTAATGAAGGCCGAGATAATGTCGTAGTGCATGTCGCCGTCTTTGTCATAGCTCAAGCCATGACGCGGGTTTGCCTCAAGTACATTCTCGGCCGTGATCTCTGCCGGCTCGCCAGAATCCGGGTCAACATCGACCATCTGGCTCGCAAGCTCAAGCGACGTCAGCGCCGCACGCCCGTCTCCACCGGCAAGCTTAACGATCTCGTCCTCGGCTTCCTTCGAGAGCACATACGCACCTTTAAGTCCATCATCTGAAGCACAGGCTAAGACAAGCATCGATCGTAGCGACTCATCATCCAAAGGCTCAAGCTCTACGATCCTGGATCTGCTGATAAGCGCCGAGTTGACCTCAAAGAAGGGATTCTCGGTCGTTGCGCCAATCAACACCACAACGCGGTCTTCCACGGCATGGAGAAGCGCGTCTTGCTGAGACCTGCTAAAGCGGTGAATCTCGTCGACAAACAAGATGGTGCGGCGACCTTGCGTCAACAGGCGGCTCTCCGCGGCATCGATCTCTCGTCGCAGGTCCTTGACGCTGCCCGTTACAGCCGAGACCTCGACAAACTCTGCATGGGTGGTGTGCGCAATGATTCGCGCCAACGTTGTCTTACCGGTACCCGCAGGTCCATACAAGATGACGGACGAAAGCGTGTCATGCTCGATGGCACGGCGCAACCACGACCCCTCGCCCACTGCCTTCTTTTGGCCAAAGTATCCGTCCAGGTTCTTGGGCCTCATCCTTACGGCAAGCGGTGCGTTGGCGTTCTTAGCCGAGTTCTCTATGCTCGAAAATAACGTATCCATAAGAACTATTGTACGATAAATTTCCAAGCCGAGAAACGCAAAAAGACCCTTCCTCCAAATAGGAGAAAGGGTCTTCAAAGGCGCTCTGAAACAGCGAAACGCCCCAAGGTGGTCAGCGGCGTCCTGCTCTCCCACGGACTAC
>CAVEMP010000280.1:0-3288 GCA_963616835.1 uncultured Oscillospiraceae bacterium | reverse complement strand
CACGGCCTCGTAGCCGATCGCCACCGACAGATGGGTCTTGCCCACGCCCGGGCTCCCCACGAACACCACGTTGTCGCCGCGGTCCAGGAAGGCCAGCGACGCCAGCTCCTCGACCGCGCCCCTGGGGACGGACGGCTGGAACGACCAGTCGAAGTCGGCCAGCGTCTTCACGAACGGGAAGTTCGCCATCCTTATGCGCCGCTCGTCGTCGGCGCGGCCCTTGGTCGCCAGCTGCGCGTCCGTCATCTCCAGCAGGGCGGTGACCAGGTCCTTCTCCCCGTCGCCCACCATGCGCACGTACTCCGGCACCAGCGGCGCCGCCGACTCCAGGCCCAGCGCCTCCAGGTTCGCGGACAGCCTGTTGAGGGGGCTGGCCTGCACCGCCGCCGTCACAGCGAGCCGCCGATCGTCCCGAGGAGCTCCAGGTTGGCCGCGGCGGCAGCGGCGATGTCCGAGTCGCCGAACCACCCCTTGCCCTCCAGGGCCTCCTCGTAGTGGGCCCGCTCGTAGGCGGGCGCGCCGTGCTCGTGGTGGGCGACGAGCTCGCCGTCCACGTAGCAGTCCATGGAGCCGCCGGGCAGCGTGACCACGCGTGCGGGGCGGCCGATGCAGCGCCTGGGCACGGACATGCTCTCGCCGTGCGCGGACACCAGCATGGTGGCCGGCACCTTGGCGATCTGCGTGACGTCGCCCATGGACTCCTGCAGCAGCGCCATGTTTCCCGCGGGCCTGAGCGCGTCCTTCTCCTCCATGAACAGCACCGACGGCGGCATGCCGGTGGTGGCGTTGGGCTCGGAGTTGCAGCTGCGCTCTATCTGCGCGATGACGTCGACGAGCCCCTGCTCGCCGACGAACCCGCCCTGGAAGGCGCTGAGCCTGCTCAGGAAGCGGTTCGACGACTCGACCTTGCCCTTGGTCTGGGGCGTGCGCACCTTGCACAGCTTGATCTCGAAGCCGGCGTCTTTGGCGAACGAGAACACGCGCTCTACGCGCTTGCGCCTGCCGCTTGACATGACGACGAGCGCCGACATGTTGTCGGTGAGCCACTCCAGGGGCACGCCGCCGAGGGTGGCTATCACCGCGTACATGCACCTCAGCAGGTCGTCGGTGCCCTTGCCCCTCGAGTAGATGAACATGTGCCGCCGCGACCAGCACAGCGTCGCCGCGAACACGTTGAACTCGAAGACCTCGCCGTTGGCGTCGGCGAGGCTCAGGCCCTCCTTCCAGTCGAACTGCAGCTGCAGCCCCGGCGGGGTCTCGAACCTGGGGTGGGCGTCCGGGCCGCCCGGCGGCCCGATGACGATGCCGTTTTTGCGCATGTACGCCGTGAGCGCGTTGTAGCCCGGCAGCTTCTCGTCCGGGTGCTTGAAGGCGAGGAACTCGTAGATCCCGGCCTTCGTGACCCCGGGGAGGGCGGCTTTCTCGACGATCTCGTCCCTGTGGGCGCTGAAGGCGCTCTTCCTGTCGGCGCGCCCGTCGCCAGGGTCGCTGCCCTCGGCGTTCCAGTAGGTGGCGACGGTGTGGCGGTCCTTGCCGTACCGCCTCGCTATGTCGCTGAAGTTGGGCTTGATGCCCGCTTCCTTGTACATGTTCAACTCTCCGATCATGTTGCGTTCCATGCCGCGGGCTCCTCCCGACTCCGGTTCGATCAGCTGTCGGTAGGCTAGGGCACGCGGCCGCGTTGGTCAGATTGGTGAAAGTACGTTGGT
This sequence comes from uncultured Oscillospiraceae bacterium, assembly GCA_963616835.1. GTDB lineage: Bacteria > Actinomycetota > Coriobacteriia > Coriobacteriales > Atopobiaceae > Paratractidigestivibacter. Next base: position 1,579 of record CAVEMP010000280.1, on the reverse strand, counting down.
GCAAACGGCAGGTTCCCGTTAGCGGGATTGGCTAATCCGCATTGGCGAAATTGGTAGTTTTTACATTAGCGCTAACATGTCGCGGCTGGGGCTTCAGCTTAAGCGCCCAGTCACAGACCCCACGTAAGCGCCAACTCACGTGGGGTCTACTTATGTAACTATCTTGGATTATAGCCGTTTACACGGTTATTGTAAAGATTGTTTTTCACGTTCCATTTCGCGCCGTGCGATGTCACGTAGCCAAGAGCCTGTGTAACCCTTTTCTTGCATCCACTCGTAGAGGTCATGGTCTTTGGGGTATAAGCTCATCATTACGCGCTTGACGTGCGCTTTCGCATACTTATCTCTAGCCCTCTTCTGGGCTTCCGTCTTCGCCATTCAGTCCTCCGTGTCCGTTTACCCCATTATACCCGCATACGGGCTGCATCGCAGGCTGGGAGCTTGCGAGAGTAGTCCCAATAGACAACCTTGCCGACGATGGATTGCGCGACACCATGTCGTATAGCCCACGCCCTGTCCCAGACGGTGTGGTAGTGCAGCTGTGGGTCTAGGATGCCCGTGACCAGCAGCTCCGAGGGGTCTCTGCCTGCGTAGCCGCAGTGACTCACGATCTCCTTGCACCTGTCCCACCAGTCGCGGGGGCAGCTGTCATGCACCTGACGCGCCAGATGCTCGCACTCAGGCGTCCAGCCCTTCGAATCCCTCGCCCATCCAAGGAAGCCCTCCCACGGGTCGTGCTTCGCCTTGGGGAACAGATCGAGGGTCAGCTGGGTGCTCATCGGTCTTCGTCCGTGGTCAGGTGCCACCTGCCGCATATGGGGCAGCGGTACGGCTTGACCTTGTTCTCGTAGCGCATATTCGACTCGCCCGCGCCCTTAGCCGCGTCCCCCTCGGTCTTGTAGTAGACCTTCGAGACGCAGTTGGCGACCTTCCAGGCGGCGTCGAACGGAACACCCAGGAACACCGCTATCTCGTGCGCCCTCTCGGCGCGGTCGCGCTCCCTCATCGGCCGTCACCGTAGTACCCGCGTGCCGCGTTCTTCTGCGACACCTTGTCGCGTATCTTTGCAACCTCCTCGGCAGGCCACGCTCTGAGCAGGGTCTCGCATGCGTGCCAGCAGTCCAGAGCTTCCTCCATGATGCGCTCTGGGGTCTCGCCCTCTCGCACCGCCTGAACCACCTCGGCTGCTTCCTCTGCGATCTTGTCTGCCTGCCTGTCTAAGTCGATGTTCCCCGTGTCCCTGTGGGCGGGGAAGACGTAGCTGAACGCCGTCATAGGCGCACCCTCCTTACCTCGCGTCCCTTGACCGTGGCGATGCCGTTGTGGTGGCGCAGTTGCCAGATGAGGGTCGAGCTGGGCATCTCAAGCGCCCTCGCCGCCGCCGCTATGCTGCGGAACTCGCCCATGCCCTCGACTGCTATGCGCTTGCCAGCGCTGCCAGTTCCAGCGCCCTTGTTGGGGTTCTCAACGGGCTTCTCGCCCTTGATGTAGACCTCCTGCACGGCGTTCGCCCCGCTGCCGTAGCCGCCGTAGACTATCGGCTCGGGCAGCTCGCCGCGCTCCTGCTCGTAGCGGTAGT
>CAVEMP010000279.1:0-3306 GCA_963616835.1 uncultured Oscillospiraceae bacterium | reverse complement strand
GCCAAGCTCGGCGCAATCGCGGGCATCGCGTCCAACGTGGCCAGCTCGGCCTTCTCCGCAGTGACCTCGTCCATCAGCTCGGCGGTTGACCGCGTGGACACGATGGCGAACTTCCCCAAGGTCATGAAGAACCTGGGGTATTCCACCGAGAGCGCAACGGCGGCAATCCAGAAGATGAGCGCGTCCATCGACGGCATGCCCACCTCGCTGCCCGCGCTCACGAGCATGGTGCAGCAGCTGGCCCCGCTCACCGGCAGCCTTGAGTCCGCGACCGACCTCGGCATCGCGTTCAACAATATGTGTCTGGCTTCCGGCGCGTCCACTTCGGACGTCTCCCGCGCACTGCAGCAGTATACCCAGGTCCTTTCCAAGGGTGTGCCGGAGCTGCAGGACTGGAAGACGCTGCAGGAGGTCATGCCGGGCCAGCTCAACCAGGTGGCCCAGGCCATGCTCGGCGCGGGGCACTCGTCCACCGACCTCTACAACGCCCTCAAGGGCGGCGAGGTCACCATGGACGACTTCAACGCCGCCGTCCTGTCGCTCAACGAGAACGGCATCGAGGGCTTCGCGAGCTTCGCGCAGCAGGCGAAGGACTCCACCCAGGGCATCGGCACGGCGGTCGAGAACGTAAAGAACCGCATCGCCAAGGCCTCCCAGGCCATCATCGAGGCACTGGGCCAGGAGAACATCTCGGGCCTTATCAACAACACCACCTCGCAGTTCGTCCCGTGCGCCCAGAAGATAGCCGACGGCCTGTCGGCCATCATCGACAAGGCGGGCGGGTTCGACCAGTTCGTGGCGATACTGGCGAAGACGGGCGGCACGGTGCTTGGCGTGTCCACCGCCGCCAGCGCCCTCAGCTCCCTGGATGGGGCGCTAGGGGCCGTGGGCGGGCTTTCGGGCGCCTTTGGCACCCTGGTCTCCAAAGCCGGTGACGCCAAGGCGGGGCTGTCGCTTGCCGCCGAGGTCATCGGCAACGCCTGGACGGGCGTCCCCGGCAAGGTGGGGGCCGTCTTCAAGCAGGTGTTCGGCACGGCGGGCACGGCGGTCAAGACCTTCGTCATGCTCATCGGGCAGACCTTCTCGCCGCTGACCGAGTACTTCGGCGGGCTTCTTAAAACGGCCCTGACCCCGCTGGTCACGCTGGTCACCGACTTCGGCGCGACCTTCAAGGAAGCCTTCACGGGCATCTTCCAAGGCCTGGGCGAGGTCATCATGCCGCACCTCATGTCCGTCAAGGACAAACTGGGCGGTGTGCTGACCACCGTGGGCAGCGCCATCAAGAGCGTCATGTCGCCCATCCTGAGCTTCATCGGGCAGGCGCTCACCCCGCTCAAGGAAGCCGTCACGGGCGTCTTCGGCGGCATCTTCAAGACGGCATCCGGGCTTCTCGGCCTGGTTAACCCGGTCACGGTCGTGGCGGGGGTCATCGCCGCCCTGGCGGCGGGTTTCGTCTACATGTTCGCCACCAACGAGAACTTCCGCAACTCGGTCATGCAGGCCGTGACGCAGATTCAGGAAGCCTTCCTGCCCGTGCTTCAGCAGCTGCAGCCCATCTTCGAGCAGCTGAAGGTGTTCCTGCAGCAGGCATTCGACTACGTGGTCTCCACGGTGCTGCCCGCCCTTGGCAACATGGCGCTCGGCTTCGTCGAGCTTCTGGCCCGACTCTCGCCCTTCGTGGCAGAGGTCATCTCGTCCCTCATCCCGGTGTTCGAGGCAGTGGCCCCGCTCATCGAGCAGGTCGCGGGCATCGTCATCGACATCCTTGGCGCGGCCTTCACTGCTATCCAGGCCATCGTCGAGACGGTCTGGCCGTTAATCGAGCAGATCGTCACGTCGACACTGACGGTCATCAGCGACACGCTCAACAACGTCTCGCCGCTGTTGCGAGACATCGTGCAGACCACGATGAGCGCCATCCAGTCGGTCATCCAGATCGTCACCGGCATCATCAGCGGCGACTGGTCGAGCGCCTGGGAGGGCATCAAGAGCCTGCTTTCCACGGTGTGGAACGGGATGGGCCGCATCCTCGAGCAGGCCACCGGAACCATCAAGAACACTATCAGCTCGGCGCTCGAGCACATCAAGGGCATCTGGCAGAGCGCCTGGAACCTGGTAGGCAACCTTCTCAACAACGCCTGGAACGGCATCGTCTCGGCCGTCTCGGGCGGCAACGAGAGCGTCATGGCTGTCCTGGGCAACCTGCCGGGAAGGATTACCGGCTTCTTCTCGGACGCGGGCTCTTGGCTGCTGGACTCCGGCCGCGCCCTCATGGAGGGCTTCGCGAACGGCATCCGCGCTGCCATCTCGAGCGTGGTCAGCACCGTCTCTAGCGCCGTGTCCAGGGTGCGCGAGTACTTCCCGTTCTCGCCCGCGAAGAAGGGCGCGTTCAGCGGCCACGGTTACACAACGTACTCCGGCCGCGCCATCATGGGCGGCCTGGGCGAGGGCATCAAGAGAGCCGTCCCGGCGGTCGTGTCCACTACGGCTGACGCGCTCTCGTCCGTCCGCGACGCCTTGGCCAGCGAACCGCTGGACTTCTCCGCATCCGCGACCGCTAGCAAGTACGCGAGCGCTTACGAGACGTTTAGCGGGTCCATCGGGGTCTACGGTGACGAGGATAGTCTGGCTATCGACCGGGTTATCGAGCTTTTGGCCGCAATTCTCGGCAAAGATAGCGACATCTACCTCGACGGCGAGAAGGTCTCGGCCGCTTTGGCCGCGAGGTCACGATACGCCATGGCTGGAAGGGGGCTTGCGTGAGCTTCAGCTTCGGCGACTACGACTTAGGCAGACTCCTCATCTGCACAGGCATCACACGGCAGGTCATGCCGGGGCGCAACATCACCCAGACGAGCGTCCCCGGCATGGACGGCTGTCACTTGAGCGAGGAGGGCTTGGAACCGCTTGAGATCTCCGTCTCTTGCGCCATGTGGGCGGACGAGCCCGGAGACGTGTCGGACGCTCGGCGAGAGCTGGCGTCTGCCCTTCGCGGCGAAGAGAAGCGACTGATCCTGCCCGACGAGCCTGGCCGCTACTACCTGGCCAGGTTCGAGGGCGGCGGGTCGCTTGACCGGCTCTTCAACGGCCCCGCCGCGACCCTGACTTTCCTCTGCGCCGACCCTGTGGCGTACGGGGCGGCGAGGACGGCCACGGTGGGCACCACATCTACCGTGGTCGACGCGGGCGGCACGTGGAAGGCGCGGCCGGTCGTGACGGCCAAGCCCGCCAAGGGCGAATACTGGACCTTATTCAACGAGACCACCGGGGCCTTCGTCCGGGTGGAAGCGGCCTTCACCGGCTCGC
>CAVEMP010000278.1:0-3482 GCA_963616835.1 uncultured Oscillospiraceae bacterium | reverse complement strand
AGAAGGCCGAGCTGGCCACGTTGGACGCGATGCCCGCGATTGCGCCGAGCTTGGCCGAGATGCCCTTAGTGAAGCTCTGGCCCAGGCTCGACCCGGCCTTGCTGCCGATGCTCGAGGTGGAGCTGAACGCGGAATCGAGCTGGCTCTGGATGCTAGAGGTCAAGCCGTCGAACTTTGGCGTCAGAAGGACTGTGCCCTTTGCGACGTCCGCCACTACCGCCCACCTCCCCTGCTGTCGAAGAGCAGGCTGTGCACCCGAGCCCTCGACACGTTAAAAATCTTCTTCTCGGTTTCTTTCGGCTTCGCCTTGGGTCTCTCCACCTGCTTGGGCTTCCTGCCCTTGCCGCCTGCCTGCTCGTAGCGCAGGAAGCTGAGGTTATCGGCGATGAGCGCCAGCAAATAGGCCTGCTCGTCCCACCTAGCGCGAGGGTCGACCGCGACAACAGTGCGCGACTGGGCAGGCAACTGTGCGGCCAGGTCGGTCACGAAGGCGAAGCGCCCCTTTAACAGAAGCTCGTCCAGGTCTAGCGCGTAATATTGCTGAAAATCTGCTTTGAGCTGTGGTTTCGCCGTCAGCAGCAGCTCACACAGCGAGCCTAGTTTTTTACTTCAATGCCGTCCAGGAGGGCGCTCTCGATGCGGTAGATCTCGGTGAAGTCGTCGAAGCCCAGCTTCTCTCGCACGACCTTCTCAACCTTCTCGTCGACCTTTCCGCCAAAGACGTAATCGAGCATATCAAGCGTGAGGTCGATGGGCACGTCGCCGTCCTCGCGCAGGGCCTTGGAGTAGGAGGCGAAGCGGCGCAGGAACTCGCGGGAGGACGTGCGGCGCATGTCAACCAGATAGGTTTCCCCCTCGAACTCGACGGCCTTCTCCCACGGCTCGGGGGTCGCCGTGCCGCGCTCGCGGTTCATGTAGCGGTCGACCAGGGAGCTGCGGCGCTGCTCCTTGTCGGCGGCGTAGGCCCTCAGCTCTTCAGGGGTCATGTCCTCAATATTCAATTCTTCTCCTTAAAAAAACAGCCGCGCCGGTAACCTGTCCGGCGCGGCCTTAGGTCGCTTCTCGCGGGGGTTGCCTAGGCGGCAGACGAGTCGTAGATGAACTCGCGCATGGTATCGCCGTCGTAGGCGGAGGAGGCCAGGCACTTGATGGTCGGCGTGTAGCCAAGCACGTCCGAGTTGTTCTCGGCCTGCTCATCGCGCTCCATGATGACGCCACGAGGGATGATGGTGCGCTTGACCTTGGTGTCCGAGATGACGCAGTCGAACACGAACAGGTGGGGGTCGGTGAACCGCTGGTTGTGGCGGATAGTGGTGACGGCGCCGTCGGTTGTGACGTTGGCGTCTCCGTAGACGGTCTTCAGCACGGAGTCACGCGACTCCAGGAAGGTGGTCTGAACGGACTCAGAGAAAGAGGTCACGTCAGACTTGATGAGGTCCCCGTGCCAGTCATTGATGTCGGTGGTCTCGGTCTCAGGAGACTTGGTCACGCCGTCGCTGGAGATATAACCAAGGGACGCAGCTGCGCTGACCGTCTTAAGAATCTCGGCGATGGTCTTGGACACGTCCTCGAAAAGGGACGGGTCGGTGCCGTCGGGCGCGACTGCGGAGTAGCCGCCCTCGCGGCCCTTGGCGATGCCCACGTTGGAGGCATCGAACATGGCATCTGTGGTCATGTAGGTTCCTTTCTGATTAAGGGCGCGTGACCAGGTAGACGTCTATCTGGTAGCGCCACATCTTGGAGTCTGGGTCGGGGAAGCTGTAGATGCTGGCCACGTCCACGTCGCAGACCTGCGGGCAGGTCTCGCGCATGAGGCGCAGCGCCTCGCGGGCGGCAAGAGCCAGGGCATAGGCCGCTGTCTCCGTCCCTGCCCACGCCTGGACGGCCAGGTTTGGGCAGTCGCGGCCCAAGGAGTATGAGCCGCCCGTGCGCTCGACCGTGAAGAACTCGGCCGGGCGCTTCTCCGGGACGGTGGACGAACAGGGCACGGCCAGCCGCTCCGACAGCTCGGAGCAGACGGCGGATATCACGTCGAACATCAGATGCCGCACCCTTTCTTAAGTGTGTTGCGCTTGAGGTTATCGCGGTAGGCCTGCACGCCGCTGATGCGCACCAGGCCGCCTGCCGTGAACCTGCGTTGCACTATCTCAGCCACGTACGGGGTCTCTTCGGGCGCCTGTGTGTGGCTCGCGCTATAGAGCCTGTTACACGCGGCGGCGCACTTCACGGCCTGCTGGCCCAGGAGACCCGCGACATAATCGCACTTGAGCACCGAGTTAACGCCGCGCATAACTGGCTGAACCTTGCCGCTCAGGCGGCATTTGACGGTGGTCTTAGCCATCCACTGCCTCACATTCAACGGCGCGGCTCCACGGGCCGGGGGCGTTCCCCACGGCGTAGGGCTGCGGGTCTCCGATGACCTTATAAGCCCTCTCCCCATAGGTCACCCGGCAACCCTTGAGGGAAGCCGTGTACGACTTGGGGAAGTGGAACGTCATGTCGACCCTCGAGCCCTCGGGGCGGGAGGATTCCAGGTCTGCGGTCGCCCCGGGCGCGACCAAGACGCCCGTGACGCTCTCGGTCGACCACTCCCCCGCCACGACATTGCCGTGAACGTCCGTGGTGGTCTCGCCGGGTCGGCTGACCTCAACGGTCACGGTCTCGAAAACCCTCACCGCTGGTCCTCTTCCCGGTCGGCGGCGCACATCGCGTCAATGGATCCTATGCGGGCGCCGAGAAGCCCAAGCGCCCGGAGGTCGGTCTTGGTCAGGTAGATGTCACCGCTCGGGTTTGAGTAGGTCGCGCTGGACGTGTACGGCCCCGCCGTCTGCGAGAACTGCGTGACCCCGGACAGGTCGCCGGGGACGCAGAGCGCACGGGCGGCCAGGGCCACGCACACGGCCTTGGCGTTATCGTCGAACGACTCGTTGACGCCTTGTTCGTAACCCTTGCCGTGACGGGCGCGGAAACGCGAGCGCATAGCCGCGCTGGCGTCTTCCAAAAGGGCGCGACAGCGGGCGTAATCTGCTGGTTCGAGCGCCCCCTGGCGGGCCTCATAATCGTCCACCGTGGCGAACGGCTCCACTACAGGCTCCCTAAGATGTCGGCGAGCTGTGCCTTGGTGGCCTTCTTGGGCGCGAAACCACCCTTGGACTCGATGGCCGCGCGAAGCTCGGAGGCGGTCATCTCAGCAGTCGGCGCGGCAGGGTCTTCCTCCGGCGCGTCAGCAGGATCGGGGACGGAAGCCATAGGGGTTCCCTCCACAGGCTTGTCCACGTAACCCTTTAGCGCCAGCTCGCGGTATCGCTCGGGGGAAAGCTCGACGGCTTGCCCGGCGTAGCGCACCTCGCCGGTCTCCCGGTCGCGGAATGGGTAGGTCACCAAAGCTTGCATAGCTCGCTCCTTACTTCATCTGGGCTAGGCGGTCGCGGCGATGGTGCCCTTGACCACGAAGTCGGTGTACTCGGCGAAGAACTTCACGC
>CAVEMP010000277.1:0-3828 GCA_963616835.1 uncultured Oscillospiraceae bacterium | reverse complement strand
GCCATGATGGGTGTCTGCCAGTTCTGCTGGCACACGATGTCGAGGTTCGTCTTGGTGATGCTGCTGCCGATAGCCACATAGGTTGTCGTGGCGGTCTTTGTGTCGCCGTTGTCGTCGGTGTAGTTCACCGTTGCACGGATGCGCAGCTGCTGCTTGCCGCTCACGAGGCAATCGCCCAGCTCCACCGAGGTGTAGTTGTTGGTGTCGGCATAGTCGGTGCTTGTGAGGGCTTCCGTCCTTGTGGCCACCGTCGTCCATTCGCTGTTGCTGGTCTTGCGCTGAATGACAAGCGTACCCGCCGAGCCGAGGTTGATGCGGTCGCCGTTGCTCGCACGCACGGCAGAGAAACGAAGATTGATCTTCATCGAACTGCCGTTGACGATAAACTCGTTGCTGCTTGCCACGTCCGTCCACAGGTACGCCCCGTAGCTGTCGCCCTGCACCGTGGAGATGGGCAACGCCTCGTTGACCAGCAACAGGGCGGCACTGCCTTCGGGGTCGGCCAGATAGGCCGTCTTGTCGGCTTCGGTGGCAAAGCCCCACAGATGATAGAAATTGCTGGCATCGGGCGATGATGACCAACACCAGCAACCCACCTTCTTGCCGAACTGCGACTTGATGAAATTCTGAATGGCCTGCCCGCTGAACGGAAGGCCGTTGGCGGCATCGTTCGCCCAGTCCTCGCTGAGCGACGTGATGCTGTTGGGTGATGTTTCCTTACTCATTATCTCGCTTTTATATGAAATCTTATTTCTCGTTTCTCCATCCGTCGGTGTTGCTCCACGGCCTATTGTCTATCCAATAGCCGCTGCCGAAGCATGAGCTGATAGACTCCCACACGAGCCGTGCGCCGAGATAGACCGCTTCGATGGCCTTTGCGCCAAGGTAGCGGGCCGACATCTCCTTCTGTTCTCTGTATATCATGGTCTATTCCTCCTCCAAGATGTTGTAGTAGGTTTCTGCGTCGAGGGTGCCCGCCGCCGCAAGGGTGTCATACTCTGTCTGCGACAAGGCCACCATCTTCACGGACTTTGTCTCCAAGTCCTTCACGGCCTGCACAAGGAGATTGAACTCCGTAGCGGTCAGAAGGTCGCCTGTATTCTTGTTTTTGATGTCAAGTGCCATATCTTCTTACTCGTTTGATGATTGTCGTTTGATGATTGTCTATCCCAGTACGGCCACGGCCTCTGCTGCCGCTTCCCCTGCGTCGGCCTCCAGCTGCATCGGCATGCAATAGGGAAAGCCAGTGCCGCGCGCCAGGGCGAAGGGGAAGGTGTAGGTGAAGCCTGTGTTGGCCGTAGCGTCGGCAAAGGCCGTGCGCTCAATGGCGTTGAGCAGGACAGGCCACTCGTTGACCAGCGTCTTGTTGACGGTGCTCGACGGCCACCGCATCCTCACGCGGGCCACGGAGCCTTGCCGGAGCACATTGCCTATGCGGATGTCGATGTTCTCTGCCATGGCTTATTCTATCGTTATGTAGGGTTGGTGGTCTTCGGACAGCGTGACGACTACCGTCTCCGAGAGCGACGAGGTGTCACTCATCTGCGCATAGCCGAAGAAAGCGTCATGGTACTTGTCGGCACTGCCCACGCCGAAGTGCTCGCCTCCGTCTATCGTCGAGCGGAACACGGCATCATAGTCGTAGTAGCCCGTGGTGGGCGGTCGCATGGAAACGGTCTTTTCGAGCCAGTCCATGCCTTCGCCGCCCACCACATACCATCCGAGATAGGGCACGGGCGTGTTGCTGCCCGTCTGCCACACGTTGATGACCGACACAAGCTCCACCTGTTGGCCGGGGAGCAGGCAGAGCCAGCGTCCGGCACGCCCGTTGAGATACATGCGGCCCTTGAACCAGTCGGCCGACGACAGTTTGCCGCTGGCATCGCGTGCGTCGGGCGACACCACGGGGGTCTCTGCGGCATAGTTGCTCAGAGCGAGGGTACGAGGGTCGGAGCAGATGTAGACCGCTGACGTGGCGATATTCCTGCGAAGGTCGGCATCCGTCCATCCGTCGCCCTTGCTCCATTGGTTGTAGCTCAGGGCGAAGGCGTTGCGGATGAGCACATGGGTGCCCGAACGACGGAAGGCGGGTATCTTCACACTGGCGTTGCTGACCACGCACCCAAGGTCCACCTCGTCGTACATCGGAAGCGTGACGAGGGCGGGGATGTTGCTGGCGGGCGCACCGTCTGTGGCCAACGACGGGTCGGTGGTCTGTATCTGCACGCTCTTGACGGTGGCCATGTCGATGGGCACAAAGAGACTGTCCTGTCCGCTGACCAACAGGCTGGTGGATGATTTCTCCAGCTCGCCCACCTCGTCGGGAGACCACAGGGAACCGTCCATGCCGACATAGCTTGTCGAGTCGGTGATGGAGCCCTGCACGGTGAGGTCGCCCTTGACGGTGGTCTTGGCTGCGTCGAGCGTGATGTGCGCGTCCTCTACGGTCAGTCCGGCGGTCTGTAGTCCGTCCTTCGTCACGGCCAGTTTCACCTTGCCTTCCACGGTGCTGATGCTCGCCTTGATGGTTGCCTCCGTGACCTCGCGCATCTTGGCCAGCATGCCGTAGTAGTTGTAGTAGAGCGTCACATACTTGTCGGACGTGAGGCCGATGTCCTCCAGCTTGGTGTCCGAGTTCAGATTAGCCTCGCTCACGATGTCTTCCGTGGCGGTCATGAAGTTGTCGTAGGCCGTCTTGTAGAAGCCGTAGGCCAGTATGTAGGTCGTGGAGCTGTCGTCCGTCGGCGCACTGTAGGAGTTGAACTCTGATTTCATGTTGCTGCGAGTGATGAGCAGCTGGGCCTTCTCGGTGCCTGCGGAGATGATGCCGTCGTCGGCAATGTTCTGCGCCTTGGTGAGGGCTTTCAGCGTGTCATGGTCGGTGTAGTCCTCCCAAGCATAGGTGGTGGTGTCGCCATTGGCCGTGGCGGTGAAGCGGTAGCAATGACCGCCGTCGCTCTTAGCCGTGTCGGAGCGGTCGAAGTAGAGGTCATCCACATGTTCGGCTTTCAGGCTGTCGGTCGCCCATGCCGAGGCGGGCTCGTTCTCCAGTGTCGGCACACCTGTGCCGTACCAGATGTCAAAGTGGGTGTCGGAGTCTTTCTGCAAGTCCTGTATCCACTCCGAGATGTCGCGGTCGCCTGTCTCACTGGTAGCCATAAACGAGCCTTTGAACACGTTGCCGTTGTAGGCCACGCGGTTCAGACGGTTGTCCTCGGTGATGGTGAAGGAGTTGATGCCGACATACTGTACCCAACAGGGGGCTTCTACGCCCGTGTCGGGCGACTTGTAGGCAGCTATCATCTGTGCGGCCTGTCGCTTGGTGTCTGCACTTCGGCTTCCCCATTGTGCCACCGCGTCGCCTATCTCCGATACCACGGTGCATCCGTCGGCCTTCACCGTCGTACTGACCTCTATCCAATGGAACTGGTGCTTCACGCCGTCAACGGTCAGCGTCTCGGGCGTGTCGCCGCTCGTGGCCGTGACCAGTGCCCACCAATACTTGTTGCTCACGTTGTAGGTCGTGCCCACCTTGGCCCGGTTGAAGTCCATGCTGATGGCTTGGTCGCCCACCTCCCATGTGTTCATGCTGCCCTGCCCGCCGCTCTCGGCCAGCCAGTAGAGACGGATAACACCGTCGCCCTCGGCCACCTGCTCCACGTTGAACGAGTTGGCGGCTGAGAAGATGTAGGTGCCGCCCGCCGCCTTTATCTTGTCGATGATGAGTTCAAAGAAATGCGCCTGTCCCGTCACCGTGAGGTTCTTCGTCGTCAGGTCGCCCAAGACCTTCAGGTTCCCGTCTACCTGCATGGAGTCATCGAACTGCGC
>CAVEMP010000276.1:0-4175 GCA_963616835.1 uncultured Oscillospiraceae bacterium | reverse complement strand
AAGAAGGACGACGCTGGCGAGAAGAAGGACGACGCCGAGAAGGACGACTCCGACGCGACCGGTGACGCGACCAAGACCGAGACGACCGCGACGACCGCGACGACCGAGACCAAGGCCGCCAAGTCGAAGAAGGGCACCCCCTCCACCGGCGACGTGACCTGGGGAGGCTTCGCGGGCCTTCTCGCCGTCGCCGCCGTCTGCCTGGTGGCCGCCCGCGTCTCTCGCCGCACCAATTAACCCCAGGTAGCGAGAGACCTTCTCGCCTCCTGCATGGCAAACCAAGGGCCGGCCAGATACTTCGATATCTGGCCGGCCCTTTTTTGTGTCGACGGCGCCGCTTTAGCACCCCCGCGTGTCACCAAACCGGGAAAAATGGTGTCTTGCCTAAAATTCTCGAGTAGCCAAGCCATCTCGTGACTCGCCAACTGGGCAAACGTCGCCAAGAAACGCAGGTCTACTCGCCAAAATCTAACAAGACACCATTTTTCCCAGTTTCGTGTCGCGCGGGGCCCTCAACCTCGCAGGCCCCGGCCAAAACCCTCTAGAATGGCTAGGTCAAACCTTGTGGATTGGAGCGGCGCATGGACGCGGTTGTACTGGTGTTTGTTGGTGTCTCGGCGGCATGTTCGCTGGTAGCGGCCGCGGTGACGCTGCTTGGCCAAAAGCGCGTGGCCTCGCTGGAAGAGGGCCAGCGCCAGGACCGGGCCCTTAACAAGACGCACTTCGATGCGGTGAACTCGGCCGTTGCTGCTGCCGACCAGCGGCTGGAGTCCAAGATTGACGCCTCTCGCCGCGAGACGGCCACAGCCCTGCAGCAAAACACCTACACCGCCGAGGTCAAGCTCGACCGCATCCGCGACACCGTGGACACCAAGCTCGAGAAGATCCGCGAGGACAACTCCCGCCAGCTCACCGAGATGCGTGCCACGGTTGACGAGAAGCTCTCCCGCACGCTCAACGACAGCCTGGCACGCTCGTTTTCGCAGGTAAACGAGCAGCTCGAGGCCGTCTACAAAGGCCTGGGCGAGATGCAGGCCGTGGCCCAGGACGTGGGCGGCTTGAAGCGCGTGCTGTCCAACGTCAAGACCCGCGGCATCCTGGGCGAGGTCCAGCTGGCCGCCATCCTGGGCGACATTCTCACCGCCGATCAATACGACCAAAACGTGGCCACCAAGCCCGGCAGCAACGACCGCGTGGAGTTTGCTGTCAAGGTCCCCGTCGAGGACGGCTTTATCTACCTGCCCATCGACGCTAAGTTTCCCGGCGATGCCTACGACCAGCTGCGCGATGCCCAGGAATCCGGCGAGAAGGACGCGGTCGAGGCCGCCCGCAAGGTGCTTGAGACCCGCATCAAGGGCGAGGCCAAAGACATTTGCGAGAAGTACCTCAGCGTGCCGCAGACCACCAACTTTGCCATTATGTTCCTGCCCTTCGAGGGCCTTTACGCCGAGGTCGTCGATCGTCCCGGCCTGCTGGAGTGCCTGCAGCGCGACTACCACGTCAACGTCGCGGGCCCCTCGACCATGGCGGCGCTTCTCAACAGCCTGCAGATGAGCTACCAGACCCTGGCGCTGCAACGTCGCGCCGACGAGATCGCCCAGGTCTTGGCCGCCGTCAAGGCCGAGTTCCCGCGCTACCAGGCCGAGCTTGAGCGCGCCTTGAAGCAGCTCGACACCGCCCGCGGCACCGTGAGCAACATCATTACCACCCGCACCAACGTGATCGAGCGCAAGCTCAGGGACGTCACAGCAATAGAAGACCCCCAGGAAGCAGAGCGCCTGCTTGGCCTGGGGGACTTAGGTGGCGAGGATTAACCGAGAAGCTCGGCCGGGCGGCGCGGGCGGCGCCGCGTGGCCCGCGCCGCCCCGTGCCCGCTACTCCGCCAGCGCGGCGCGCCCGTAGGCGTCGGCGGCCAGCATGGCGGCGGCAACCTTCTCGGGCGTGACCTCAAACGGCATGTTGTGCAGCGTGTCGGCGTCCGAGCAGGCAAGCTTTGCGACCTCAAGCACGCGCTCGTAGCTGGCGTCCTTGACGCCCAGCTGCTCAAACGTGACGGGCAGGCCAACCTCAACGCAGAAGTCCAGAACCTCGTAGAGCTCGTCGGCGTTCTCTAGCACCAGCTGGGTCAGGGTGCCAAAGGCGACCTTCTCGCCGTGGTAGTAGGCGTGGGTCTCTTCCATGGCGGTCATGCCGTTGTGGATCGCGTGGGCGCCGGCCAGGCCCGCCGACTCGAAGCCCAGGCCCGAGAGCAGAGTGTTTGCCTCGATGACCTTCTCGACAGACTCGGTGCAGGCGCCGGCCTCAAGCGCCAGCTTGGCCTTGACGCCGTCGCTCATGAGGGTGTCGTAGCACAAGCGGGCAAGGGCCATCGCGGCGCCGGTGACCTTGCCGCCGGCGCAGGTCCCGGCGTCCGAGCGGGTGCAGGCGCGGGCCTCGAAGTACGTGGCCAGCGCGTCGCCCATGCCAGACACGGTCAGGCGCACGGGGGACTTGGTGATGACCTCGGTGTCCATCAGCACCAGGTTGGGGTTTTGCTTAAAGAATTGATACTCCTTGAACTGGCCGTCGTCGGTATAGATGACCGAGAGGGCCGAGCAAGGCGCATCGGTCGCCGCGATGGTGGGGACAATAACGACGGGCAGGTCAACGGCCGCGGCAACGGCCTTGGCGGTATCAAAGATCTTACCGCCGCCCAGGCCCACCACAACGTTTGCGCCGCAGTCCTTAAGGACGGCCACCAGGCGGTCGATCTCGGCCTGAGAGCACTCACCGTTGAAGTTGTCGTAGACCAGCTCGACGCCCGCGGCGGCAAAACTGGCGTCCACGCGATCGCTAAAGCGCTTGATGCCGCCGGCAGATATGATGACCAGGGCTTTATTGCCGTAGACCTTGGTGTACTCGCCCAGGCGGTCAAGCTCGCCGGGGCCCTGAAGGTACTTGCTGGGGCTAATGAAAACGCGTGCCATGGTCATGTCCTCTCGCTGCGGGTTACGTGAAAAGCCCCTCGCTTTTCACACAGATAGAGCTAGTATTCCCGGGCCCAGCGGCCGCCTGGGCGAGGGTACGTTTTTTCTCGGTAAGCGGCCCAAAATGCACGGAGAAGAAAAACAGTTTCACGTCTTCAAGGGGCCTGGGGTGCGGTATTTTTATTGCTCCCAAGGGGTTCCTGGAGAAAGGCGGCAACCATGTCTGATGCAGAGAAGAAGCAGCTTGACGACGCCGAGGTCGCAAAGGTCCAGGGCGGCCGCAGGACTATCGAGATCCGCGGAGAAGAGTTTGCCCTGTACGAAGGAGACCCCAACGTCACGATCTATTGTCCCGAGTGCGAGGGCACGGTATTTGGCTATCAATGGTTCCTTGGGCTGACTAAGCTCAGGTGCGCCGGGTGCGGCTATTCCTTCTGGAAGGACGTCGAGGGCTCCGCGTCCATCGGCAGCGACTGGTAGGCGGGCTCACGCGTAAGCAAAGTCCATAAAGGTTGGGAGAATATCATGTCTGATGCAGAGAAGAAGCAGCTCGACGACGCCGAGGTCGCAAAGGTCCAGGGCGGCAAGAAGACCATCGAACTTGAGGGCGACGAGTGGGATGTGTTCGACGAGCCCAACGTTACGATTTATTGCCCCAAGTGCAATGGAACCGAGTTTGGCTTAAACAAGTTCCTTTTTATTGAAGAGCTCAAGTGCGTTAAATGTGGATACCGCTTCCTGAGGGATCTTGAAGGCTCCGCGTCCATCGGCGGTGACTGGTAAGCGGGCCCGCGCGGTCTTCTCGCCGGCTTGGCCGTGTTAAATCCGGCGGCGTACTGTTTCCATCTGGGGCTTTTTGGACTCCTGTTGTCCTGGGCGGGTTAAAATCCCGGCATCGACTTTGTCGTGAGACCCACAGGAAGGGGAGAAATATGAACATCACCAGAAGGAACTTCGCCGCCGTCAGCGGCCTGGCCGCTGCTTCCGCCGTTCTTGCCGGCTGCGGTTCGGGCTCCGGCAGCTCCAGCTCTAGCAGTTCTAGCAGCAGCGACTCCGGCTCGGCGTCCTACAAGATCGGCGTCGTCCAGCTTACCGAGCACGCCGCACTTGACGCCGCCAACGAGGGCTTTGTCGAGGCCGTCGAGGCATCGGGTCTCTCGGTTTCCATCGACCAGCAAAACGCGCAGAACGACCAGTCCGCCTGCCAGA
>CAVEMP010000275.1:0-4197 GCA_963616835.1 uncultured Oscillospiraceae bacterium | reverse complement strand
GCTTAATCTTTGAGACAAGCATATGACTACTGGCAGGATCAACCAGGTAGCATTCTTTCTCGACTTCGGACCCGCATTGATGCCACGGGCCTAGACGGCCTGCGGTCAATGAGGTAGCGAGAGTCATTCTTATCGAGGGACTTGATTGGAGCGACCGGAGGCCAAGACCCCCCGCGTCCGCTTAATTTTCCACATCCGAGAGCACGAGCAGTTGTCCTGTGGACCGAGACAGCCACGACAAGAGTCGGAGGACACATCCGGGACACGGGGACTGCTTTCGAGGTCCGCATTGCAGCCGCAAAGCAACAAGGAGGACAGGTGCGGGGCTGTCCGACGAATTTTTCCATACGATGGGAAGTCAACACAGGAACCAAGGGTCGTGACCAAGAGAAGAGCAAGCTCAATCTTTGGGGCAAAAATGAAACGGATGACGGGTCGACAGTTCGCTGCCCGAGCAAGGAGCCTGCCAACCCGCACAATCCTAACACCACTCACACGCCAATCACGTACGCTGGACACAACACCTCCAAACATGCCCGCAACCCCGTTCAGAACGAGGCACACGAACACATCGAGTGGCGCCATGGCCGCACCGCTTGACATGAAGCCGGTTTTCAAAACAAGGGGCAAACGGCAAAATCGCTTTGCCGCACTCGGGGGACCTTATGGCCTCCCCCGCCCAAGCCAACGGGGGACGTTAAGGTCTCCCCCGCCAGACCCTCAAGCCTGCCAACCATCCGGGCGGACGGCACACTCGGGGCTATCCGGCTTGGAGAGATAGCCCCGCGTACGGGGGTCCTTGTGGCCTCCCCCGTCCAAGCCAATAATACAATCTGATGGGGGACATCAAGGTCTCAACCATCACCGCCGCCGGCGCCACACCCGAAGGTGGATGGCCGTCAGCGGAACCCCCTTGGCTTCGGCCTTCGCCACGTCCCTCGCACGCCCCATGGGCACGCGAGGGCCTTGGCGGCCAGCCTGGCCAAGGGCAACGCATTCGGGGGACCTCATGGCCTCCCCCGCCCAAGCCAACGGGGGACGTTAAGGTCTCCCCCGCCAGACCCTCAAGCCTGCCAACCATCCGGGCGGACGGCACACTCGGGGCTATCCGGCTTGGAGAGATAGCCCCGCGTACGGGGGTCCTTGTGGCCTCCCCCGTCCAAGCCAATAATACAATCTGATGGGGGACATCAAGGTCTCAACCATCACCGCCGCCGGCGCCACACCCGAAGGTGGATGGCCGTCAGCGGAACCCCCTTGGCTTCGGCCTTCGCCACGTCCCTCGCACGCCCCATGGGCACGCGAGGGCCTTGGCGGCCAGCCTGGCCAAGGGCAACGCATTCGGGGGACCTCATGGCCTCCCCCGCCCAAGCCAACGGGGGACGTTAAGGTCTCCCCCGCCAGACCCTCAAGCCTGCCAACCATCCGGGCGGACGGCACACTCGGGGCTATCCGGCTTGGAAAGATAGCCCCGCATTCGGGGGACCTTCTGGCCTCCCCCGCATAGGCCGTCGAGGGACATTACGGCCTCCCCCGCCCAAGCCGGCAAGCCAACCGTCGCGACCAGGGGCTATTCGGCTTGCAAGAATAGCCCCGCATTCGGGGGACCTTATGGCCTCCCCCGCCCAAGCCATCGGGGGACATTAAGGTCTCCCCCAACAGACCCTCAAGCCTGCCATCCTGGCTCGGATGGCCTTCCACGGGCATCATGGGGCAATTCGGCTTGGAAAAATAGCCCCCGTGGGTCTCTCCGGCTCCTCCTCCACCGCCGGTGACTTCGCCGGAAAATTCGCCGGCGCCGTCAACAACGTCGTCGGCGTCGCCGCCGTCGTCGTCATCTCGGTCGCCGTCGCCGTCGCCGGTGCCGTCGCCGCCGCCGCTGCCGCCGGCCGGTGCCGGCGGCCCCGTCACCGCTGCCGGCGCCACACCCGAGGGTGGATGGCCGTCAGCGGTCCCCCTTGGCTTCGGCATTGGCCCCGTCCCTCGCACGACCCATGGGCGCGCGAGGGCGTGGGCGGCCTGCCTGGCCAAGGGGCAGGGGGGGTTGACAGGAGCTCCCCCCCTAAAGAGCTTTCTGAGCTTTTTTGGGCTGGGCAGGAGGAGACATCATTTTTCCGAGGAGGTACTAGTTGAGTTCTCCATGCTACACTTGGAATTTTGACCTGATTTTTTGCAGACAAGCTAAGAATAATGTGGATATGGATTCTGCAAAGTTTCAGAGGCATTGGATAACGTTTGGTATTTTTTTAAATTTTCCAAAGTTGAACACTTCGGAAAATCATAAAAAATAATTTCGAACTCGGAATTTCGTTCCGCTGCTTGGGTTTGCTCCTAAAAATCCTAAATTGAATTTAGGAACAATAACATGGGAACATTTAGTGGAAAAACAAAAAGCAATAGTGAAAAAAGTCATTTCGGCAACACCGTGGGCGGCCAGGGAGCCACTGGCTCCACCAGCCACGCACATGTGCGTGCGGGGAGCCTCGGCCAGTGGCCCTGCGTGCGCTTGTGGCCTCGGCCAAGCAAGCGAAGGCCTCGCCCGACGCACTGGGCCCGCTGGTGGCTTCGGCCACGCCCATGACTGCCCTGGTCGAGCCACTGGGCAGTCATGTGGCCCAGGTCTCGCCCACGACGACCTCGGCCGACGCACTGGGCCACGCCCATGACGGCACTGGCCGAGCCACATGGGGCGCTGGTGGCCTCGGCCACGCCCACGACTGCCCCGGTCGAGGCACTGGGCCACGCCCATGACGCCCACGACCCAGCCAGTGGGCGCGCTGGTGGCCACGGCCACTCCCACGCCGACCTCGGCCGAGGCACTGGGCCACGCCCATGCCGCCCACGCCCCAGCCAGTGGGCGCGCTGGTGGCCACGGCCTCGCCCACGCCCCAGCCAGTGGGCGCGCTGGTGGCCTCGGCCACGCCCATGACTTCACCGGCCGAGCCACTGGGCGCGCTGGGGGCGTCGGCCTCGCCCACGACTGGCCCGGTCGAGCCACTGGGCAGTCATGTGGCCCCGGCCTCGCCCACGACGACCTCGGCCGCCGCACTGGGCCACGCCCATGCCGCCCCCGCCCCAGCCAGTGGGCGCGCTGGTGGCCACGGCCACTCCCACGCCGACCTCGGCCGAGGCACTGGGCCACGCCCATGCCGCCCACGCCCCAGCCAGTGGGCGCGCTGGTGGCCACGGCCTCGCCCACGCCCCAGCCAGTGGGCGCGCTGGTGGCCTCGGCCACGCCCATGACTTCACCGGCCGAGCCACTGGGCGCGCTGGGGGCGTCGGCCTCGCCCACGACTGGCCCGGTCGAGCCACTGGGCAGTCATGTGGCCCCGGCCTCGCCCACGACGACCTCGGCCGCCGCACTGGGCCACGCCCATGCCGCCCCCGCCCCAGCCAGTGGGCGCGCTGGTGGCCTCGGTCACGCCCATGACTTCCCCGGTCGAGCCACTGGGCGGCCATGTGGCCTCGGCCGCGCCCATGACGGCCCTGGCCAAGGCACTGGGCTGTCATGTTGTCCCGATGGCCAAGGCACTGGTGGCCCACGCCAAGCCCATGACGGGCATTGCGTTGGGTAAAGAGAGTGGTCCTTGGCTCGTTGCGACGATGCGCACGTGCGAAGTGCTAAGTGCGCCCTAATAAGCGCCCAAAAGCGCCCTAAGCGCCCTAAACGCCCAATCGCCCAATCGCCCAATCGCCCGCCCGCCCGCGCGCGCGCGCGCGCGCGCGTGGTGTTGCACAGTGGTGGCATAGTCTCCACTGTACACTAGTAATCCTTACACTTCACCGGTGGTGCATAGTAGGCCATCTGATCGGGGGGCCTCCTCCGCCCAAGCCAACAGGGACCGTCGGGGGACCGCCCGGTCAATGGGTCTGGGGTGCTGACCGGAGCACCCCCCCTATAGAGCTTTGTGAGCTTTCTTGGGCTGGACAGGAGGAGACATCATTTTTCCGAGGAGGTACTAGTTGAGTTCTCCATGCTACACTTGGAATTTTGAGCTGATTTTTTGCAGGCAAGCTAAGAATAATGTGGATATGGATTCTGCAAAGTTTCAGAGGCATCGGATAACGTTTGATATTTTTTCTCTAATTTTCCGAATTCGGCACTTGGGGAGTTTTGCACCACGCCACACTTGGAATTTTGAGCTGATGGCAAGCTAAGTACAATGCGCAGATGGAATGTGCAAAGTTTCAGAGGCA
>CAVEMP010000274.1:0-4237 GCA_963616835.1 uncultured Oscillospiraceae bacterium | reverse complement strand
ACTGGGTGGGCTCGGGCCGTACCCTGGTGGTCACTACGCAGGTGCCTGAGGAAGGCCTTGACCTGGGCGTTTATGAGGTCGGTCGCGCTTATGCCGAGAACCCCGGCATCCTCAAGGGTGACGACATGACCACCGAGGCCCTGGTCGCCAAGACCATGTGGGTCCTGGGCCAGACGCGCGAGCCCGCCGAGGTCCAGCGCCTCTTCTACCAAGAGGTCAACCACGATCGTATGCCCCGCTAGTTGCGCGGGTTTCTCGGTATCAAACATTAAACGATTGGAGCCATGATGAAAGACAACCGCACCCCCGTGGTCTCATGCGCGCGCAGGGCGGCCTTCTCGGCGCTTCTGGCCGCCGCCATCGCCGCGGGCGCCCCGGCCCTTGCCCTGGCCACCACGGGCGAGGACTGGGCAAACGCCATCGAGTCGACCTTGAGCGACCCGTCCTACTCGGCCACGGGCTACGGCCACGCAGACGAAGCTGTGGCCTTGTCCGATGACGGCCAGGCGACCGCTACCGTCGTGACCGGCAAGTACGGCAAGTCCAGCGCCACCAAGTTCGACCTGCGTGACCCCAACGGCGACGGCAACCGCTCCGATTCCATCGTGACCGCGGTCAAGCGCCAGCACCCCTGGGGCACCTGCTGGGGCTTCTCAGCCATCGCTGCCTGCGAGTCGAGCTTGCTTAGCGAGATGAACACCACCTACAGCGAGACCCCGATCGACCTCTCCGAGATGCAGCTTGTTGCCTCGACCTTCCGCGCGGGCGGCGCGCCCGAGAGCGTCGTGGGCAAGGACCAGGCCGGCGAGGGCTTCCACACCACCTCGAGCGACCCCAACGTCGGCGGCATGACCGGCGGCGAGGCCAACTACGGCTCGTCTCTCTTTGCGGCAGGCATCGGCCCGCTCAACGAGTCCCTGGCCGAGTACAAAAACGCCGAGGGCGTCATGGAGTGCAAGGTCATCTATGAGGGCTACGAGGACAGCCCCGAGACCCAGTACCTCACCAAGGACGAGGTTTCTCTGTTGAGACTTGACTCCAGCGTCAAGGAGGTCATCGAGAAGAACTGGGCCGGCAACTACGTGGACGCCGCCGGCAACATGGTCTACACCGATTGGACGCTGCCTGAGAGCCTGTGGAGCGCGTCAAGCTACGAGTTTGACAACTCCAACATCTTGCCCGACACCGTGGTCAAGGACGCTAAGGGCAACTACGCACGCACCGACAAGGACGCCGTCGCCGCCATCAAGGGCGAGCTGGTTCAGGGCCGCGCGGTCTCGGTCGCCTTCCACGCCGATTCCTACAACCCCAACCAGTCCAACGCGACCAAGCCCAAGTACATGAACACCCAGACCTGGGCCCACTACACCTACGACAACGCCGTGGCCAACCACGCGGTGTGTATCGTGGGCTGGGACGACGATTTCTCGGCCGACAACTTCTCGAACGAGGCGGGCCTCAAGCCCGAGGGTAACGGCGCGTGGCTCATCAAGAACAGCTGGGGCTCTGACACCGAGAAGTTCCCCAACGGCGGCACCGACAAGGAGTTTGGCATCGTCGAGAACGGCCAGCACACCGGCTACTTCTGGCTGTCCTACTACGACCACAGCATCTGCGACCTTGAGACCTTTGAGTTCGATCTCACCGAGTACTCCGACAACGAAGAATACGTTGTTGATCAGTACGATTACATGGCCTCTACCAGCATCTTTGCACTTGGTAGCGAGAAGGAGTCCAGCTCGGCCAACATCTACACGGCCGAGGAGGACATGGCGGTGCGCGCGCTTTCGTGTATGACGGCCAAGCCCAACACCACCGTTGACTACAAGGTCTACCTGCTGGACGACAAGGCGACCACGCCCGACGACTCCGAACACTCGACCCTGGTCTACGAGATCTCGAGCGAGGAGTACCAGTACGGCGGCTATCACCGCTTGAAGCTGAGCGAGGACAACTGGATCGCCCTGCGTGCCGGTCAGCGCTACGCCGTGGTCACCACGCAGAAGTGCAAAGACGACGGCAAGTACTACGTGGTTGCCAACAGCAACAACGGCAAGCCCACCGAGAAGGACGAGGCCGAGATTCGCGAGTACTTTGCGTCCAGCAAGCTGGAAGAAGTCACGACCGACTACTACAACAAGTTCTACAACCCCGCTTATGCCAAGAACCTTGAGGCCGGCATGAACCGTACCGAGGCCGCCGCTGCCGCCAAGGCCACGGCCGAGGCCGAGGTCGCGAAGGCCGACGTCCAAGCCCAGATCAAGCAGGACGCCGAGAAGGCCATCGACGATATCGTCAACTCGTATTTTGTGGCCAAGGTCAACGAGGGCGAGAGCTTCACCAACATGGAGATCACCGACGACGAGACCGCGACCTGGGTCGATTGGGCCGAGGTTAGCGAGTACGCCGCCGAGAAGGGCCGTGCGGTGGACAACCTCCCCATCAAGGCCTACGGCGAGTTGAGCGATTGGGCCGAGGTCGACGAGCTGGCCGCCCTTGAGTCTGCGGTGGCTAAGGCCAAGGCCGCGCTGGCGTCTGCCACGATCAGCAAGGACGGCACGGACGTCGACGAGGGCGCCACGTGGATGACGCAGGACGAGTACGACGCGCTGTCCGCGGCGGTGGCTGCCGGCCAGGAGCTTCTCGACGCCGCCGGGGCCACGACCTATCGCACGGCGCTGGCCAACACGACGCCCGGCTCTGCCGAGGTCAACCAGGCCACGGCCGCGCTGGCCTTCGAGGCGCACACCGGCACGCGTGTCGTGCAGCCGGCAGGGGAGAAGGACGCCGGCGACCAGGGCGGCCAGGCCAAGTCGGGCAAGGGCAAGACGCCCGCGACCGGCGACGTCACCGGCGTGGCCGCGGCGCTTCTGGCCAGCGGCGGCGCAGCGAGCCTGGTGGCCGCGCGCGTTTCTCGCCGTCGCAACGAGTAACGGGCCGGGTGCCGCGGGCGGGGGCGTCGCGGCTCACAGCGGTCTTCTCGCCGCCGTACCCGTCTGGCCGCGACCGCCTGCAAAATTCGGACTTGTCTGATGGTTTTTGGGCTTCTCGCCTGCAATTCTTGGACTTGTCTGATGAAATGACGATATATTTGGGACTTGTCTGATGTTTGGCTATCAGACAAGTCCCATTTTTGCAGCGATTGCGGCCGCCGCTTGGCGCCCGTCGCGTGGCGCGGGGAAGGACGCACCATGGTTAAGCTGGTCTTTGTTGATATGGACGGCACGTTTCTTGACTCGCACAAGGCCATAAGCGAGAAGAACGAGCAGGCCCTGGCCCAGGCCGACGAGCTTGGTGTCCAGTTTGTGCCTTGTACCGGCCGAAACATCAACGGCGTGCCCGCCCAGATGATGGACCACGACTGTGTGAAGTACGCCGTTTGCTGCAACGGCGCCTTGGTGTGCGACGCCAACTCGATGGAGGTGCTGCGCGAGGTCGCGCTTGAGAAGGACCTGGTCGCGAGCCTGTATGCCCAGGTCAAGGACCTGCCGGTGACTTTCGACCTCTTTGCAGACGGCAAGGTCTACACGTTTGCCGACCGCTGGCACTACCTTGATGAGATGGGCATCGACGAGCCAACGCGTGTGCAGATCAAGGCCGTGCGCGAGCGCTACGACGGCAGCTTCGAGGAGCTTCTGGCAAGCTGCGGCTCGGTCTGCCGCATCAACGTTTTCTACCTGGACGAGGCCTCTAAGCAGCAGGTTTGGGACGTTGTGGACGCCAATTCGGGTCTGCGCCGCACCAGCTCGCTGCCAACCAACATCGAGATCACGCACGTGGATGCCCACAAGGGGGCGGGCCTAAGGTGGCTCTGCGAGCACCTGGGCATCAACGCGGCCGATACCGTGGCCTTTGGCGACTCGGAGAACGACCTCACGATGCTTGAAGCCGCCGGCGACGGCGTGGCAATGGCCAACTCGCTGCCCTGCGCCCTGGACGCGGCCGACCACGTTACCAAATCATGCGACGAATCCGGCGTCGCGGCTTACCTCGAGCCGCTATTCTTAGACCTGCAAAACAACCAACGAAAGGTCGATGCTTAAATGAGTGATGTTCTTGAGCGCTTCATGCGCTACGTGCAGGTAGATTCCCAGTCTGACGAAGAGAACGAGGCCCAGACGCCCTCGACTTCGCGCCAGCACGAGATGGCCCGCGTGCTGGGCGAGGAGCTTGTTGCCATTGGCTGCGTGGACGTGGCCGTGGACGAGCACGCCTATGTGACGGCGACCCTGCCCGC
>CAVEMP010000273.1:0-4297 GCA_963616835.1 uncultured Oscillospiraceae bacterium | reverse complement strand
AGACGGGCCATTTCTACACGCTGTCCGACATCATTCTTCATCCGGTTCACAGCTTTAAGATGCTCATGAACACCTTTGATACCCTTGGCGATTTTTATTGGGGAGCAATGCTTGGAAACTCCCTTGGCTGGTTCCAAGAAGAGCTTGTTATGCCGTATTTCTTTATGGTCCCTTATCTTGGTCTTGGCGCGCTCTGCTGCTTTAAAGAGGAGGGCGACGACAAGGACGCGTATTTGTCTGGCCCATTGGTGGTTTGTTTTGTGGCCGTTTTTGTGCTTATCGCGGGCGGCGCCTTTCTGTCTATGTGGACGGGGTGGACCTTTGACACCGAAAATGTGATTATGGGTGTTCAGGGAAGGTACCTTTTGCCGGCTCTTCCCATCTTGCTCATCGCTTTGCGGTCGCGGCGCTTTGTATACAAAGGTGATGTTTTTAAGACTGTCCTGTGCGGAATGGGCCTCATGAACTGCATATACCTTATCCGACTGCTCGGAATCGTTGCTGCTTTGTAGGCTTTTGGAATTTCCTTTATCAGCCAAATGGCTGCTAGAGTCCCCCTTGGTGGGCCTGCGAATAAGGCCGTCGAGGGGGATTTTGTTTGGACGCTGCCTATGGGGTAAAGTGTTCAAGATAAATCTCTATAGCAACGAGCATATTGGCCGATTGCTTCAGATCGGATGATTGCTCGCAGAGTTTTTAATGGGGGAAGCATGGGAATTTCTATTCACAAGATGTGCCGTGGCCAGGGCGCCGCGTACTTGTTCGCTGAGTTTTCAAAGGACCTCACGCCTTCTGACTTTGTTTTCTCGGCAGAGGACGAGAAGGGCGTCTCGCTGCCTCTCGAGACCTATCTTCTTGACGAGGAGACCTCGGGCCTTAGCGGTGCAGCTCTTGCTACTCCTCTGCTGGATACCGAGAAGGTTGTCGTGTCTGCCAAGTCTCTTGGCGACCTTTCGATGCCCGTGTGGAAGAAGGCCTTTAGCCGCTCCCGCATTAAGTGGAGCTCTCGTTTCTTCTACAAGACGGACTGGGAGACGGCTCATCAAATTCGCGACATCGACCGTTTTACCTATTCCAACCAGATTCATATCAACGTTGGTTTCATCTATCGTGCTCCTGAGGTTGAGCAGGTAATTCTCAAAGGCATCGTGTGCGCACCTAGGGACGAGAAGGATGTCAAGATTTCTGTCTTAAAGCATGATGGTTCTAAGCTTGAGGACCCAAACCTTTACATATACGGCACCTCTTCGGTTCTCTACGACGGCGTGCCCAGAAACGAGACCTCCTTTACTCTTAGGCTTCCCGACGACGACTCGACCTACTGCATTGTGGCCGAGGGCTCTGACCGGTGTCGACTGGGCTTCCTGTGTCTTGACCAGGGCACGCGCGATAGGTTGTGTATGGACTTTGGCCCCAAGTATTACTCGACCTGCGATTCCAACAGATGGAACGCCGAGTACCGCCGCCACCTTTTAAAGCAGCGCATTCTTGATCCGGCCGACTACAACTACGAGAACGGCCCTCTCTTCAGCATCGTTGTGCCGCTTTACAACACCAAGACCGACCTTCTCAACGAGCTGGTGACCTCTGTCACCGACCAGGTTTACACCAATTGGGAGCTGATTCTGGTCAACTCGACCCCTAAGAACGCCAAGCTCAAGAAGGCTCTGGAAGCCCTTACCGATTCGCGTATCCGTGTGGTTGAGCTTGAGCAGAACCTTGGCATCTCCGAGAACACGAACGCTGGCACCAGGGTTGCCAAGGGCGATTACATCGTCTTCTGCGATCACGACGACGTTCTTAACAAGATGGCGTTGGCCCGCTTCGCCAAGGTCATCGTCGAGGACCCAAGCATCGACGCTCTTTATTCCGACGAGGACTTCCTGCAAGAGGACGGCTCCCACGTCTTCCCGCACCTCAAGTCCGACTTCAACATCGACCTTCTCCGCGCCCACAACTACATTACGCACCTGGTCTCGGTCCGCGCCAGCCTGGTAGCCGAGCTGCCGCTGCGCAAGGTGTTTGACGGCGCCCAGGACTACGATTTCTTGCTGCGTCTTTCAGAGAAGACCGATAAGATCTTCCACGTGCGTGAGGTTCTTTATCACTGGCGCATGTCCGAGACCTCCACGGCCAAGAGCTCGGGTAACAAGAGCTACACCGACGACGCCGGTCTTAAGGCCCTGCAAGAGCACCTTGTGCGTTGCGGCCTTAACGCCCAAGCCCAAAGCACCGACATTAACAACGTCTACAAGACAACCTACAACGTCGAGGGCGACCCGCTGGTCAGCATCATCATCCCCAACAAAGACTCTGTCGAGGTCCTTTCTCGCTGTATTGACTCGGTAGAGGAGAAGACCGACTACCGCAATTTCGAGATTGTGGTTGTCGAGAACAACAGCACCGACAAAGAGACTTTCGAGTACTACAAGCAGGTTGAGGCCAAATACGATAACGTCAAGGTTGTTTACTGGGACGGTATCTTCAACTACTCCCAGATCAACAACTTTGGTTTCAAGAGCTGCTCGGGCGAGTACATCTTGCTTCTCAACAACGACATCGAGGTCATTGACCCCTGGTGGCTGTCCTCGATGCTGGGATACTGCCAGCGCGAGGAGGTGGGTATCGTGGGCGCAAAGCTGCTGTATCCCGATGGCACCATCCAGCACGCCGGCGTGGCCATGATCCACTGCGACAATCCGCACGTGGGCGGTGGGCCCTTCCATGTCTTTGGCAACCTCGACAAACACAACAAGGGTTACTTCAATCGCGCGATTCTTTCGCAGGACCTCTCGATGGTCACGGGCGCCTGCCTTCTTACCAAGCGTAGTGTCTACGAGAAGCTCGGCGGCCTCAACGGTAACTACCGCGTTGCCTACAACGACGTCGATTACTGTCTGCGCGTGCGTCGCGAGGGTCTTCTCGTTGTCTTTGATGCCTACGCCACCTTGTACCACTACGAGTCGTTTAGCCGCGGCTCGGATAACCTGCCTAAGAACATGCAGCGCTTTACCACCGAGAAGGGCCGCCTCATGCTTGAGTGGCCCGAGTA
The DNA here is from genome assembly GCA_963616835.1 of uncultured Oscillospiraceae bacterium. GTDB lineage: Bacteria > Actinomycetota > Coriobacteriia > Coriobacteriales > Atopobiaceae > Paratractidigestivibacter. Next base: position 1,245 of record CAVEMP010000273.1, on the reverse strand, counting down.
CTTCTACGATGCCGACGGCTATCACAGCCGTGCGGTCTTTAAGGACAACCTGTTCTAGTCTTGCCATCTTGGTACTGAATGGCTCAAATTAGACGCCCCCTGAATTTCCCGGGGGCGTCTATTGTCTCTGTGGTTTTGGCGAGTTTGCCACTAAACTATATCCATCGTTGAACTATCGCCCGATGAAGGGATTGCTAACATGAAAGGCATCATCCTGGCCGGTGGCTCCGGCACGCGCCTGTACCCGCTGACGCTCGTGACCTCCAAGCAGCTGCTGCCGGTCTACGACAAGCCCATGATCTATTACCCGCTGTCCACCCTTATGCTGGCTGGCATCCGCGACATTTTGATCATCTCCACCCCCACCGACCTGCCTAACTTCGAGCGCCTGCTGGGCGACGGCTCGCGCTACGGCGTGACCCTCACTTACGCCGAGCAGCCCAGTCCCGACGGCCTGGCCCAGGCTTTCATCATCGGCGAGAAGTTCGTGGGCGGCGAGCCCTGTGCCCTGGTTTTGGGTGACAACATCTTCTATGGCAACGGCTTGTCTCGCCATCTGCGCCGCGCGGTCGAGAATGCCGATGAGGGCCGCGCCACGGTCTTTGGATACCATGTGGACGACCCCGAGCGTTTTGGCGTCGTGGAGTTCGATAAGACCGGCAAGGCCGTCTCCATCGAGGAGAAGCCCGCCCAGCCTAAGTCGTCCTACGCCGTGACCGGCCTGTACTTCTATCCCGGCGACGTGGCCGGCAAGGCCGCCGAGGTCAAGCCCTCGGCCCGCGGCGAGCTTGAGATCACCACGCTCAACCAGATGTACCTCGAGGAGGAGCGCCTGAGCGTCGTGACCCTGGGCCGCGGCTACGCGTGGCTGGACACCGGCACCATGGAGAGCCTGCACGAGGCCGCCGAGTTTGTCCGCGCCGTCGAGCACAGCCAGGACCTGCCCGTCTCGGTGCCCGAGGAGATTGCTTGGGAGAACGGCTGGATTGATTCCGAGCAGCTCTTGGCCGCCGCCGAGGCCTACGGCAAGTCCGTCTACGGCCAGCACCTCAAGAAGGTCGCCGCTGGCGAGATCGTCGAGAGCCCGCGCGAGTATTAGGGCCACGGTCTAGATTTGAGTTTGTCAAAGGGGCGACGCGTTCGCCCCTTTTCTTTAGGCGTGTGCCTGTGGATGTATCGTGCTAGGGCGGCGGATGCCGTAAACTACATAAGATTGTGTCTTTGTCGATAGAGCAAAGGAAACAA
>CAVEMP010000272.1:0-4330 GCA_963616835.1 uncultured Oscillospiraceae bacterium | reverse complement strand
GGCGCCGCCGGCCAAGGCCTTCTCGACGTCCTCGAAGCCGTCGTCGGCGCAAAGCTCGATCAGCGCCGTGTAGGAGGTCGAGTAGCCGGCCTTGCCGTCCTCGGGCTCCGGCGACCAGGTCACGTCGAAGGAGTCGACGTCGAGGCCCTCGGAGAAGCTCACGGTCTCGCCGTCGGTGCAGGCCGCCTCGACATCGGCGCAGGTCGCGGCCAGCGCATCGCCTGCCGCAGGCGCCGCGAGCTTGACCTCGAGCGCGGTCGCGACCGGGGTGTAGACCGCAGTCAGGGACTTAATCCCAAGCAGCTCGGAGACGGAAAGGTTCATAACGCTCTCGTCCGTGACCATGGCGTCGCCCTCGACCTCCCAGCTGCAGAAGTTGAAGCCCTCCCGCTCGGGGGCGGCGATGGAGACGGTGTCGGACTCGTTGTCGTAGGCGAAGGAGACCTTCACGGTGTCGATGACGTCCGCCTGGCCCTCGTCGTCAGCGTCGAGCGCAAGCGACGCCACAGTTGCCTCGCCCTCGCCGAGCAAGCCCTTGTTCTTCAACTGCACCTCGACCGTCCCGGTCTTAGTCTCCTTGCTCGCGTCCGCGTCGGTCGTGTACGTAGCGGTGAAGGCAGCCAAGCTGTTGGACAGCGCGACGTAGGCCTTCGTGGCCTTCTCCTCAGCCTTGGTCTCGCCCGACTCTGAGACCAGGCGCACGGTCACGTTCTCAGCCTTAATCGCATCGTCGTAGTAGAGGCCGTAGGCGTCTGCCGCGGGCGCCGAGACGTACGCCTCGTAGGTCGTCCCCGCCTTGGCGACGCCTGCCGCGGCCGTGTCGGAGACCTTGCCGTCCTTGTCCACCTCGTACCAGTAGACCGCGCAGGGAACCGTAGCCGAGCCGCTCACACCACCGTCGGTGCGTACAAGCTGGCCGCTGGTCGAGAGGGCCTTCCCCGCCTCGGGCGCTGCCACGGCGAACATCGCGGACTTCACGGTGTCGACGTAGACGGGTGTCAGGCTCACGTCGTTTTGCGGCATCGAAAACGACAGGGCGTTCTTAAAGGCGGTCTTCTCGGTAAGGTAGTCGCTCACCGGGTAGAGGCCCGTCGTGTACTTTGCATCCCAGCGCCAGAAAACCTTGCCGCCCTTGGTCGCGGGGGCCACCACAGTCACCGCGGTACCGTTGCGGTACTTGCCGTAGACCCCGCCGTCCAGCTTGACCGTGAACTCTATGGTGGCGTGCCTCTGCCAGGCGTCGCCGCCCTCGTCGGAGCCGTAACTCACGTAGTAGCCGTCCATGTCGTAGAACAGGCAGTCGTTGGTCTCGTGCTTGAAGTTTTTGGCAATTCGGCGGTCGCCGTCGACGCCGGTGCGCACGCCCACGGTGGAGCCCTTCGCCAGGTTGCCGGTAATGTAGGCCTTGCCGGTGCCGCCGCTAACGGTTCCCAAAAACACGTCGTCCGCATTGGCGGAGTCCTTGCCGCGGGTGTTGCCGTTGATGACGCACACGCCAGACAGGTTCACGTCGTAGTGGTAACTCACAAAAACGCCGCCGCCCTCGTAGTTGCCGCCGCTATCGACGTTGCAGGCGTTGCCAGTAACGGTGCAGTTCTCAAGTGTGTTACTACCGCCAAAAACAAAGATGCCGCCGCCATCGTACTTCGAGCAGTTACCCGTGATGGTGCAATTGCGCACAGTGGTCCATCTTTGATCCAGCTCGATGCCGCCGCCATCGTAAGCTGAGTAGTTGTCCTTAATGGCAAGACCCTCGATCACGCTCTCGTTCTTGCCCGAGGAAGCGTCGACGTGAATACCGCCGCCGGAGTGGTCCTTGTTGGCCGCAATGGTGTCGCACCTGGTAGCCTTGTTGTTAGAGATCACGCCCGTTCCGTCATTGGACTTAAGGGTGAAAAAGGATTGGTTGAAGTAGAAGCCTCCGCCCGCCTGGGCCAAGTTGCCGCTCACCGTGGAACCGTTCTCCAAGAAGATATTCGCGCCGGAGTCGGCAAAAATGCCACCACCCTTTCCGGCGGAGTAGTTCTCATCAACGTGGGAGGCGTTCAACGTGACCTTGGATTTGGGACCTACATAGATCCCCGCACCACCGTCGCCATCAGTTGATTTGCGCCAGTTGTGGCACACCGTGGTGCTGTTCAAAGTCACGGTCGTACCCTCGCCCAGAGCGATGCCAGCGGCACTGCAGCCCGCCACGGCGATATTCTCGGTAGTAAGGCTGGCGCCGGATCTCAAATTGATACCCTTCGCGCCGTCAGAACTCCTAACGGTATTGGTGACGAGGCCAGCTGCCGTGACGGTAAGGTCACACCAATTCCAGGACGAGCCGGACGGACCATACCCCTGATAGGCAAATTGTTTAGCCTGCGCGCTGCTAAAGAGCCTAAGCGAGACTCCGTCGCTCAGGTTAATCGACGAGTCCCAGTGGCTGCTGGAAATCGTGTGCCCGTTCATATCGATGGACACTGACTTCTTGCCGCTCAGCTCCAGGCGGTTCTCGCCAAAGTCCCAGTCCGCATCCATGACGATGACGGCCCCGGCATAAGCGGCATTCTTGGCGTCCTCGACGCTGGTGTAGTTGACGCGCTGGGAACCTTCTCCCGAGTGGGCGATAACGGCAGCCTCGTCGGCCACCGCCCTGCAAGGTACCACAAACGTACAGCAAGCAAAGACCGCAAAGGCGACCGCCAATGCGACGGCGAGAAGGGCGCGCTTCCTTGGTTGGGACGAACAGTTTCTCATGGCGTCCTCCTTACGGGCGACAAAATCGGTAACCGATAAGTTTACCCCTTTCAGCGCGGGTCAAGGTCCTCACCCCCCCTGCGATATTCCCGCTCACCAAGAAATCCCGCGACGAAAAAGGACCCGCCGGATACCGAGGTATACAACGGGCCCCTGATCTACGCTGACGTCAAGAAACTTGCGACGCCAACCGTTTAGTTCTTGCGGCGAGAGAAGCGCGCGGCTGCCAGGCAGACAGCTGCCGCGGCGAGAAGGCCTGCAGCGCCGGCGAAGGTCGCGTCGCCGGTGGAGGGGGTGCCCTTCTTGGACGCGGTCTTGGTCTCGGTGACCGTGGTCGTCTCGGTCTTGGTCGTCTCGGACTTGGCGGGCGCGGCGACCTTGACGGTCACGGTCACGGCCGTGTCCAGGCCGTCCGTGTCCAGCTCGCCGTCGTAGGCGACGTGGGTGACGGTGCCCTTGGCGGTGAGGACCTGGGCCGCGGTCGCGCCGGCGTTAAAGCCCTCGACGGCCTCCCAGGTGACGTCGCCCTCGGCGGTCTCGCCGTTCTGGAGCTTGACGCCCACGGTCTTGGGCAGGCCCCAGTCGCCAGCCGCGGCGTCCTCGAAGGAGACCTCGACGGCCTCGGGCTGCTCGACGGACACGGCCTTGAGGGTGTCGGTCTTGGCGAACGAGATCGCCAGGCAGAGCTTGCCGTCGACCACGGCGAAGCCCGCGGCCTCGGCGTCGACCGCGCCGGACGCGGCGGTCACGCTGACCTTGGCGCCCGGGGCGACGACCTCCTCGACGCCCTCGAGGTCGTCGGCGTCCGCCAGCTCGACCAGGGCGGTGTAGGCGGTGGAGTAGCCGGCCAGGCCGTCCTCGGGCTCGGGCGACCAGGTGACGGCCGCGGGGCCCTCGCCGATCGCGTCGACCAGGTCGAGCGTGCTGCCGTCGGAGCCCGTGAGCACGAGCTTGCCGACGCTCGTGGCCAGCTTAGAGCCGGCCGTGGGCGCGGGCCCGTCCATCTCGACGGCGACCTCGGTCACGACCGGGGTGTAGACCGCGGTCAGGGACTCGATGTCGCGGAGCTCGGAGACGGTCAGGGTCACGGTGCCCTCGTCGGACACCTCCGCGGCGCCGGCGACCTCCCAGTTGCAGAAGTTGTATCCCTCCTTGGCGGGCGCGGCGATCGTGACGGTGTCGGACTCGTCGCCGTAGGCGTAGGAGACCTCGGCGGTGCCCAGGCCAGATTGGGCGTCGCCGTCGCCGCCGTCGCCGAGCGCCATCGCCGCGGCGGCGGCCCCGCCCCCGCCGAGCAGGCCCTCGTTCCTCATCTGGACCTTTACCGTCCCGGTCTTGACGGCCTCGCCCGAGCCGGCGCCCGTCGTGTACGGGGCAACGTGGGCGGCCAGGCCGTTGGACAGGGTGAGGTAGGACTTGGTGACCTTGGGCTCTCTCACGAGGTCGCCGGACGCCGAGACCAGGCTCACGGCCACGCTGACCTCCTTGTCGTAGAAGAAGCCCAGGTCGCCGGCCTCGGGCGCCGCGAGGTAGGCCTTGTAGGCGGTGTTCGGCTTGGCGAGGCCCGTCGCGGAGGTTTCGGAAACGT
>CAVEMP010000271.1:0-4385 GCA_963616835.1 uncultured Oscillospiraceae bacterium | reverse complement strand
TTTGTGGCGTGGGACTCGTTTGCGCCGTACGAGAAGGGCCTCAAGGTCACCCGCGACGGCGACGGCCTGGACGATGCGGCTCGCAAGCGCCTGGGCGTCGACTGGGACGCGTGCATCATGTGGACCGGCATGGACGCCAAGACCGTCAGCGGCAAGAAACTGGGCTACGTTAACGACGTCGAGTTTGACGAGAAGACCGGCAAGGTCTCGCGCTTCTTTATTGGCGACGGCGGCGTGTCGCGCGCCATCGTGGGCTCGTTTGAGGTCACGCCCGCGCTGGTAAGGGGCTACTCCAACGGGTTCATGATCTTGTCCGACGAGGCCGCAAAGCTGGAGCTTGACGGCGGCATTGCCGCAAAGGCGGGCGAGGGTTACGCGGCCGCCAAGGTCAAGGGCGCCGAGCTTAACAAGAAGACCACGGCGGCTACGGTCCAGGCCATCGACAAGGGCTCGTTTGCGCTGGGCAAGGCCATTGGCAAGGCCAAGCGCGCCATTGAAGAGGCCACGGCCCCCGAGGAAGAGCTTCCCAATCCGCCGCAGGTAGAAGCCGCAAACGTCACGGTGTCCGAGCCGGTGGCGACACTGGCCGACCCCACGGCAGACGACGGCCCGCAGCAGACCTTCTCGGCTAAAGACCCGGCCAAGGCCACGGCGGATGTGCCGGTTAAGAAGCCGGCCGCGGCCGCCAAGAAGCCCGCCGCGGCGAAGGCCAGCGCGGCCAAGCCTAAGCCCAAGTCTTCGGGCGACGCGAGCGCTAAGGCCGCTAAGGCCGTGGGCAAGCAGATCGGAGCCATGGGCAAGATGTTCTCTTCGTTTAAGGAAGAGTTCGACAAGGCGAGCAAATAACGTGCGCTTGAGTGACTTCATAAAACCCAACAGCAAGAAAGAGCGCGATGGGGGACCAAATAAGGGCTCCCGTCGCGTTCTTAGAATTGCAGGCCGCGTTGTGCTTGGCCTGCTTGTTATTGCATTGGTGGCGGTCAACGTGGCTCTTCTCGTCATGGGCGATACGGTTGAATCTTTTATTAGCAGCGAGAAGGTCGACATCACAGAAGAGGCCAAGACCGCTCTTCTGGACGAAGGTATGGACCTGTGCCAAGAGATCGAGTCCGAGGGCCTGGTGCTGGCGCAGAACAACAACAATGTGCTGCCGCTTTCCAGCGATACCACCAAGGTCAACGTCTTTGGCTGGTCGTCGACCCAGTGGGTGGTGAGCGGCTCTGGTTCTGCTCAGATCAGCGGCACCTACACGGATTTTCTCGACTCCCTTTACCTGAGCGGCTATGAATACAACGACCAGCTCACCGACATGTACCGCAGTTTCTACGGTGAGCGTCCGTACTGCAAGAAGTCGGGCAATGTCTTGGGTAGCCAGGCCGCCGGCGCGCTTAATACGCACTCGTATGAGTTCAGCCGCCTGTACGAGCCTAGCATCTACGACCGCAACTACTACACGGCCGAACTTCTCGACAACGCCAAGAAGTTCTCGGACACGGCAATCGTTGTTATTTCTCGCATCACCGGCGAGAGTAACGACTGCCCGCAGGTTCAGTACAAGGTGACGCAGAGCAACGGTGCGGTTCAGACCGATACCACCCGCACCTACCTGGAGCTTTCCAGCGAAGAAGAGGCCTTGTTGCGCTACGTGGGCGCCAACTACGACAAGGTTGTGGTGCTGGTCAACTCGACCAACACGATGGAGCTGGGCGAGGTCGAGACCATCCCGGGCATCGACGCTTGCATGATCGTGGGCACTACCGGCGAGTATGGCGCGCAGGGCGTGGTCGACGCGTTGTGGGGCAAGGTCAACCCCTCTGGACGCTTGACCGATACGTACGCCTATGACTTGCGCACGGCTGCGAGCTGGGCAAACTCCGGCGAGATGGGCGAGGGCGTCTACACCAACAGCGCTGGTTTGTACCCTGCAGACGGTACCAACAACCCCAATGTGGGTGTTACCGAGAAGTACGGTGCGGCCCGCTTTATCGACTATGTCGAGGGTATCTACGTGGGCTACCGCTGGTACGAGACGGCCGACGCCGAGGGTTTTTGGGATAGCGTGAGCAACGCGCACGGTACCGGCTACCAGGGCGTTGTTCAGTACCCGTTTGGGTATGGGCTTTCTTACACCACCTTCTCTTGGGAGGTCGTGGACCAAAACCTCGAGGAGAACGAGCGCGTCTATCGCGATTCGACTTTCACGCAGGTGGTGCGCGTGACCAACACCGGCAGTGTGGCCGGTAAGGAGGTCGTGCAGATGTACTGCACGACTCCGTACACGCCCGGCGGCATCGAGAAGGCCTCGACGGTGCTGGTGGCCTATGCTAAGACCGGCCTGCTTGCGCCGGGGGAGAGCGAGGATGTGGTCCTGAGCTTCACCCTGGATGACGTGGCTTCTTACGACTACTCGGACGCCAACGGCAACGGGTTCATAGGCTACGAGCTTGAGCAGGGCACCTATACCGTGGAACTCAAGCACGACGCGCATACTGTAGCCGCGATCGACGGAGCCCAGACCAACCTTCGCGTGATGTACCGCGACATCCTGTGCGACACCGATCTTGCGACGGGTGCCGTGGTGCGTAACCGCTTTACCGGCGAGCAGACGAGCGACGGCGTGTCCATCGACGGTAGCGACTCGGGCGCCAACATCCAGTACATGACGCGCGCCGACTTTGCCGGGACCTTCCCGCGCAAGAGCGACGCCGATCGCGAGATGAGCGAGAGCATCGCGGCCTTAAACCTTTATGGCCAAGACCAGGTTGACGAGGATGCCCGTCTTTATCAGGACCTTTATGAGGATGACGAGCTGGAGGTGCCTGCCCGCACCCAGTCCGTGGCGTCCAAGCTGAGCGAGTACGGCCAGATTACCGATTTTGGCCGCCAGCTGGGCCTAGACTATACGGATACCGCCTGGGACCAGGTCATCAATAGCCTTTCTCTAAGCGACATGGAGAATCTGGTGCTGCACGGCTATCTGGCCACGAGCTCTCTCGACGCCATCGGCAAGCCGCGTACCAAGGAGGTCGACGGACCTGCGCAGGTGGGCTCGTTCAACCAGCTGAGCTACGGTGTTGGCTATCCCAATCCCACGGTGTTGGCCCAGACGTTCAATGACAATCTGGCCTTGGAGTACGGCAAGCAGGTGGGCCAGGAGTGCGCCGCGATCGGCGTCGACGGCTGGTACGCGCCCTCGGTCAACATCCACCGCACGGCTCTGGGCGGCAGGAACTACGAGTACTTCTCGGAAGATGGCCTGCTCTCGGGCAATATGGGGGCCAGTGTTGTGATGGGCTCCAACGTTACGGGAACGTACTGCTACATGAAGCACCTGGCCTGCAACAACCAGGACACCTACCGCGACTCGTTGTACACCTGGCTTACCGAGCAGACCTTGCGCGAGATTTACCTGCGCCCCTTTGCCATTGCGGTCAAGAAGGGCGAGGCCACGGGCATGATGACGGCTTACAACCGCCTGGGCGCGACGTGGGCCGGCGGAAGCAAGGCCCTGCTCTTGGGTGTGCTGCGCGATGAGTGGGGCTTTGAGGGCTCGGTTATCACCGACTACTGCGACCACCAGAAGTATATGAATGCCGATCAGCAGCTGCGTGCGGGCGGTAGCCTGTACATGGACGGCATCTTTAGAAACGGCAGCTTTGAGTACTCGTTTACTAAGTCCGAGCTTGAGAAGGCCATCGCGGCCGGCGGCGAGCAGCGCGGAGCCGCGGTGAGCTACCTTACCAATCTGCGCCGCGCCTCTAAGGATGTGCTGTATACCTGGTTGCACGCGCGTGCAAGCAACATCGTTTACAACGAGGTGGCCGACCAGATGGGCTTCGAGCCTATCAACCGCCCGATCAAGTCCTCGGGCAGGAGTGTGTCGACCATCGTCCATGTTGTGGACGCCGTTGCGGCCCTCGTCCTGGTGGTTTGGGTGGCCTATCGCGTGCGACGCACGCGTCGCGATGGTCCCCCGACCAAGGCCGAAGGCTGATTTGCCCTGCTTTGACTGCGCTCAAAGTACCATGCGCGACTTTTCGCGGTTTAAATCGGGAGGGGTTAAGTAGCAAAGGGGGATTGCGCTCACGTTTTCCCAGTTGAGGTATGACCGCAATCGACTCTCTACTTGACCGATGCGGATTTAAACCACGAAAAGTCGCGCATGCGTATTTGAGGCCCCGCGCGGGCCACAAAAATCGGCGCCAGCCCGCGGGTTGGCGCCGATTTCCTTGCGCGTTACGTGTGCTAAGGCCGCAGCCCTTAGAACTTGACCTTGGGAGCCTCGCGAACAGCCGCGTCGTCGACGGTGAAGCCGGTGCGGGGAGCGCGGCCGCCGGCAATAAGGCTGCCGGGGAAGGTCTGAATCGCGTTGTTGTAGTCCATGA
>CAVEMP010000270.1:0-4465 GCA_963616835.1 uncultured Oscillospiraceae bacterium | reverse complement strand
ACCAAGATGATACACATGGGCAAGAACACCAAGAGCACCATAATAAGCAAGGGAATAAGCGCAGGCCACAGCCAAAACTCCTATCGCGGACTGGTGAGGGCGACGGCCAACGCCGACGGCGCGCGCAACTACTCGTCGTGCGACTCGCTGCTGCTGGGCAGCAAGTGCGGGGCGCACACCTTCCCCTACATGGACATCCACAACGACACGGCGGTGGTGGAGCACGAGGCCACGACAAGCAAAATCAGCGAGGACCAACTGTTCTACTGCAACCAAAGGGGCATACCTACGGAACAGGCCGTGGGGCTGATTGTGAACGGCTACGCCAAGGAGGTGCTCAACAAACTGCCAATGGAGTTTGCCGTGGAGGCGCAGAAGCTCCTGAGCGTGTCGCTCGAAGGCACGGTGGGATAAGGATGCCATAAAACCGAAGCCAAGAACATAGGCCGTACATCATAGGCCGAACATTAAAGCTGAACATCACGAAGAGGACATATATAAGACTATGCTAGTAGTAAAGAACCTGCACGCCAAGATTGGCGACAAAGAAATATTGAGGGGCGTAAACCTCACTATCAACGACGGCGAGACCCACGCCATAATGGGTCCCAACGGGTCGGGCAAATCGACGCTGAGCGCGGTGCTCGTGGGCAATCCGCTGTACACCGTGACCGAGGGGTCGATTGAGTTCAACGGCAAAGACCTGCTGGCGATGAAGCCGGAGGACAGGGCGCACGAGGGTCTGTTTCTCTCGTTCCAATACCCGGTGGAGATACCCGGCGTGTCGATGACCAACTTCATGCGAGCCGCCATCAACGAGAAGCGCAAGTATGAGGGACTGGAGCCAATGAGCGCCGGCGACTTCCTGAAGCTGATGCGCGAGAAGCGCAAGATAGTGGAGCTGGACAGCAAACTGGCCAGCCGCTCGGTGAACGAGGGCTTCAGCGGCGGCGAGAAGAAGCGCAACGAGATATTCCAAATGGCCATGCTCGAACCTAAGCTGAGCATTCTCGACGAGACCGACTCGGGACTGGACGTCGACGCACTGCGCATCGTGGCCGAGGGAGTCAACAAGTTGAAGACCAAGGAGACATCGTGCATAGTGATAACCCACTACGAACGACTGCTCGACATACTGAAGCCCGAAACGATACACGTGCTCTACCACGGACGCATAGTGAAGACCGCCGGGCCGGAACTGGCCAAGGAGATAGAAATTCGCGGCTACGACTGGATAAAAGCTGAGGCGGGAGAGTGAGCACCATGCAAAGCGAGAAGCAATACATAGAACTCTACGAACAGTGCCGCAGCCTCATTTGCAGCCACAGCGCCGACGTGATGAACGCCCAGCGCGACCGCGCCTTTGAGGACTTCAAGCGGCTGGGCTTCCCCACACGCAAGGTGGAGCGGTACAAGTATACCGACATGGAGGCGCTGTTTGAGCCTGACTACGGACTCAACCTTAGCCGGCTGGACATTCCGGTGAACCCGTATGACGCGTTCAAGTGTGACGTGCCCAACCTGAGCACGTCGCTCTACTTCGTGATAAACGACGTGTTCCACACCAAGACGCAGCCCAAGAGCCATCTGCCGGAGGGCGTCGTGGTGGGGTCGCTAAGCGCGGTGGCCGCCGAGAGGCCGGAACTGATAGCCAAGCACTACGCCAAGATAGCGCGCACCGACGAGGATGGCATCACCGCCTTGAACACCATGCTCGCACAAGACGGACTGGTGGTGTACGTGCCCAAGGGCGTAAAGGTGGAGAGAACCATTCAGGTGGTCAACATACTGCGGTCGGACGTTGACCTGATGGCCAACCGACGGGTGCTGATTGTGGTGGAAGAGGGGGCTGAAGTGAAGCTCCTGTTCTGCGACCACGCCGACGACGACCGCAACTTCCTCACCACGCAGGTGATAGAGGCTTACGTGGGCGACAACGCCGGACTCGACCTGTACTGCCTGGAGGAAACCCACGCCAAGAATGTGCGCGTGAGCAACCTATACATCGACCAACAGGCCAACAGCCGCGTTAACCACAACATCATCACACTGCACAACGGAGTGACGCGCAACCGCACCGACCTCGTGCTGAACGGCGAGGGGGCGGAGTGCAACCTGTGTGGATGCGTGATTGCCGACAAGCAGGAGCGCGTGGACAACAACACGCTGATAGACCACCGCGTGGGCCACTGCACCAGCCACGAGCTATATAAATATGTGCTCGACGGCCAGGCCACGGGCGCCTTCGCCGGGCGCGTGCTCGTGAGGGAGGGCGCGCAGAAGACCGTTTCGCAGGAGACCAACCAGAACCTGTGCGCCACCAAGGAGGCGCGGATGTACACCCAGCCCATGCTGGAGATATACGCCGACGACGTGAAGTGCTCGCACGGATCGACCGTGGGACAACTGAACGACGCGGCGCTGTTCTACATGCAGCAGCGCGGCATATCGCTCAAGGAGGCCAAACTGCTGCTTGAGTTTGCCTTCATCAACGAGGTGATCGACCAGATGCGCCTCGAACCGCTGCGCGACCGCCTGCACCACTTGGTGGAGAAGCGCTTCAGGGGCGAGCTGAACAAGTGCGAGGGATGCCGCCTGTGCAAATGACAACAACAAGAACTGCCATGTATGACATAGAAAAAGTCCGCAGGGACTTCCCCATACTGTCGCGCGAGGTGTATGGCAAGCCGCTCGTATACCTCGACAACGCCGCCACCACGCAGAAGCCTTTGTGCGTGCTCGACGCCATGCGCGACGAATACCTCAACGTGAACGCCAACGTTCACCGGGGCGTACACTACCTGTCGCAACAGGCCACCGACCTGCACGAGGAGGCACGCGAGACGGTGCGCCGCTTCGTCAACGCGCGCTCAACGAGCGAAATCGTATTCACGCGCGGCACCACCGAGAGCATCAACCTCGTGGTGTCGTCGTTCTGCGACGAGTTTATGGGCGAGGGCGACGAGGTGATTGTCACGGTGATGGAGCACCACTCCAACATAGTGCCGTGGCAACTGCAGGCCGCGAAGCGCGGAATAGCCATAAAGGTGGTGCCGATGGACGACGAGGGCAACCTGAAGGCCGACGCCATAGAGAGCCTCATCACGCCGAGGACTAAGATTATAAGCGTGGCCCACGTGAGCAACGTGCTCGGCACGGTGAACCCCGTGAAGGACATAGCCGCCATGGCCCACGCCCACGGACTGCCGATACTGGTGGACGGGGCACAGAGCACGCCCCACTTCAAGGTGGACGTGCAGGACATGGACTGCGACTTCTTCGTGTTCAGCGGCCACAAGATGTATGGGCCTACGGGCATCGGAGTGCTCTACGGCAAGGAGGAGTGGCTTGAGAAGCTGCCGCCATACCAGGGCGGAGGCGAGATGATAGAGAGCGTGAGCTTCGGCAAGACGGTGTTCGGCCAACTGCCATTCAAGTTTGAGGCCGGCACGCCCGACTACATAGCCACCAACGGACTGGCCAAGGCCATAGAGTATATGGAGGCTTTGGGCATGGACAACATTGCCGAGCACGAGCGCAGCCTGACGCGATACTGCATGGAAAGGCTCGCCGCAATCGACGGCATGAGGATTTTCGGCACCGCCAAGGACAAGGACGCGGTTGTGTCGTTCCTCGTTGGCGACATCCACCACCTCGACCTCGGCACGCTGCTCGACCGCCTCGGCATAGCCGTGCGCACGGGTCACCACTGCGCGCAGCCGCTGATAGAGAGGTTGGGCATACAAGGCACGGTGCGCGCCTCGTTCGCCCTGTACAACACAAGGGAGGAAATCGACGCGCTGGCCGACGGCATCGAGCGCGTAAGGAAGATGTTCTGACACCAACAGGAAGCCTTGTTTCCACACACTTTTACGCAACATTGCGGCGGAGAATGACTGATTTGCCAGTCGAAAAAACACACAACAATGCTTGAAAGCCACTACTACGACGGACTAATCGAGGCGGGATGCGACGAGGCGGGGCGCGGATGCCTCGCCGGAAGCGTGTATGCGGCGGCGGTGATACTGCCCACCGACTACACCAACGCCGACCTGAACGACTCGAAGAAGCTCACTGAAAAGCAACGCTACCGACTGCGCGAAGCCATAGAGCGCGACGCCCTGGCATGGGCGGTGGGCGTGGTAACGCCCGAGGAGATCGACAAGATAAACATCCTCAACGCCAGTCTGCTCGCCATGCACCGCGCCCTCGACGCTCTCAAACTGCGCCCCGAGGCGGTGATAGTCGACGGCAACCGCTTCAAACCCTACCACGGCCTGCCCTACTCCACCATTGTCAAGGGCGACGGAAAGTATCTCGCAATAGCGGCGGCAAGCATCCTTGCCAAGACCTACCGCGACGACTACATGAACCGATTGGCCGAGGAGTATCCGCAATACGACTGGCGGAGCAACAAGGGATATCCCACGAAGAAGCACCGCGAGGCCATACGCCAATACGGCAT
>CAVEMP010000269.1:0-4573 GCA_963616835.1 uncultured Oscillospiraceae bacterium | reverse complement strand
CTGTTCTCTGTGCCAATTCCGTAATCTGCCCCGTTCTCTGTACAGAGAACCCCACATTTCCCAAGTTTTGCCCCTCCGCCCCACAGAGAACAGTTCGTTTTCAAGCACCCGCATGGGGCGCCAGCGGAAACCCACCGGTTGATCTTGTCCGGCCAATCGGGTACGATGCTGTGTGCGGCGTCGCAAGTCGGCCTGCAAAATCACATGCCAAGTTCAGGCACAGTAGCTAAGGAGAAACGTGCTGATGAACCAGATTAGGATCGCCGAGCTGTTTGCCGGCGTGGGCGGCTTTCGCTTGGGCCTTGAGGGCTACCACAGCGAGAAGACCCCCCAGCTCCACCTGCCCGCGGCAGGCCCCTTCACAACCGTGTGGGCCAACCAATGGGAGCCGCCGGGAACAGAGGGTAAGCAGTTTGCCGCTCGTTGCTACGAGACGCGCTTTGGCGCGGGTTCCGTGGTCAACGAGGATGTCAACGCTGTTCTGGATGCTTGCGAGGCTGGCGCGATTGACATTCCGGATGTCGATATGGTTGTGGGCGGCTTTCCGTGCCAGGATTACTCGGTTGCCAAACCCCTCTCGGCCGCCCGCGGCATTGAGGGCAAGAAGGGTGTTCTGTGGTGGGACATCTACCGCTTCCTCAACCTTAAGCAGCCCAAGTACGCCATCTTCGAGAACGTCGATCGCCTGCTCAAAAGCCCCGCTAAAGAGCGTGGCCGCGATTTCGCCATCATTCTCTCGTGCCTCGCCAACGCCGGCTACTCTGTCGAGTGGCATGTCGTGAACTCTGCCGAGTACGGCTTCCCCCAGCGCCGCAAGCGTGTCTACATTTATGCAGAGAAGGACGCCGAGGCCTGGGACTTGCCCGGTCGCGCCCGCACGGGCGTCATGTCGTCGGCCTTCCCGGTTGAGGACCCCACGGAGGCACGCGAGTTCGACCTGCAGCGCGACCCCTACGAAATTACCCAAGCTTTTTCGCTGGCGGGCAAGAAGTCGCCCTTTGGCACCGGCGGCGTCATGCAGGGCTTCCGCGTCCACACCTGGGACCTTACCGAGAAGTACGACGGCCCTCGTGCTACCTTGGGTGATGTCTTGGTTCCGGCTGCTGATGTGCCGGATTCCTTCTGGGTCCCCGCCGATAAGGTCGCCTCATGGCAGTACCTCAAGGGTGCCAAGCGCGAAGAGCGCGTGGACAAGCGCACCGGGTACGCCTACACCTACTCCGAGGGTTCCATGTCCTTCCCCGACCCGACGGACCGCCCGTCGCGTACCATCTTGACGGGCGAGGGCGGCGCCGGCGCCTCGCGTTTCAAACACGTCGTTGAGCAGGACGGCCGTCTTCGCCGCCTGGTCCCCGATGAGCTCGACCAGCTTCAGGGCTTCCCCAAGGGTTGGACCGACACCGGCATGAGCGATTCTCGCCGCGCCTTTTGTATGGGCAATGCCCTGGTCGTGGGCATTCCGCATCGTATTGGCGCCGAGATTGCCCGTCGCGCGGCAGGGGAGAGTCAGGCCTAGGCTGCAGCTTCCGGCCGCAGCCCTAGCGCACCCACGGGGTTGCGTCTAACAGCCGCCCCGTGAGGTCCTTGCCCCACCACACCTGCTGTTTGTACATGGGGACGCCAGGCACAATCTCGGTTCTGCTCCGAGCGTCAGCGCCCGTCCCCTTGATAAACACTTGGCAGTCGCTTGACTTGGGGAAGTTGGGTGCACCTTTCACGGTGCCCGATTTGTTCATACGCGGCTGCCCGGTCGCAGGATCAATTTCGGCCACAAACCGCAGCTTGCCGTTGGCGATAAGGTCACGCGTGCTCTCGAAGCAGCTGCGCACTTCTCCGTAAATCACTTCGTCCGGCAACGCCAGACGTTTGAACCCAAGGAAGACCTTCTCGTCTGCTGAGGCATGCGCCCGCGCCTCCTCGGTGACCATGAAGACAAACTGTGACTCACTGAAGTACCGGTACATCTCGGAGTCCTCAAACGCGAGGTTTTTGTCGCGAAACTCATCGAAGTCGACAGTATAAAACTTTGTATCTTCTGCAGGTTTGCCCTTCAACAGGTTGGCGGTCTTGACCTTTATGCCGGCCTTCTCAAACAGCTCGATGCTGTTGATTTTGCCTTTTGCGCCAAACAGCCGTACAAACAGCTGCTCGGCGAAGTTCTTTGAGCCTGGCGTCACCTCGTAGGCGGCAGCAATTTGAGCTAACGACCTGCCCTTGAGCGTCCAAGTGCGCTGTCTCAGGTCATCGTCGATGGCGTCCATTGTTGTGTAAGCGCGCGACAGCGGCACGTAGCGCGTATCGCCAAACTTCTTGCGGGCCATGACGGTCACGGCCGCTCGCTTGAGCCTAAAGCGCGGCGGGTGCGGGTACTTGGGAGAGGTATCGATCAGCATTAACTTGCTGCGCAACGCGCTGCCCAGCTGGCTGTAGCGGCGCTCCAGCTCTTCTCCGCTAAGCGTTGCCTGTGCCTCTTCGATGAAGTCGCGTACCAGCTCCCAGTCATTCTTAAGGGTCTCAACCTCATCGGCGTCAAAAGCGTGGAACTGGTATCCCAGCACATGAAAACGACTGTACTCAATCGACCGCTCGACCTTGCCCGTCTCGTAGTTGTAATACACGATGAGCATTCGTCGTGCCTTGTGCCAAAAGTTGGAGTTCTCGAATTCCTCGCTTGCGATTGTCTTGATCGAGACGGCGGTGATGCTCATCGGCTCCTTAGCTTCCCAGCCGTTGTCGTTCTTGCTTGCACGCAGGCCCGTGGTCTTGAACTCGACCTCTTTGCCGTCGACAATCAGGTCGGGCGCTTGGTCGCTGTTGGCGGGATACCCCAGCACCGATTGTTCCATCACGTCGCCGATGATGCCTTTGACCTTGGGTTTGTAGTCAGGGTTGCGCGCGGGGTCCACGGCAAAGAAAACATCGGTGCTATCAATTTCGCCCAGCGTCTTGTTGACGCACGGGCTAAGAAGTCCCTCTAACTCATGCCGGGTGTACGCGTGCAGGTCCGAGTTGCTCACCGTCTGTAGCGCCCCCACTTCTGGATGCTTGTGTCGGCGCTTTCGAGGCTGCGCCACAGGTTTAGTCTCGCTCGACGATACTCCTCCTGCCGCTTTTTCGATAGGTACACCCGCGCAAGCCCCAGCTGCTTTTGGATCGACCGCATAAGACCGTCCATGTAATCCAGGTCGTCGTAGTTGGCCTTGAAGATCTCGTACGGTTTGAATCCGGCGGCGAGAAGCTCGTTTCTTCTCTGTGCGTCAAAGGCAGGCTGCATTCCGCGCGCATGCCAGGCGCCCATGTAGTCCAAACATGCGCCCTTCTCGCCGGCAACAAACAGCAGGTCGGGCTTACGGGTCCTTAAGGATTTGATGCTCGCAGAAATGCGTTGCAGCTCAACGGGGTCGTTGAGCACCACGTCGCCCATGTTGTAGCCGCCTTGGTGCAGCGGCAGCGTGGCGCGCAGGTAGAGCTTGGCCTCTTGGGGAGAAGCGGCCATCTCGGGCGCAATATCCAGAGCGCGACTCACGCGCTTTGCCCCTCTGGCCGTGCCCAGACTGGCGAGAAACTCCTGCGCCTGCGCCTTGGTAAAGAGGGGCTTGGCTCGCTGGACCATTCCAAACTCGCTTGTCTCGTCGATCGCATAGAGTCCCATGAGCTCCGCCAGCAAAAGGGCGAGCTCTAACTGGTTGAGCCGGCTTGTGAGAAGCGTCGGCACAAGGAGGGGAGAGGCGCAGCGCACGCCCGGAGCCAGCTGGAACAGCGCCCCGGCAGGAAGCGCCGCCGAGCGCACGTGCGCGACGGCCCGCTTTGTCGCGTGTCCCGCCGTGTACTTGCCCACAAGCACGTCAATGGGGCGATCGAGCGCCGCCAGACAAGGGAAGAGCCCCTTAAGACGGTCGACCTCGTCTGCTGTTGGCATGCTTGTTGGCAGGTCGCACGGGCATTGCTCCCCGGCGGTCGGCCAGTAGCCGCACCTGATCAGCTGAAGCGCGCAGATATGTGAAATCACGATGTCCATAGTCAAAGGCTAGGGCAATAACCTGCGGTTTTACCCAATAATCTCAATTTCGCTTTCACGAATCTATCGGCTTTCTATCACGTTTCTATCAGGGTGCCGAGAAGCCCCAGCTAGTCGAACGAGCGCCCTTCTCGGTAAAACTCGAAACATGCCCATGTAGGAATTGTGAAGCAGTCCACGTCGAGAAGAACCCGCGGCTCGCAAGGGGTGCGGTATAACGGCCCCGCGAAACCCCGTTCGTGATCGTCTCTGCACGCCGCCCCAGCGCACGTCTCCGTTCCTCTCCGCCCGCAAAACACGCCGTTCTCTGTACCCGCGCGGGCGCCGTCCTGCAAAACGCGCCGTTCTCTGTGGCAAATCCGCAATCCGGCGCGTTCTCTGTACAGAGAACCCCGCATTCCCCAAGATTCGGCCCTCCCACCCACAGAGAACGCCCCGTTTCACAAGACAAGCCGCCGAGAAACCCGCTTGCGCTTCTCGGCGCACCCATGTTTACCTGTGGCTTAGTCACAACTTGCAGTTTTAACGGCACAAATGGTGCGGTTTACCACAATT
>CAVEMP010000268.1:0-4754 GCA_963616835.1 uncultured Oscillospiraceae bacterium | reverse complement strand
GTCTCAAACGCAAAGACCGCCCGCAGGCGGTCTTAGGGTATGGCTTATGCCTCGGCGTTGTCGCCGGCGGCCGCAGCGTTGTCTTGGGTAGCGCCGGCATCGGTCTGGGTCGCAGCGTCGGTGCTTGCCGCGGTGTCCTTGACCTCGCTCTTTAGCGCGCAGACCAAGATGGTGCGGCCCGTCTCGTTGCCAGAGTAGTTGCAGGTGCAAAGCGTCAGCACGTGGTTTGCCTTGGTGATGGCCGTGGCCGCGTCGGACGTCTTGGTGACTGCCTTGGCGAGAAGGCCGCTCAGGTAGCTGCGCCACTCGTCGTCGGTCGCAAAGGTGAACTGGCGCACATTCTCGTCGTCACCCGTGGTCTTATAGACAAACAGGGGCTCTAGCTCGTAGTTTGCCTGCTCGGTCACGTACCAAACCGTCGACACGCTGTCGAGCATGCCCTGGGTGTCCATGTCTGCCACCGGCTTGAACATGGCGCCGTTTCGCAGGTGGTGACCATAGATGATGGTCTGGTTGTCCGCCAAACCAGACGAGCTGTTCTCGTAGTCCATGAACACCTGGCCGCCCAGCGAGTAGTTGCCCTCGGCGTTGGTGTGCAGGTAGGCGTCGTTATCGGCGCCCTGGTAAACCGGGAAGCTCACCGTGGTGTTGGGAATCTGGACCCAGCCCACGACCTCGCTGTTCACGGCCTTGAGCGCGGCCCAGTCAACAACCGGAGGCGTGGAGCCCGTGTCGTCGATCGTGGCGTACTGCGCCAGCTTCTCGTTGATCTGGTCCTGCTCGGCGTACTGGTTTTGGTTGTACAGGTAGATGCCGCCCGCCACCAGCAAAAGCACGATGCCCACCACAAACAGGCAGGCCGAGATAATGCGGTTGCGGCGCTTCTTGGGGTCCTTGTTGCGACGGCCCTTGAGGTCGTAGGGGTCCGTCTCGGCAAAGTGGTTGTTACGACGGTTCTTACCCTTGCCGCCACCCTGGCCCACGACCGAGACGTAGCCCGTCGAGGTCTGGCCGGGAGCCGCGGCGTGCGAGTGCTGGTTGCCACGCGGGGCATGGTAGGACTCGTCGCCGCCGTTCATGTGGCCGCCGGTGTAGACCGGGGTATTTGCCTGGCGAGAAAAGCGCCCGCCCTGCACGTTGCCGGATTCCTTGAAGTGACTTGCCATGCCTTACGCCTCTGCCATAGCTTTCTTGAACTCGACGATCTTCTCGCGATACTCGGGCATGGTGGCCGCAAGAATCTGCGTGGCGTAGATGGCCGCGTTCTTGGCGCCGTTGATGGCCACGCAGGCCACGGGCACGCCAGAGGGCATCTGCACCATAGAGAGGAGCGAGTCCATGCCGCCCAGGTCAGACGTCTTCATGGGAACACCCACGATGGGCAGCGGGGTGTAGGCGGCAACAACGCCGCCCAGGTGAGCGGCCTTGCCGGCGGCCGCGATGATGACCTTGATGCCGCGGTCGGCCGCGGTGCTTGCCCACTCGTGGACCTTGGCCGGGTTGCGGTGGGCGCTCGCGATCACGAGCTCGTACGCAACGCCCAGCTCTTCAAGCTGCTTGGTGCACGCCTCCATAACGGGCAGGTCCGATTTTGAACCCATGATGATGCCAACGAGCGGCTGGTCTGCCATGTTGCCACGTTCCTTCCACTAAGGTGCCGCGGATGTGCGCACACGCTGTTTAGAACATCCCTCAGTATACGCAAGCTGCGGTGATATGACCAAGAAGAAGGGCGGGGCTGCGCACTACAGACAAAAACCAACCACCACGGAGTGGTCCGTCGTAAGGACGTGGGTCGAGTAGTCGCTGCCGGCGGTGCTCACGCAGATGTTGTGCTCGGAGCTCTCGGAGTCGGGCGTGCGGGTCCACCAGTACTTGTCGGTGGTGCCGGTGATCTCCAGGGCCTCGTTGGCCGTGCCCCAGGTGACGTCTTGGTCTGCGAAGACGGCGTACTGCTCGCCTTCCGGCGTGTACGACGCCTTGCGAGAATAGCCTGTGGGGATGGAGCCGTAGAGCTCGGTCAAGGACGGGATCCACAAGGTGTCGGTCGTGGTGCCCTGCGACTTGCCGGTGGAATACGCGGCGTTGGCGGCCTTCTTTGCATCCTGGATAACGTCGGTCACCTCGTCGGGGAACTTGGCGAGAAGATCTTTGTTCATCCACTCGCGAAGCGCGCTGTTCTCCCAATCGGAGTTGGAGCCCTCGTACTCCATGATGCGCTTGGTGCCGGCGCTGTTGGCGGCGATGAAGGTGATGCCCGCCTTGCCGCCGTCTGCCAGGTCGTCCTGCCTAAAGCCGGCGATGCGCATGTACAAGGTGGTGCCGCTGGTGAGCTTGACCTCCTTGAACTGGGTGCCGTCGAGCTTGCCCTTTGAGTCGCACAGGTTGTAGCTGGCGGCGATCTTTAGGGCGTCGTTGTCGCTGTCTGCCGAGGCGATGGCCTTTGCGATCGTAGAGAGCTCTTCCCAGGTGTAGTCCTCGACGGATGCCTTGGTGGTGACACCGGCAACAGCCAGGTCCTTCTCCTCTTCTGCAGGCTCTTCATGGGTAGTTGCGGAGGTGTCCTCTTCGACTGGGGTCTCCTCGGCACGGATGTACTGGGTGTAGTCTTTGCCACCGTCGTCGAAGAACTTGATGGCGCCGGTCGCAAAGCCAATGCCCAGGCCAGCCAGGACGACCACCAGGATGCCCACGACCACCAGGACGCGTGCGTTGGTCACGTGGCCGGTGTGGCGATACGTGCGGGCGGCCGTGGTGGGAGCGTACAGGTTGTCCGTCTGGTCGGGGGACTTGGCAGCGTAGGTACCGGGCATCGAGAACTGCGCAGTAGCATCGGCGGCGTAGTCGTCTTCGTAGGCGTCGTTGGAGTCGTCGACGTATTCGTCCTGGTAGATAGGGGTCTCCTGATCAGCGAAGAACTCCTCGTCCTGGACGGGGTCGACGGGCGGCCATTCTTCGATGGGTTCGGGATCGACGGCGGACGCGGGGGCCGGAGCGGGGGCCGGGGTTTCCTCGACCTTAGGCAGATGCGAGAAGTGCCTCTCGGCTACCGGAGCGGGCGCAGGCTCGGGCGCCGGGGCCGGAGCCGGAGCTGGGACCGGGGTCTCCTGCGGCACACCGGACATCGCGGCCTCTTTTGCGGGCTGCGGGTCCTCGGCCATTCTCGCCGTAAGCTTTGACCACAGGCTGGCCTTCTTAGGCTTCTGGGTTTGCTCAATCTCATCTACCTGCGCAGGAACTGCCCAAGACGAGTTCTCGGGCCAGGAAAACTCCTGCATCTTGGGGGCGGTGACGTTGGGCTTCGAGTAAACCGAGCCGGGGCGGGACTGGTTAACGGGGTGCGCCACGCGGCGGGGCACGTAGGTCTGGCGCGGAGCCGGAGCCATGGGCAAGAAGGGCACGGCGCCGATGTTCAGCGGCTCCTCGAGCTTCTTAGCTGCGGGAATGACCCTAAAGGTACCCGTAACGTCGGTCGCGTCGTCCTCGACGGGGCCTTCCGCCGCGGTGAAATCAAAGCTATCGGCTTCCTCGGCCGAGGGCATTACGGGATCGGCCTGGGCAGGCTCGGCCACAGTCTCTACCGCAGCTCCGCACATCAGGCAAAAACGGGCGCCATCGGGCAGCTGTGCTCCACAGTTCTTACAAAGCATGCAACACTCCCAAAACTCGTATTGTATGGTGCAAGAATAGCGTTAACCGGGCCAAATTGTCGAGAAGGCCGCGACGCTCGTTAACCCAGAGTTGTCAGTCAGCTTAACAAATCCCAAAACAAAGGGCCGTCGCGCGGACGGCCCTTCTCGGCGTTACTTTGTGGTGCCGGTCAAGATCTGGACCGGGGTGAACGACGTGGTGATCTGGTCGCGCAGCTGGTCCTGGACCGTCTCGTCGATACCCGTGATGGTGCATGAGAAGTTGACGCCGGTAGAGCTTTGCGTCTTGGTCCAGACAAAGGTCATGAACGAGGTCACATCGCCTGTGGGCTTCAGGAAGCCAAAGAGCTGGCTGCGCTCGATCTTGCCCTCGGAGTCCAGGTGGACGTTGACGTGGTAGACCACGGTGTTGATGTTGGGGTTGAGCAGGGAGTTAACGGCAAAGGCCGTGGCCTGCACCTGCGAGCCGGCAAAGCACTCGAGGGCGTTCTCGGAGTTGGTGTCGGTGACGGTGACCTCGATACGGCCGGTGTTCTCGTCGGCCTCTTGGACCGAGAAGTCCTCGGGGAACTGCGTGAAGCCGTTGCCCCACTCCACGCCGCCGCGAAGGGCAGATGCCACGGTCTTGACGTTGGCGTTCTCGGAGAGGTTGGACGTGTTGGCGCGGCGCACCAGGCCAAAGAAGACCTGGCCGGCGACCACGAGGGCCAAAAAGACCAGAACAAAGATAACGGCAGTCTTGGCAATGACTTTCTCGACGTTGGAGCCAGAGGGGTCTTCCTCGGCCAAGGGGTCGACGTCGATAGAGACGCCCTTTGCCTTGCGGTTGGCGCGCTGACGGCGGGCGCGTTCCTCGTCGGTGTGGCCTGACTCGTCGACCTTAGAGAACAGCAGCTCGGCCTCGTCAGCGTTGAGGGCACCCTTTTGAATACGCGCTATCTCGGTGTTCTTTGCCATAGTCTCTTCCGTCGCCGGCCTGTGAACCCAGCCGCTTAGACACGCGCGGCAGGGCGGGGATTGTTAAATCTTAGCCTTCCCAGTATACGCATTGCCAGCACCTTTGCGCCCGCCGCCCCGTTTTATCCCGCGAACTGCATAAGGGAC
>CAVEMP010000267.1:0-5045 GCA_963616835.1 uncultured Oscillospiraceae bacterium | reverse complement strand
GCGGGCATGGGCGGCATGAAGTGGCACAGCTTCGTGCTGTTCAACGTCCTGGGCGGCATCACCTGGTCGACCCTCTTCACCTTGCTGGGATACTTCTTTGGCGGCATCCCCTTTGTCCAAGAGCACTTTGAGCTGCTGATCGTTGGCATCGTTCTGGTCTCGGTCATCCCCACCGTGGTTGGCCTGATCAAGGCCAAGCTGGCCAAGAAGTAGGGGCCCACAGGCACCGCTCCTGTTACCGCGCACTTAAAAACCCGGCGTTCTCTGTAGAGAGAGCGCCGGGTTTTGCGTTTCGCATCCCCTGCGTGTCACGAAACCCGGAAGAATGGTGTCTTGTCCAGATTTAGCGAGTAGCCAAGCGATTTTGCTTTGCGCCAACTGGGTAAACGTGGTCGCAAACCGCCGGTGTACTTGCCAAAATCAAACAAGACACCATTTTTCCGAGTTTCGTGACAACAGACCTAGCCCGGAAGGTCCGGCCAGTGGGAAAAGACCAGTTGGCGCAGTTTCTCGGCGTGGACCAGCTCGCGATCCGTCTTCTTCCTAAGGCGAATACCCCGCGCCTCGGCAATCAACTTGAGCAGGGCCGCGTAGCTTTTCTCGTGCGAAAGCTGCGCATACGTGATGGGTATGACCTCGATGCCCATGGCCTTGAGGGCCGCCGTCCGCTCGGAGTCAGAGAGGTAGCTGCCCAGCTTGCTGTGGTGCTGGGCGCTTTGGCACTCAACGTCCACGCCGTCGTCCCACCAAAGGTCGCAGTAGCAGCAGCTTTTCCCGGCCAGCAACCGGGCCTCGGGAGAGAAGGGGACCCTCGCGTTGTGCTGCAGGCCGCCAAAGCCTTCGCCTCCTAGTCTGCGGGGAAAGCCAAGAAGAACCGCGGCCTGAACCTCGAACGGCGAGGCCGCGCCTGGCACCACCAGCTGCGCCGCCCGCTCCAGCGTCGAGCGCCCAACGCGGGACTCCGAGACGGCGGCAATCTGCCGCAGGTCGGCGGGCTCTAGCAGCGGCGGCCGCATCCATAGATCGGTGAGTTTGCCGTCTTGGAGGGACGGCTCCCATCCGCCCAGCTTGGGAAGCCGGTCGTGATCGATCAGGTCTTGCAAGACGCGCGCGATGGGGGCAGGCGCCTCGTAAACCGCAAACGACCCGCACAGCTCCGAGGCCAAAAGGACCGTGCGCGCCAAGTCAAAGCGCCCTGCCAGCTGCAACATCGTAAAGGCCGGTGACGTGACGCAGACGTCATTGGCAATCTGAACCAAAGAGCCAAAGGGCAGGTCAAGTGTCCAAATGCGCGCCCTTACCAGGCTCGATTTGTGAAATCGGCTTGCATCGTTGGTCAAGACCTCGGCGGGCAGTTTGCACCCGGGCGCCAGCAGAGCGTGAAGCTCGCGTATGCGCCGCGAGTCCACACAGGTCCTTCTCTGCAGCTTGGGCTCGCCGCACGTAACAGAAAAGGGCAGGGTAGAGGCAAGGTTGGCGCGCAGAGCCAGCAGCTTGTTTGGCTCGAGCATCTTGCACAAAGTGGGGTCATCCTCTGGCCCTACGGTCAGAAGCTGAACGACAGGCGGAATGCGCCAGTATTGGAAGGCGGTCGACCCGCAAATCACAGTATCCATGGCTTGACGCTACCCGTATTTGGGCGCCAGCGATCACGAAACGCGGAAAAATGGTGTCTTGTCCGGAAACGGCGTGTATACAGGGGTGAACGGCAGACGTTTGCCCAGTTGGCGAGAAGCAAAACGGCTTGGCTACTTGGCAAATCCAGACAAGACACCATTCTTCCGGGTTTCGTGACACGGCGGCGGCCGCGAGGGCGCTTGGAGACCAGTCGCGGGGCGCCCTGCCCCGCCCGGGCCTGCCGACCCTACGCCCTGCCGCGCCTCTTGCCCTCGATGGCGTGGGCGACGTTGAGAAGAACCAGGCCCAGGACGCTGGCGGTGACACTGGCGGCAAGGATCGCGCACTTGGCGGCCAGTTGCTCGGCGCCGTACTCAAACGAGAGACCCGAAATCAGGATGCACATTGTGAAGCCCACGCCGCCAAGGACGCCCACACAGATCAGCTGGCCCCACGTCGAGCCCTTAGGCAGCGGCGAGAAACCCACCTTGACCAGCACGGTTGTCACGGCGACGATGCCCAGCGGCTTGCCAAGCACCAAGCCAAAGAAGACGCCTTGCGCCACCGGGTCGCCCAGGATCGAGGCCGGGTCCACGCCAACCACACGCAGCTGAGCGTTGGCAAAAGCAAACAGCGGCAAGATGATGAAGTTGACCGGCGTGGCGATCGCGGTCTCGACGCGCTGCAGCGGCGGAGTCACGCGGTGCATGATGTTCTCCACGCGCTTGGCCGTGGCGGTAAAGCCGTGCTGGCCCAGGACGTGCAGCTCGGGGTCGTAAGCGTCGTCCAACTCGGTACCACGCTCGCCCAGCCAGTCCTGAATGCTTTCAAGTTTGATGTCTGACTTTACCGGCAGGAAGAAAGCGAGAATAACGCCCGCCAATGTGGCGTGAACGCCGGACTGCAGCATGCAGGCCCACAGCACCAGTCCCAGCAAAATGTACCAGCGCGCGTGATATACCTGCAGTTTATTGAGCGCCCACAGGCCTACGCACACCACAGCCGAGGCCACCAACCACCCCACCGAGGGCGACTGCCCGTAGAACAACGCGATCACGATGATGCCCAAAAGGTCGTCGGCAATGGCCAGCGTCGAGAAGAACACCTTGGCCGCTGGTGCCACTTTGTCACCCGCAAGCGACATGATGCCCAGGGCAAAGGCGATGTCGGTCGCAATGGGAACGGCCCAGCCGTTGGTTGCGCCACCCCAGTTGAGCAGCGTGTATATAAGAGCGGGCGCCGCCACGCCTCCGCAGGCGGCCAAAATGGGCATCATGGCCTGACGCGGGTTGGTCAAGACGCCGGCCGTGAGCTCGTACTTAAGCTCGATACCAACCGAGAGAAAGAAGATGGCCATCAAGAAGTCGTTGATAAAACCCTCGACAGAGATGCTGGCCACAAAGGGTCCCAGCGTGATGGCCAGCGGCTGCTCGAGAAACTCCAGCACGGGATAATAGGCATCGGTGTTGGCAACGATAACGGCAGCAACGGCGGCGGCGACCATGACGGCCGCGGCAATGGTCCCGTTGTGTGTGATGCGGGCCAGGCCCTTCTTGCGCTGGCAGCGCTTGGCCACCGCCGGAACTGCGACGATGGGGGAGAAGGGCGCGCCGGCTGTCGCCGCGCCCGCCACGGCGGCCGTGGCCCCCGTGGCGCCCGCGCCGCCCGTACCTGCGGCTCCGTTGTCCGCCATGGCCTCCCCGTTCTTCTCGCTAACTTCCATTCAACAACCTCCAAACCTGGGATTTCCTTCTTCCTTATAGCGCTAGTTGAGGTCCGCTCCGCCCAAACGGCCGTTAAAAGAACGGCGCGTTTCGCGTTTCTCACAAGTTGTTGACGCGCGGTAACGAACTGTTTCGGCGACCCGCTGTAAATCACTTATCTGTCAACTTAATTTTGGCGAGCGAGTCAACTTGCCCGGCAAACGGCCAAGCGCGCGGCCCGGCGCCGGCAACCGGTGCCTCGTCGGTACTGCCACACCCCGCTCGCCACCAAGGAAAGAAGGACAAAGGAGGTAGAAATGTTCAGCTCGGCTGACGTTACCTGGACGCTCGTTGCGGCGTTTTTGGTGTACTTCATGCAGGCGGGCTTCGCGTTGTGCGAGGCTGGCCTCACCCGTGCCAAGAACACGGGCAACATCTTGATGAAAAACTTGATGGACTTCTGTATTGGCACCCCGTGCTACTGGTTCATTGGCTTTGGCATCATGTTTGGCGGCACGGGCGCCCTTGTTGGCGGCTTTGACCCGTTTATCCAGGGCAGCTATGACTTTGGCACCCTGCCCACCTGGGTCTACGCCGTCTTCCAGACCGTCTTTTGCGCCACCGCGGCCACCATCGTCTCGGGCTCCATGGCCGAGCGCACCAACTTCAAGGCCTACGTCCTGTACTCGGCCATGATTTCCCTGGTGGTCTATCCCATCTCGGGCCACTGGATCTGGGGCGGCGGTTGGCTTTCCCAGCTGGGCTTCCACGACTTCGCCGGCTCGACCGCGGTCCACTTTGTGGGCGGCGTCACCGCCTGCCTGGGCGCGGCTCTTCTCGGCCCCCGCATTGGTAAGTACGACAAGGATGGCAACCCCCGCGCCATCCTGGGCCACAACATGACCGCCATGGCCCTGGGCGTCTTTATCCTGTGGTTCTGCTGGTTTGGCTTCAACGGCGGCTCGACCGTGAGCATGA
The DNA here is from genome assembly GCA_963616835.1 of uncultured Oscillospiraceae bacterium. Classification (GTDB taxonomy): domain Bacteria; phylum Actinomycetota; class Coriobacteriia; order Coriobacteriales; family Atopobiaceae; genus Paratractidigestivibacter. The sequence goes on along the minus strand of CAVEMP010000267.1, from coordinate 747 downwards.
CCGGAGACGACGTCATGACCAGCGCCGGCCTCATCGTCTTCAACACCAACCTGGCCGCGGCCCTTGCTACCCTGACGGCCATGATCTTCACCTGGTGCCGCTACGGCAAGCCCGACGTCTCGCTGACCTTCAACGCCTCGCTGGCCGGCCTGGTTGCCATCACCGCAGGCTGCGACGTCATGGATCCCTTTGGCGCCGCCGTCACCGGCATCATTGCCGGCATCGTGGTCATCCTCTCGGTCGAGTTCTTTGACAAGGTCGCCAAGATCGACGACCCCGTTGGCGCGGTCTCGGTCCACGGCGCCTGCGGCTGCCTGGGCACCCTGTGCGTGGGCCTCTTTGCCACCGACGGCGGCCTGTTCTACGGCGGCGGCGTGGCCAAGCTGGGCATTCAGGCCCTGGGTCTTCTCGCCGTGGCCGCGTGGGTCCTGGTCACCATGTTCATCATCTTCAAGGTGATCGACAAGCTGGTTGGCCTGCGCGTCCCCGAGCAGATCGAGATCGACGGCCTGGACTTTGCCGAGCACGGCCTGCCTACCGCCTACGCCGGCTTTGCCATTAGCGACCCCACCTACGCCAACCTGGAGCTTGTTGACCCCAACGAGGGCACCGACCTGGGCGAGGACAACATCGACCTGGCCAGCGACGCTAAGGTCAACGCGGCCGTCCCCGTGGTTTGCGCCCCCGTCGCCACCGGCATGCACAACATCAGCGTGTGCTGCAAGGCCTCCAAGCTCGACGAGCTCA
>CAVEMP010000266.1:0-5148 GCA_963616835.1 uncultured Oscillospiraceae bacterium | reverse complement strand
AGATGAAATCGGCGTATTTACCGACCTCGATCGAGCCGCGCGTATCTTCCATCTGGAGCTGCTTCGCGCCGTTGATCGTCATGATGTCCATGGCCGTCTCGACCGAGACGCGCTCGGACGGGTCAAGCTGGATAATCTCGACATCTGCCCTGGTGTCGTTGACTGCGACCTCGATGATGCCGGCGACCGTCGTCGGCATCCCGGAAGAGGCGGGGACGTCGGTTGAAGAGGTGACAAGAACGCCGTTGTCGAGAAGGGACTTCGTGGGATAGCCCGCCTTGTAGGTGGCGATATCCGAGTAGATGTCGGTGATATCCTCTTTTTCCCTGGTCACATCAGTGAGCACTCGCCAATTGATGTTCTCGGCGGCGTAGATGTGGTGCTGGCCCATCTTCTCTTTCGAGTCTTCTGTGATGTTCCTGCCGTGGCAGATGCCGTTGTAGATGCTGCCCTTTTGCGAGGCCTCGGCGTTGATGTAGGCGTTGACCACCTGCTGGGTCGCCGCGTCTCCCATGGAGTGGATGTGCAGCGAGAGGCCCATCTCGTTAGCGGCCTTCACGATGGCGTTCATGGTCTCGGTGTCCCACACCTGCGTGCCGTGGGTGCCGTCCGCGTACTCGGCGAGCAGCCAGCCGGTCCTGCTCTCGACCGCCTCGCCGTCGGCAAAGAGCTTGATGGTGCTGAACTTGAAGTGGTCGGTCGGGTACTTCTCGGCGCACTCCTGCGCTTTGACCAGCTCGGCCTTCCAGTCGTTGTAGGGGTCGATCTTGTAGGTTCCGCCGGCCACGACCGAAAGCCCGCCGTTTTTGTCGCACGTGCTCAAGGCGTCCATGAACTGCGTGCCAAAGTAGTTGGTCCAGCCGTCCTGATAGTAGGTGTAGCCGTAGCTGTGGAGCTTGTCCTCCATGAGCCGGGCGATACCCGCATAGTCGCCCTCCTGGACGACCTGCAGGCTCGAGATGCCGTGCTTCAACAGGTAATTCGTCGCCATGTCAGAGGCCAGGCCCAGAAGCTCGCCGTCTTGGCCCTTAGAGAGAAAGCCGCCCTCGATCTGCGTGTCCTTCGTGATTCCCGCGACCTCCGCCGCCTTGCTGTTGAAGAAGGCATTGTGGCCCGTGTCGTCGACGACGAGCATGATCTTGTCATTGCAGATCTCGTCGAGCTTGCTCTTCATCTCGATCGTCTCTTTGACCTCGAACATGGCGATGGCGTCCCAGCCGTACGTGTAGTACACGTCTTTGTCCGGGTTCTTCTCGACGTAGGCCTTGACGTTACTGAGGATCTCGTCCTGCGTCGCGCCCCCCACCACCAGGTCGAGATAGCTAAACGCGGCGTCGGCGACGTAGTGGCCGTGGCCCTCGGTGGCGCCGGCCATGACGATGCCCTTGTCGCGGTAGTCGACAATTTTGGTTGTGCCCTCTTTTATGTACGGCTTAACGCCGTCTTCGTCGCCGACATAAACATACTTGCCATCTTTAACGGCAAACGAGGAAACGTATTCCTGACTTGCGTTCGAGGTGTACACCTTGCCATACACGACGGTGTCGGCAACCGTTGAAGTCGAAGGCCCGCCGGCGCAGCCGGAAAACCCCGCTAGGGCCAGGCACCCGCACCCGACGCCGGCGTATTTAACGAAGGTTCTTCTTGATAATAGGTTCATGCAAAGTGTCCTTTCGCATCTCAAACGAGCGGCACATGACAGATATGTCGCATCCCCGCTTTCGCCTGTGATGCAACGCCGATCACGAGTTCGCGGTCGACGGGACAATCCCCGCCAGCCGCGGCTTCCATCTATGCCGACCTTGTTTTACGCGGTGTATACTTCCTTGCCTTCGAAGTAGACCGTCTTGACTTCGCCTTCGTGGATTTTGTCTTTCGCGCAGCTCGAGAGGTCTTTGTCGATGCAGATGAAATCGGCGTATTTACCGACCTCGATCGAGCCGCGCGTATCTTCCATCTGGAGCTGCTTCGCGCCGTTGATCGTCATGATGTCCATGGCGGTCTCTACCGAAACACGCTCGGAGGGGTCATGCTGGGCGGCCTCGAAATCCCCGCGGGTGTCGTTTACGGCAACCTCGATAATGCCGGGAACCGTCGTCGGCGCACCGGAAGAGGAGGGGACATCCGTTGAAGAAGTGACCGTCACGCCATTATCAACAAGCGATTTGATGGGGTAACCTGCCTTGAAGATTTCCATGCTGAAGGTTTCCGTGACCGTGTCTTCCTGGGCTTTCGGCTTGAGCACGCGCCAGTTGATGTTCTCGGCGGCATAAATGTGGTGCTGCCCCATCTTTTTCTTCGAGTCTTCGGCAATGTTCCTGCCATGGCAAATGCCGTTGTAGATGCTGCCTTTTTGCGAGCCTTCGGCATTGATGAACGCATTGACGACCTGCTGGGTCGCCGCGTCTCCCATAGAGTGGATGTGCATGGACAAGCCGGCCTCGTTTGCAGCCTTCACAATGGAATTCATCGTGTCGTCGTCCCACACCTGCGTGCCATGAGAGCCGTCGGGATAGCTGTCAATCAGCCAACCGCTTTGACTCTCAACTGCTTCGCCATCGGCAAAAAGTTTGATGGTGCTTAATGCAAAGTGATCCGTAGGGTATTTCTGGGAGCATTCCTCCGCCTTGGCGAGCTCCGCTTTCCAATCATCGTAGGAGTCGATTTTGTAAGACCCGCTCACCATGACCGAAAGCCCCGTTTTCTTGTCATGCTCGCTCAAAACATCCAGAAGCTGCGTGCCCCAGTAGTTTGTCCAACCGTCCTGGTAGTAGGTATAACCAGCGCCGTGAAGGGCGCTCTCCATTGCCAGGGCAACGGCTTCATAGTCGCTCGCCTGAACGAGCTTTTCTTTTGAGACGGCGTATTTCAGCAGATAATTGGCTGCCATGTCGGAAGCTAAACCCAAAAGTTCGCCATCTTCGCCCTTAGACAAAAAGCCGCCGGCAATTTGCGTGTCTTTGGTAATTCCGGCAACCTCTGCCGCTTTGCTGTTGAAGAAGGCGTCGTGACCAGCATCGTTGAGGATGAACATGACCTTGTCTTTGCAAATATCGTCAAGCTTGCTTTTCATCTCAATTGTCTCTTTGACGCTGAGCATGGCGACGTTGTCCCAGCCGAACGTGAAGTAGATTTCTTTGTCTGGGTTCTTCTCGACGTATTCCTTAACGTTATTGAGAATTTCGTCTTGCGTTGCGCCCCCGACGATAAAGCCGAGGCAGCTAAGCGCGCCAGCACCAACGTAGTGCCCATGGCCCTCGGTGGCGCCCGCCATAACAAGGCCCTTGTCGCGGTAGTCGACAATTTTGGTCGTGCCGTCTTTTATATATGGCTTGACGCCGTCTTCGGTGCCGACGTAAACATACTTGCCGTCCTTAACGGCAAATGCCGAAACGTATTCCTGGTCTGCGTTTGAGGTGTACACCCTACCGTACACAACGGTGTCTGCAACCGTTGTGCCCGAAGATCCGCCGGAGCAGCCGGCAAGCCCGCCCAAGGCCAAGCCCGCACACCCGACGCCGGCAAACTTAACGAATTTCCTTCTTGAGATTGCGGTCATTTTACAGAGTCCCTTCCTCATGCAATCACGCCCGGTAACCCTCGTGGACTTGCGGATGAGCCCATCCAAAGGCGATAAAGAACGGGCCCGCAATTTTTACGGGCCCGTTGTTGCCTGCCGATTTCAGCTTAACAGTATCTTGCCCTTAGGCTTTGTACGTCGTGATACCGTCTTTGATGGTCTCCGAAACGGTGACGTTGTGAATCTCGTAGGGGTCGATCTCGAACAGGTTCTGGTTGAACACGGTAAGGTCGGCGTATTTTCCAACCTCGATGGAGCCCAACACGTCTTCCTTGCGCATTTGGTAGGCGTTGTTGATGGTATAACCCAAAATCACGTCCTCCATGGAAATGCGCTCTTCCTCGTCGTGGATATAGCTGTCCGACTCGCCAAGCGTCTGGCGGGTTACCAGGCACTCCGCGTTCTGCATCGGCGGGAAGCTCGTCGGGTCGGTCGGGAAGTCGGAACCCAAGCCAACGCGCGCGCCGCCGGCGAGGATGCTCTTCATCGGATACGGCTTCGCCTCCGTGAGGCTCTTGGCCAAGTTATCCAACTCCTCGTCCATCGCGGACACCCACAGACCGGTCGTGTTGGAGAAGACGTCGTATTTGCCGAAAAGCTCAATGTCGGCCGGATAGACATACGAGGAATGCGAGCAGACGATGCGCAGATCGGAAATGCCCTTTTCGCGGACGATCCCGGCGGCTTCCAAAACGTTATGGATGGCATCCGGGCCGATTGCGTGAATGTTGACATCGATCCCGGCCTTTGCGCAATCCTCGTACTTTTGCGCAAGCACCTCGGTGGTCATGATCGGGGCGATCACGTTGCCGTTGGGATATTCGTTCGGAATAGCGGCAGAGGTGGTCTCCAGCGTGCCGTCGTTGAACAGTTTGTGGAACGAGCAGAAGAAACGGTCGTTGTCGTATTTCTTCGAGAAGTCGGCCGCATCGTTGAACGATATCTCATAGAGCCCGGCCACGCCGGCGAACCCGCAGAAATTCAGACGCACGGGATATGCGTCCGTATCGAATTCGGCGCAGAGCTCGTCGTTAATGATGAACTTCGTGAAGCTTAAGGTACCGCAGTCCACCAGGGCAGTGATGCCTTGCTCGGCGCAGAGCTTCTGGTAGCCCTCCATGGCTTTCGCCATTGCTTCTTTGTCGAAGTACTGGGCACCGGCCATAACCGTGTCCATGGAGGCGATTTCCTTGCAGTAGCCGGTGGGCTCCCCGTTTTCATCGCGAACGTACACGACGCCGCCGGCCGGGTCGATGTCCGGCGTGTCGCGCGTGATGCCCGCAGCCTCAAGTGCCTTGGAGTTGCACCAGACGGTGTGCATGCTCGCGGAGAGGTACGCCATAGGCTTGTCGGGGCAAATGGCGTCGAGGTCGGCCTTGTTCGGGCCTTCTGCTCCGAATGCTTCGTCAAACCAGCCCATGCCGGTATACGCGTCGAGCTCGGGATGCTCGGCAACGTCTTTGGTTATAGCCTCGATCATCTGCTCGGGCGTCATTGCGTCCAGGCGAAGCAGACCGTCGAACATGGTTGCCGCAAAAAAGTGCAGATGCCCGTCGATGAGGCCGGGC
>CAVEMP010000265.1:0-5304 GCA_963616835.1 uncultured Oscillospiraceae bacterium | reverse complement strand
ACCTCGGTCTCAGGGTTGTCGTGCTCTGCCATGTCTAACCCTCCTTCTTCTCGCCGACGCCGATTTGAGTGCCCGTGACCTCGGGGAGGTCGGTGGCGACGGAGGTCAGCACGGACAGTACCGCCGCGACGCCCGCCACGGACGCGATGCGCGCCCAGTCGAGGTCCGTGAAGCCCACGGCCCCGGTGCCGATAAGGGCGACCGCCGTCTGCGCGAAGGTGCGCACGGCGCGGTTCAGGGTGGCGAGGCCCCATTCCTTGTAGTCGTTCATTCTCGCTCCTTTGTTGTTGCCTTCTTGTTATCAAGCAACCCGTCTACCTGCGGTTTCGCAAGCCTGTTGTTGCCTAGTCCGTCCCGCCGATGCGGGCGGTCTCGTCCAGCCTGTTCTCGATTCGGCGGTTCTCCTCGCGCAGCTCGTCGATGCGCATGAAGGCCGTCTTGGAGTCGGCCTCAAGCTTGAAGGTGCGCTCGACGATGGAGTTGTGCTTCTCCACCTGCTTGGTGAGGTTCGTGATTTCCACCTTGATTGCGGTCACCTGGTTGGACATGCCCACCCAGACGCCGAGGCCCGTGAGCAGTGCCGTGAAGATTGGTGCCACGAAGAGGCTGAGGTCCACGGTCATCGCTCGGCCCCCGGGTCCAGAATCTCGTTGCGCTCCTCCTCGGTAATCCATCCGCGCTCGCACGCGAGGTTCACGGCGGCGGCGTTCCAGCGGCCGGTGTCGTAGTAGCCCTTGACCGCGTAGAACTTACGAGAGTGCTTCTGCGCTTGCGTCTCCATCGCTCACCTCCTCGCCCTCAAGCGGGTCGGTGCCCGTCATCAGGTAGAGGTAATCGATGGCGGCGGCGGCGCTCTCGGCCTTGGCCGCGATGTTCTCCCGCTCGCGCAGCGCGGCGAGGTCATCGACCTTGTTGACTACCATGTCTCGCTCCTTCCGTGAGTGTCTGCCAGTGCTTCTCGGCTTTCCTCGGCGCTCCCCTGCCGGAGCAGTTGCGCCGCAGGTAGTTGGTGATGTTCGAGGCCATCTCGTCGGCCTTGCCAAGTTCGAGGCGACCCGCGTCGACCGCCCTCGCGATGCGCGCCAGGCGGCGGCGAATATCGCGGGCCTTGGACGGCTTGACGCGCCGCAGCACGTAGCCCGTGGGCCTCAGCTCGAAGGTGAACCCGAGCCAGGGGATTCGGCGGGCCACCGGCTGGATGTGGGTCTTCTGGCGGTTGAGCGCCATGCCCCTCTCCGCGAGCCACGCGGAGCAGGCCTCCCGGACCTCCTCAAGGCGCTCCCGGGACTCGCAGACGACCACCATGTCGTCCATGTAGCGGACGTAGTGTTTCATGCCGAGCCGCTCCTTGACGAGGTGGTCGAGGCCGTCAAGGGCCGAGACGCCAGCGATTTGCACGAGCTGGCTCCCGGCCTCGAAGCCGACGTCGCCGGAGTACTGGGAGGACAGGATGCGCTCCACGCGGGAGTAGCTCTCGTGGTCCAGGCGGCGCTCGAACCCTTCCAGGGCCACGCCGTGGGGCATGTTGGGGTAGTAGCCCTCGATATCCATGAGCAGCGCACAGCCGTCGGTGCCGTGGTGGGCGTGGAAGCGCCTGAGGTGGAGCGCGAGGAGGTCCCTCGCGCGGTCGGTGCCCTTGCCCTCCTGGCAGGCGCAGTTCTCGGGTATGAGGCTCCTCGCCATCGCGGGGTAGACCACGTTGTCGTTGAGGCTCCTCTGGTACACGCGGTCTCGTATGCCGATGGAGCAGCAGCGGCGCCTCTTCGGGCGGGTCACCCAGAAGCGGATAGGCTCCCTCGGGCGGTAGGTGCCGTTCGCCAGGTCGTCGGCCAATGCCAGGCACCTCTCGGCCCCGTGGAGCTGAAAAGCGGACACCGAGCGTTTCCAGAGCGTGCCGCGCACGCACTTGCCCAGCGCCTCGTAAAGGCCCTCCGCCGAGAGGGCGTATGAGAGTTCACGCGGGCGGCTGATAGCTCCATCATCCCTTGGGACTGCGGCGTCCGCCCGCCCAGGTTCGCGGCTCTCGCCGCCGGGGTTTCGGCTCCCTGCTCCGGCTGTTGCCGGGTCGCGGCTTACGGCCGCGCCTCGTCTCGGCGTCGCCGGGTCAGTCGGGGACAGCGTAGTAGCTGTTGGTCGCGTTGGTGTTGTTGACGTTGCCACCGGAGTTCACGCACCCCACGTTGTTCGCGTTGTTGACGTTGCGGTTCGCGGAGCGCAACAAGACGTTGCGGCCTAATGCAGCCTAGCCCCGGCCGGAGGCGCGCTTGGCCTCCGACTCCCTCCATTTGACGGCAAGGTGCTTGACCCCTCGTGCGAGATTCGCCCAGTAGAGGGTCTTCTTGGTCGGTCGGTGCAGGACCTTGCCAGCGAGGTCTATGAGGAACAGCATCTCGTTCAGCTCCTCGATGGCCCTGTGCTCAAGCTCAAGGCGCTCTGACCACGCCCTCGCCAGCCGCTCCCTGTCGGCCTGCGCCTGCTCCGGCGTCAAGGTGTCGCTCCCCTTGCCCACGTAGATTTGGTTCGCCTTCCAGAGGTCGCCAGCAGCGTTGATGGCGCAGGCGTTGATGCGGCCCGTCATCTCGTCGTACCGGGCGGGGAAGTTCTTCTTGTTGGCGGTTATCTCCATCGTGTAGCGGGCGAGCGACACGGCGTCGAGCCACACCTGCAGGGTGTTCTCGCCGCGCTTGTTGACTGGGACGGACAGGGGTGGCTCCTCTCAGGGATGCCCCAGGGGCGCAGGGGTGCGCCCCTGGGAGATTAAGGGGATTTAGGCGATGGGCAGGGCGGGGACAGCGTAGTAGCTGTCGGACGCGCGGGTGATGCTGACGTAGCCACCGGAGTACACGCACCCCACGCCGTACGCGCTGCTGACGTAGCGGTACGCGGAGCGCAACAAGACGTAGCGGCCTACCGTCGGGGAGGCGGCGTCGTAGGTGATGAGCTCGGGGAACGTGCCCCAGCCGGTCCACGAGGAGGTTCGCCCGTTGGCGACGGCGAGCTGCTTCCAGTAGTCCAGCACGACGCCCTCGGCCTTGTAGCCGTCGGAGGTCGCCGAGAGGTAGTTGTTGAAATAGTGCTCGCGGACGCTGATTGGGAACGCCCTGTCGTAGGTCGTCTCGACCGCGCCGCCGTCGAAGGCGTGGGTCTCGGTCTTGCGCTCCATCTTGGCGAGGGTCTTCACGAAGGAGCTGTCAAGCCCGGCGAGGAAGCCGCTCTTGCCGACGAGCGGGAACGGGCGGTCGAATTTCCCGTAGGTGTGGGCGCAGGCGCCGTCGGAGTTCAGCCACATGCGCAGCTGAGACGTGGACCAGCGGTTGGAGCCGAAACAGGACCTCTGGATGTTGTTCAGGCCCTCGTCGGAGGAGTTCTCGGACATGGTGCCCAGGGAGGTGCCCGAGGAGCCTGCCGAGATTGCCACCGTCTCGACGGCCGTGTCGGAGGCGGGGCCGCTGTAAACGGTCGCGGAGGTCGGCTTGGCCGAGTCGGAGGCGTTCCACACCATCTGCGCGCCAGCAGCCATCGCCTTGGTGGTGGTGAACTGGTAGGTGGTGCTGCCCACCGCACCGGCGACGCCAGAACCCCACTTAGTGGTCACGTTGACGGTGAAGTTGTAGGTACCGGCCGCCAACGCCTTGGTGGCGTACATGAACGCCTGCTTGGGGCAGAAGGCGACGCCCATGGGGAAGGCGTTGTGCATGCCCAGGAGCATGCCGGGGCGCTGCTCCCCGCCCTCAAGCGTCATGAGCGGGTGGTCGTCGTCGCTGCCGTCGAAGTGGTGCAGCACGTCGAGTTTCAAGGGAAGGTCGTAGGTGTCGTCCTTGTAGGGGACGAGTATCTGGTCGCCCACCTTGAGGTACTTCGCCGCGTGGCCCGTGCGAACGAGCTGCTGGATGCCAGCGTAGTCGAGCTTGTCGACGGGGGTCTGCACGCCCGCCAGCACCTCAAGGGCGTCGGCGCAGCGGGTGAGCGTCTCCTCGGACGGGTGGTGGGTCTTCTTGACTGTGTCAGCCATGTCTACTCCTTCTCGTAGAAACTCAGGTAGCCCTCGTCGTCGTAGGCGTACCAGAACGACAGGTCGCCGACGGAGCCTCTCGCCTGCGCAGCGGCCTCCTCGCAGTCGGCTATCGCCGTCGCGGTCTCGGTGACTCGCGTGGCCTCGGCCGCGACGCGCTTGGTCTCGTTGGAGACGCGGGTGGCCTCGTTGGAGACTCGCGTGGCCTCGGCCGCGACGCGCTTGGTCTCGGCGTTCGCGATGCTCGTGTTGGTTGCCTCGACCTTGGCCGTCAGCGTCGCCTTGATATCGTCGATGGACGACTCGATGGCCGTCCTCACGTTGTCGAGCATGTCGGTGTAGGTCGCCATGCGCTTGACGACCCCGGCGGCGAAGGCCATGTAGACCGACAGGCCGTCGGAGGCCCCCGGGTCCTCGCCCTGGACGACGGCCCACTCGCCGGGCTTCATCTTGCTCGGGAGGAATGCCGAGTACTTGCCCCGGCGCATTTGGATTGCCATAAGTGCTCCTTTGGGTTAGAACGGGGTGAACTCGATTAGCTCCACCCTGCCGCTGATGCTGCACAGCAACGACGTGGCGCCGGTGTAGGTGGTGCCGTAGGGAGAGGGGTCCTGGATGTAGGCACTGGAGACGTTCGCAAGAACTTTCAGCTTTGTCAGATTGATAAGCGTTCCCGGCTCCAAGCCATCTAAAACCAGGAAAATCTGCCGGTAGTCGTTGTCGCGACCCAAGGTCTCGAAATGAATCTGGCCGCTTGTGATGCTTAGGCTGGCATACTTGCTTTCCGCGACAAGCCAACTACTGTCGCTGTAAGTTTTCCCGTCGCTTTTAACCCATGACGCCGACAAGATGTATTTCAACGAGCCGCCATACGTGGCTGTTTTTGTCCCGGTGAATGTCGTCGCCCGAATCGACGCGTTGAGTTGGTTGCTGGTAAGGATGTTGACGCCGATGCGCACCCTGCCTGTGCTTCCCGCGAAAATCGGGGTGTTGCTTTGGTTGACGAGTTCTAGCAAATCAAGCTCGCTTGAGCCTGAATAGCTGTCGCTGCTAGCAGGGGTGGGGTAAGCCGTATAGGAATGTATGAAGTTCTTTTCCAGGGGAATCGCCAGGTTCGGCCTGATAGCCGTCCAGGCCAGCGATGCGAAAGAACCGGTGAACTTGTCGTAAACCTGGATGCCGTTCTCGACGTCGTTGCCCATCTTGACGATGACGTTGCCGTCGGCGTCCTGGATTTGGTACGCGCCCGAGCCGATGTAGCTCGCGTTGATGTACAGGTTCTTGTCCTTCAG
>CAVEMP010000264.1:0-5313 GCA_963616835.1 uncultured Oscillospiraceae bacterium | reverse complement strand
ACCTCCGCCTGCCAGCGGCGGCGTTCGGCGGCGCTGGCGCCCGGCGCCTTAGCAACCGCAAACGCGCAGGTAGTCGCCACAGAGTTGGCAGACGCAAGCTTAAAGGCGTCGTCCCACGCGGCGCCCGCCGGCAGGGCCTGCGGTGCCGCGCCGCGCAACGCGCACGAGATCAGGTGCATGAGGTAGAGGGCGTTGGGGGACAAAACTCCGGCGGCCCCGGCGACCCCGGCGGCCGCGGGCCGCGCGTCATTCCTAGTCACAGGCATCGCAGCCCTTCTCGCCATGGTTGTCGTCAAAAGAGAGACCCGTCATCGCCTCGAAGCTCGCACGCACGGCGCTTTGCTCCATGGTGCAGCGCAGGCGGTAGACCGGGACGTTGTTGAGCAGGCCATCCAGAAAACCCAACGTGAGAAATGCAGACTCGGGATCGCTCGGCATGTAAATCTGGCGCATCACCGCAGCTAGAGCATCTGCAGGTTGAATGCGCTCGCACGAGTCCTTCTCGCCACGCTCGAGAAGGCAAAGACCGCAAAGCGGGACCGCCGCGTTGGTCTGCCAGCCTTCTTTGCCGCACCACGGCGTGCCGTAGGCGGTGATTGGCTGGCCTCCCGCATCCATCGCGGAACCAACGCGCAGCAAAGGCTTGTCGCCATTCACGACCTGCACGGCATCGCCAAACGCGGCCCTCCAAAGACGTAGATGGGTCGATTTGCCCATGCCACTTGCCGCCGCAAAAGCAAAGGCGCGGCCGCCGTAGGCCAACACGGCCGCGTGCATGAGAAAGACGCCGTGCTTGGGCGCCTTCTGGGCAATGGCCCGATAGAGGGCAAGTTCTTGCAGGTAGGTATCGCTCCAGGAGCCCTTGGTGGCCATCTCGCGCTCTGCCGCGATCATCTGCGGGGTTATGGTGACAAGAAAATCACAAGCGTCGACCTCGCCCGGCGCGGCCGCGTGAGCATAGGTGTCCGCAAAGGCGTCGAGCCCCTCAAGAAGCGGCCTAACGGCAATCTTTAGACCAGCTAGCTCAAAGACGAGAAGGTCCTGCATGGCGCGACGCTACTCTAAGAAGCCCTGCTGGGACATGCGAGCAATAAAAGCCTCGACATCTGTCGTGGCCTTGGACAAGTCAACATCATAGGCATCTGCAAGACCCTGCGCGATTGCCGCGGCGTCCCAACCCCTTTCAATCCCCTGCCAAATGAAGGCGCCTGTGCCATTGAGCTTGACCATACCGTGAAAGGTCTTGGAAGCTTCACCGGTGGCGATGGCCACGTGCTGTCCGGCCACCTCGCGCATAACAAATCCCTGTTTAATGTGCATGATTGCTTCTTTCAAAAGGAAGCCGCCCCGCAGGGCGGCTTTCATCTAGCTTGGCTTTCACTAATTCGGGCTAGTGACGTCAAAGGCCACAATAGCCCCTGCATCATCAGATGGCACCAGCTCTAAAGTCGGTCTTGCTAGGTAATATTCTTTCTATTGGTTTCCATCTACGTCAGTGTCCGGCGAGGCGCTGGACGTAACAACGATATCGTCGCAGGCAATTATGGTAACGACCATCTCGGGTTCTTCATAACGCATTTATCGACCCCCTATCTTAGCTTCATGCATAGAATTCTAGGACCCTAGTATAGCCGAGCCGTACGCCCGCTCGGTAGAAGACGCGCAGCTACCGGAGCAGATCGCAGACGCGACCCCTTCCACCGAGGCTTTGCTCGCCTCGGCCTGCTCGGCGGTGACCGGCGTGCCGTCGCAGGTGGTGTAGGAGAGCCTGCCCCTCACCTGGTAGACGCCCTGGTACGTGGAATTATCGCCGGCGCGCCTGATGCCGGCCATGGCGAGGTTGGCCACCATCGAGTCGCCGCCCGAGAGCCAGTAGCTGCTCGCGGCGGTCTCGCCCTCGAGGCCGGACTTGCCGTTCTTCCACCACCAGGAGGCCGAGGCCGACGTCGAGCCGGAGGGCGCCGAGAAGGCGTAGCAGAACCTGAGGGTCGTGCGGTCGTAGCCGTACGTGGCCTTGAGCTCGTCGCGCAGGCCGGCCCCGGTGTAGGAGATCAGCTCGGACACCGGGACGAAGCGGGCGTAGGCGTAGCCGGTCGTGCCCGTGTAGGCGGCCTCGCACGTCTCGCCCGCGTACCAGCCAGCGAAGGCGTAGCCGTCTTTGGTGGGGGCTGTGTAAGTATTGCCGCTCTTGTACACAGAGACATCTAGAAAATCAGTCACATCATTGGGTCCCGCGCCGCCAACAGCCACAGAAGACGAAGATCCAAGTATCTCTTTTGCATATTGACGCTCGGCAGAGGACGCGCAGCTACCGGAGCAGATCGCAGACGCGACCCCTTCCACCGAGGCTTTGCTCGCCTCGGCCTGCTCGGCGGTGACCGGCGTGCCGTCGCAGGTGGTGTAGGAGAGCCTGCCCCTCACCTGGTAGACGCCCTGGTACGTGGAATTATCGCCGGCGCGCCTGATGCCGGCCATGGCGAGGTTGGCCACCATCGAGTCGCCGCCCGAGAGCCAGTAGCTGCTCGCGGCGGTCTCGCCCTCGAGGCCGGACTTGCCGTTCTTCCACCACCAGGAGGCCGAGGCCGACGTCGAGCCGGAGGGCGCCGAGAAGGCGTAGCAGAACCTGAGGGTCGTGCGGTCGTAGCCGTACGTGGCCTTGAGCTCGTCGCGCAGGCCGGCCCCGGTGTAGGAGATCAGCTCGGACACCGGGACGAAGCGGGCGTAGGCGTAGCCGGTCGTGCCCGTGTAGGCGGCCTCGCACGTCTCGCCCGCGTACCAGCCAGCGAAGGCGTAGCCGTCTTTGGTGGGATGGGTCCATGCCGATGAGTCAGACCCGTTCTTAAACATCGATACGTCGTAGAAACCCTCCGCCGCAGCGGACTCGTGGTAGCGAAGCGACGCGCTGCCACCGGTTTGCGACGCGGTGACCAGAAAGGCCTTTCCGTTAAGGAACACCGCCCCCGAAGCGCAGCCGATATTGCTGATCTCATCACCTAACGTAGTCCACGACGTTCCATCTTTCGATGTATAGACGTTTACAGTCGAATTGTTGCACCTAACAATGTAAAAGGATGAACCGTCGGAGGACAGCGTGGCCGTCTCGGTTCCCGTCAAGACATTGAACGAAAGTTCGGAAAGCGTACCGTTGCTTACGTCAAAGAGCTTGCCGGCGACGTTAAAACGTGCAGACTCAGCCAAAAGTAGACGTTTTGCTCCAACAGTCGCGACAGATACCGCACGCGCAGAAAATGAACTGGACTGAGCCGAAGTCCATGAGCCCGACTGAAGTTCATATAGTTTGAGAGCGGCGGGCGCAGAGCCGCCGTCGGCAACAAGAAGATGCGTCGCGTCAATCATTGCGTACGAAAAGACCAGGTTCGCATTGACCGCCGCGCCGACTTGGCTCACGGCGTCGGACGAGGCATCGTAAAGCGTAACGGTGGTGCCGTCATTCACCAAAAGGTAAAGCTTGCCGTCGTACGCCGCAGCCTTCGCATCGTAAAAAGAGCTACTGGCCTTCACCGATCTTTCCACCCAAGCGCCATTTATAAGAACGCGCACTACCGCAGATTTATAGTCCTTGCTAACACCAGCAACCACCGGGCAGCCGTCGTAATCGATGACGCTGACGCCCACAAGCGAATCCGCTGCCCCGCTTTCCGACGACCACGTGTCACCGTCGCTCGAAACAACAGAAGTGGTCGCGTACCCAGAGACCGCTCCCCACAAAAGGCCGTTGGACAAGGCGAGAGAAACCGATGAGGCGCTTGTCCCCGCAGAGAACGTCGTCTCGCCAGCGGAGTTCTTCACCGCCGTCCACGCGTCCTCATCGCTGTAATCGGGGATGGTGACCTTAACCTTTGCCTTGCCATCGCTGATGTTCTCGACCTCAACGACAATACGCGAGTTTGTGCCGTCGCTATAACACAGAGCGTTATCTGCGATACCGGCAGAGACAGACGTGTTGCCAAAGCTGGCGCCCGCCTTGATGTTTGCGTTCTTATATGTATTGGTCTTGCCGTCGCCGCCCTTGCTCGTCTCGGCCGTATCGCCAGGCCTAAAGACGTAGAGGTAGTCGTACTCTTTATTGCCATCGTTGCGGTAAACAGGGTTGACGCGCGAGATAATCACTCCGTTATAAGCGCCGGAGGTGTCAGAGCTCAGCTTGCCGCCCATATAGACATCGGCCTTATAGCCGTTGAAGGTCTCCAGGTCTCCCTGGCGATACTCCAGTACAAAATACTCTGAGTCGTTCTTTGGGGATTTGATCTTGACCGCGTGAGGGGCGTTCTCGTCATCCGAGAGATACGTGCCCAGCGTGAACTCATAGGTGCCCGCGGTGCTGGCTTTTTCGTTGATGGTTAGCGCACCAATGTCTTCTGCCGTTTGGGCAAGGGGAAGCAGGGACCTTCTCGCCGAGGCCATCATATCCCAGCCGGCGCAGAGCTCACAGTCGTTCTCGCTGCTACGGTACAGGTCCTTGGCGCCCAGGCGGTGGAGATACTCGTGAGCGGGAACGGCGTCAATCGCCCCGGCTATACCGCGACCGGCACGGGCGGCGTGAATCACTTCGATTCCGCCGACCTTGACGCCGCCCAGCGTGGCGGAATTTGCGCTATCGAGACCAGGATAATAATTTGAATTAGAGCGTACTTCAGTCACAGACAGCTCTGTGTCCACGAGAATCATCGTGTTATCGATATAGTCGTCATTGCCCGCGATGTTAGCTTGGCTACCCGACCAGTTGGGGTACGCCTCGTTGAAAGCCTTTGCCGTGGCATTGACAATCGCGGAGTCGGCAACATCAAGACCCAAGGCCTGCGTAGAGGTCCATTGCTCTTTGGTCATGTCAATTGTCAAGTACGCAACGGTGGCGTTGTCGGCCGCCGACTGCGGAAACAGGCTTTGCACGTTAAGCTTCCCGCGCGTGGCGGTGGCGATGTAATTCTTGAAAGCGGAGTTGAAGTCCGCGGCAGTCGATGCCCACGCTGTCTTTGAAGAGCCCGTCGGGGTCTCGTTATAGCCGTTTTGGGTTGTCTCGTCCGAGAAGCGGACAACAAGCACCACGTTGGCGGTATTGGCTTCGCCGGGCATGGTTATTGTCGCGCGTGCCGGGGCGGGCGAAAAGCCAAAGACCAAAGAGAGGGTCAAGGCGAGCAGGGCTAAAGGGGCGGCGAGTCGTTTCATCGGGACCTCTTAGACGACGATAAGATACGGACAGAGGCTTCAGATCTATTACTGTATGTAAGCTGAAACAGACCTTATTCTACATAATGTTCAACGCCGTACGCCTGGGTTACCCGGCAATCGTTC
>CAVEMP010000263.1:0-5606 GCA_963616835.1 uncultured Oscillospiraceae bacterium | reverse complement strand
CCCCAGCCCGTTTTAAACCCCGAAAACTCGCGCATGCCCCAAGCGCGGCAACGCTTAGGCCACGGGAACCATTGCGTCGAGGGCAAAAACGTCGTCGCGGGTGCTAAAAGCAAGGGTCCCGCCGTGCGCCTCGATGGTTTGGCGCATGCTTAGGGTGCCAAAACCGTGCGTGCCGTCGTCGGGTTGCGCGGTCTGCGGCAATCCGTCGACAAAGGCAAGCTCGTTGACCCCCGTGAAGTAGTTCTCGATATGGATGCTGGCAAGCGACCCTACGCGCCGCACCACCAAAGATATGCTGCGTCGTTCTGGGTCGCTCACCTGCGCAACTGCAGCAATAGCGTTATCCAGCGCGTTTCCAAATAGCGAGTAAATCTCGGCCGCCCCAAACCCCGCGAGGGCCTTCCCGTCGGCGATGCAGCTTAGGGAAATATCTTCCCTGCTGCAGATTAGGCTCTTCTCGGTAAGGATGGTGTCCAGCGCGTCGTTTCCCGTCTCGACTGTCGAGTCGTAGATCTTGACCTCGGCGGCCAGGTCCCTCAGCACGCCTTCGTCTACCTGGGCGCCCCCGTTTGCCAGCGCCCTTATCTGATGTTTGATGTCGTGACACTTGACGTTGATCGCTTCGATGTTTTGGCGGCTTAGGCGGTACTGTTGCTCGCGCTGTGCCGCCAGCTGCCGCTCGGTGAGCATGCGCCGCTCAAGCGTGCGGCTGTAAAGCATCTCGAACTGCGCAAACAGCAAGAACAGACACACGGCAAAGTGAACAAACCGCAGGATAAGCAAGGTGATAAGCCCGACGCCCTGCTTGTCCAGGTTCTTGTTGACCACATCAAACGCAATGACGGCGAGAATGACCAGCAAGAGCATGGCCATCATCTTGCGGTCCTCAACCTCGTTAAGGCGCCCGCGC
The DNA here is from genome assembly GCA_963616835.1 of uncultured Oscillospiraceae bacterium. GTDB lineage: Bacteria > Actinomycetota > Coriobacteriia > Coriobacteriales > Atopobiaceae > Paratractidigestivibacter. Next base: position 4,696 of record CAVEMP010000263.1, on the reverse strand, counting down.
CGTACGCGCTTAATAAACACCAGGTAGGTGGCGAGAAACACGGCATAATAACAACATGCCGATATCGCCCAGACAACCGGTGCGGTTTCATTGAGCGAGTTTATTTCGTTGGCGGTGAGGTTGAGCCCCGTGAGCCTGCGCACCAGCAAACAGATCGTCTCGGCCAGTCCGCTGCCAATGTTTTGAATGGTGTAGCCGGCGCTCACGCAAAACAATGCCTTCCAAACCGAGGCCTCGTACAGGTACATGATGGTGGGGATGGCGCACAGCAGCATGGCGAGAGATGCAAAAAACGAGTGAGCGCTTTGAATGTGCGAGTCGGCTCCCATAAGTACGCAGGCATAGACAACGGGCGTCACGATAAGGGTCGCAAGCACCCAAATCGCCGCCGCCCTGCGCACCCGGCGTTTGAAATCGCGCTGCTTGGGCATCATGTTTCCAATGCATAAGGTTGGCAGCATGAGTTCGAAGGGCTGAGACAGGCACATCAAGATTCCAACTATCGTCATGGGCCCACCCAGCTGCGCCAGGATGTCCATCTAGGCCATCCCGCCCAGGTAGCGAGAAATCGCCTCGAGGCACCGGCGCTTGTTTGCTCGGCTGATCCAGACCGTGCTGCCGTCAGAAAGTGTGACCTGCGCATCGGCGACCCCGCGCACGTGAGCCATGTTGATGACGCAGCTCGAAGAGATCTTCAGAAGGCAGGGGTCTGCCAGCTCCTCGGTCACCGCCTTGAGGCTCGAGCGTGCGCTGATCGTCTCGCTGCCCGCCAGGTGATAGTCCAAGTTGTGACCGCTAACCTCAATAAACACCAGCTCCGAGATATCAAAAATGCGTGTCTCGCCGCGAGAAACGACGCTAACGGCGCGCCGCCGCTTTTGCCCCATGGCCACCATCGCCCGATCCATTCGCAGGGCAAAGTCCCCGTACGAGAAGGGCTTGACGATGAAGTCGAGGGCCTCTGCGGCGTAGCCCTTAACCGCGTACTGTGCCAGGTTGGTTACAAAGATGAGGACCGTCGTGTGGTTGCGTTTGCGCAGCTCAAGGGCCGCGTCAAAGCCGTTTACGCCGGGCAGGTCGATGTCCATGAAGACAAGGTCAACCCCCGAAAGGTCGTCCAGGTCAAGCGCGCTGGCGCTGTGGCTCACCGCAAACGTCTGGCCCTTCTCGCGTGAATAGCGTTCCAGCGACCGGCGCAGGGCCTCGGCCGCGACGTCTTCGTCTTCGACAATCAGTATCTTGTGCATCTTTCCTCCCTGGCTTAGATGGTACGCAATGGCCACCGTTGGCCGGAGCGTCCTTCGGCGAGCGGGGACCGGTTTTGCCGCCACGCCACCCGATTTCGCCGTTTGCGGCACGCGGGGCTCTTCTCAGCTATTTTTCAGCGCAAAGGCCCTGCGCGGGATTCGCGCCAACACACAGAGGGGAGCAGGCATAAATGAAGCAAAGCCAAGCCGATAAGAGCAAACCAAAGCTCAAGATGTCCAATCGAAAGTTTAGGGTGCTGCTGATAATACCCATGGTCCTCTTAGTCGTCATAGGCCTTGTCCTGGGCCTCCTAGGCAACATGGCCAGTGGCGCTTTAGAGACCTACGTCGACCGGGGGACCAATACGGTCAACGTGCCCGCCGAGAAGGCCGATTGGGACGGCAGCTACTACGACGAGCCCGAATCGGCCGAGGCCGCGACCGAGGCGGCCTACGCCGTGGCCTCTCAGGTTCAAGACGAGGGCACCGTCCTTCTCAAGAACGACGATCAAACCCTGCCGTTGGCCAAGGGATCGCAGGTCATGCCGTTTGGCTACGCCTACCTTAGCCCCATTTACGGCCAGAACAGCTGGGGTGGTTCGGCCAAATGGGTCAGCGACCCCGTGACGCCGGAGCAGGGCCTCGAGGGCCTGACCATCGACAACGCCGCCGTCGAAGCAATGCGCGCGGCGGGCGACCCCGTGCCCCTGGTCGAGGCCGGGGGCACCGCGGCGGCGGGCGAGGCCGGCTCGCTTTTGGGCGGCGACTGCAAGATTTACGAGTACGACCCGTCCATCTACCAGGGCATTCAGGCCAACAAGGACGCCTGTGGCCTGGTATTCATTAGCCGTGGCGGCCAAGAGGGCCAGGACATGAAGTCCGACGCCTACGAAGACGGCACCCGTCACTATCTGGCACTTTCTGCCAACGAGCGCGGTACCATCCAGGCGGCTAAGGAGAAGTGCGGCCGCGTTGTGGTGGTGCTGGTAAGCTCGGCGCCGCTCGAGGTGGCAGACCTTGTTGACGGCGACCTGGCCGTCGACGCCGTCATCCAGTACGGCCACCCCGGCGAGCGCGGCTTCTCTGAGCTGGCCGCCATTCTTGACGGCGATGTCAACCCCTCGGGCCGCACTGTCGACATTTGGGCCGCCGACTTTTTGCGCGACGAGAACATCGCCCGTGCCGGCACGTCCACCTATTCGAACCTCACAGTGACCTCGTCCAGTTACACCGACGGCGGTGAGTTCAACCGCCCCTACAACGAGTACCAAGAGGGCATCTACATGGGCTATCGCTACCACGAGACCGCCGATGCCGTTGACGAGACCTATTCCTACGATAACGCCGTGGTCTTCCCGTTTGGCTACGGCCTGTCCTACACGACCTTCTCGAAGACCCTTGACTCGGTAGAGGAGAAGGACGGCCAGGTAGTCGTCACGGCAACGGTGACCAACACGGGAGACCGCGCTGGCAAAGACGTCGCTCAGGCGTACTTCTCGGCGCCGTATACCCAGCTTGACCAGGATGCCCAAATCGAGAAACCCGTTTGTGTCCTGGCCGCCTTCGCCAAGACTAAGCTGCTCGAGCCCGGGGAGTCCCAGGTAGTGACCATGACCTTCTCTAAGCAGGACATGGCTTCGTACTGCTACACGCACGACAACCCCGACGGCACCACCGGCTGCTACGTCCTTGAGGCGGGCGACTACGTGGTGAGCCTGCGCAACAACAGCCACGATGTCCTTGACCAGAAGACCGTGGCCCAGGACCAGACCATCTGGTTTGACGGCTCTGACGCCGACCACGTGCGCGACGCCGAGAAGGCCGCCCAGTCCGACCTTGACCCCACGACCGGCGAGGCCCTGGTCGACGAGACGGCTGCCTACACCGCGGCGACCAACCGCTTCCAGCAAAGCTCCGACTACATGAACAGCGACTCCACGTTGCTGTCGCGCACGGATTGGAGCAGCACGCAGCCTGTCTACCAGGAAAGCAAAGAGATCAGCGAGCAGTACAAGGAGGACTCGGACCTCTTTATCACCTTCGATCCCGCGACCGACGAGACCTACGGCAATGTCGAGGGCAGCAAGGTCTACGCCGCCGAAGAGCCTGCTTCTGGCGCGGATAACGGCCTTACCCTCGCTGACCTGCGCGGAGCCGATTACGACGATCCGCGCTGGAGCGATCTTCTCGACCAAATCAACTGGGACACCGACAAGGACGGGCTTCTCCGCAACTTCGCGGGCGCGGCCTATACGACCGGGGCCATCGAGTCCATCGGCCTTCCCCAGACGACCGACGAGGACGGCGCGAACGGTCTCAAGGTCCAGGGCAATGACCACTTTTATGGCATGGAGAAGAGCTCGTCGTTTGGTTTCGCGCCACTGATGGCCAGCACGTGGAACGTCGAGCTGCTCTATGAGGTTGGCTCGGCGCTGGGACAGGAGTCGCTGGCCAATGGCATCAGCGGCTGGTACGCGCCCGCGATTAACCTGCACCGCTCGATGTTCTCGGGTCGCGTGTTCGAGTACTTCTCCGAGGATCCGCTGCTTTCTGGCAAGCTGGCCGCGGCCGCCATCTCGGGCGCCGGCGACCAGGGAATGTACTGCTACGTCAAGCACTTTGCGCTGAACGAGACCGAGACGGGCCGCTCGAGCCTGGTCGCTACCTGGGCCGACGAGCAGACCATGCGCGAGCTTTACCTGCGCCCCTTCGAGATTGCGCTGGAAGAGGCCCGCATGACGCTTAAGTACTCTGACTCTCAGACCGGCGAGGTCAAAGAGAAGGTCATGCGCGCCGGCACCGCGGTCATGAGCACCCAGACCTGCATCGGCATGCGGATTGGGCACAACTGCGACGCCACTCTTAAGGATGTCCTTCGCGGCGAGTGGGGCTTCGAAGGCATGGTTATCTCGGATTACTGGGTGTGGCAGGGCAACAACATGCGTGACCTGTGCCTGCGCACCGGCTGCGATACTTATCTGTGCATGGCGATGCCCTTCATGTGGAGCGTGAGCGACTACGACAGCGCGACAGCTCACTCGGTCATGCGTGAGGCGGTTCACAACATCGCTTATACCGTGGCTAACTCCAATGCGATGCAGGGCGCGGTGCCTGGGTCGACCTTCTCGATCTCGGTTCCCAGCTGGCGCGTTGCCATTACCGTGGCGCAGGTTGTTATTGCGTTGCTGCTGGCGGGAGGCGTGGTTTTGATCGTGCGCCGAACCAAGGCCGAGCGACGCCACCCCGAGGCTTACCGTCGTAGCAAGCGCAAGCAGGCCAAGCTCGACGCGAAGCTCGCGGCGCAGGGCAAGTAGGGTAGGGAAGAACCCCCGGATTCCCGCTGCGGGCGGGCGCCGAACCCCGGCGCCCGCCCGTTTTTCTTGCCGCGGCGGGCTGCGCCGGCCCCGTCGCGGCCCGCCACGCGACCATGCGCGACTTTTCGTGGTTTA
>CAVEMP010000262.1:0-5709 GCA_963616835.1 uncultured Oscillospiraceae bacterium | reverse complement strand
CTTGCCGGCAGATACCAAGGCCGACGGCAACGCCGTGATCAACACCTTGCAGCAGCTTGCGGGCGCGGTGGGCACGAGCGTGGCCTCGGCGATTGTCAATGCCGCCCAGGTAGGCGTGGCCGCCGACGCAATGGCCGCCGCAACCACCACCGGCACCCGCGAGGCCTACGCCCTTCTGGCCGTTGTGGCCGTCGTCCCCTTCGCGGCCATGTTCTGGGTCACCAGCAAGCGCGATTAGTGCCCCTGCGGTGCCCACATAGCGCCCCTGCGGCGTCCCGCCGCGTGCATGCGCGACTTTTCGTGGTTTAAATCGGCCCGGTCAAAGTAGCCAACGGTTTTTGGACTTAGCTCAACTGGGCAAACGTCGCCAAAACTGCCTTGGCTACTTGGCGTAGCGGATTTTAAACCGCGAAAAGTCGCGCTTGTTGTTTTGCGGGGCCTCGGCGCCCCGTCTAAAGCACCGTTAGGCCGGCGCGGCGAACCTGTCGAGCGCCCTCGGGGGCGTCGTCGTCGCAAATCAGCGCCTCGAAGTCGTCGAAATTGGCGTAGCGGTAGCTGCCAAAACTCAATAGCTTGCGAGCCTCGGCCACCAGGTAGTTCTGCTTGGTGCGCTCGACCACGGCCTGTTTCACAATCCCGTCCTCGGGCGCGTGCGTGGTGATCTCGCGCGTTGCCGGGTCAAGGCCATAGCAGCCCATAAACGACAGGTCAAAGCGGTAGTTCTCCAGCGCCGCCACGCACGAGCCGCCCACAAAGCCGTCGTATCCCATGCGCAGAGTGCCTCCCGGGCACAGCGCTGTGACCTCGGGGCTCTTCGACAGCGCCTTAAGCACACCGATCATCGTCGAGACCACGTTGCAGCAAATGTGCCTCTCGGCAATGAGCTGCGCCAAGAACAAGTTAGTAGTAGAGATGTCGAGAAAGACCGTTGACTCGGGGTAGATGAGTTCCACCGCCTTTGCGGCGATGATGCGCTTTTGCGGCACCATGGTGCCAATGCGGTCGACGACGTTGAGCTCGGGCGTTGCCTGCAGGGCGGTGGCCCCGCCGTAGACGCGGCGGCACTTTCCGTCTGACGCCAGCTGCTTTAAATCCTTGCGAATACAGTCCTCGGTCACGTCAAAACGCTGGGCAAGCTCGGCCACGGTCACGCGCCCGTGGGTCTCTAGAAGCTTGATCGTTTGTTGCTGGCGCTCTTCGAGAAACATTGTTTTCCTCTCGCTCGGCTGCGGCTTGAGTATACGCGCAAGACGAAACAAGAACCCACCAGGACAAAACAATAACCGTTTACCGGTAAAATAAGATGTAATAGGACAAAGTAAGACCAAATAAGAACGCCGCACGCAAACAAGCTAAAACGGTACAAGAAATTATCCGGCCTAACATAAGGTTGCCACTGTTAACTACCGCTCGCCGACAGTTTGTTGCCACTGACAACAAAACGATTTCCATCGGGATAGTTGCCAGTGACAATCAAATCGAAATGACGGCCGCGCCGCCTGGCCGGCCAAAGCACAACGCGACAAACCCAGCGAGAAAGGACACCCCATGCGTCATCTTCTGATCGTTAGCCACGGTACTTTTGCCCCCGGCCTTCACAGCGTCCTTAAGATGCTGGTGGGCGATCGCGACGACGTCCTTTCCACCAGTCTCGAGGACGGCATGGGCGCCGATGTCTTTACCGCCAACGTCCAGTCCCTGGTGGCCGATTTTGCCGCAGACGACGAGGTCGTTGTCCTGGCAGATATCATTGGCGGCTCGCCCCTTACCTGCACGCTTAATGTCCTGGGCGAGAAGGGCCTTCTGGGCAGCACCATCGCCTTCACCGGCATGAACCTGCCCATGGCCATGGCCGCCGCGATGGAGCTGCAGACCGCAGACCTGGCCGACCTTAAGGCTTCGCTTGCCGACGAGGGCCGCGCCGGCGTCATGGAGTTCGCCATCGAGGCTCCCGCCGACGACGAGGACGACATCTAAGCCGTTCTTCTCCGCGACAAGGCCAAGCGCCCCACGGCGCCCAAGCGCTCCGCCGCACCCACTCCCACCAGGGCTTTTCTCGGCGCATCGCCGATATGCAACGTAGTCAGGCAAGACGACAAGCAAAGGAGCAGGCAATGATTTCTTTCATCCGCATCGACGACCGTATGATTCACGGCCAGACCGTTACCCGCTGGTCGCTTGAGTACCCCTGCGACGGCCTCATTGCCGTCAACGACGCCGCGGCGTCCAACCCGGTTCTTAAGCAGGCCTACAAGTCCGCCTCGGGCAAGAAGACCTTTGTGTGGACCCTCGAGCACTTCCAGGAGGTGCAGGAGAAGGTCCTTAACTCCAAGGACCAGTACTTCCTGATCACCAAGAACCCGCTGGACATGAAGAAGATCCTGGTCGACATGGGCTTCAAGCCCGGCATCGACCGCGTCATCGTTGGTCCCTGCAACGACCGCCCCGGCACCACCAAGCTGGGCAACAACCAGTCCATCACCCAGGAAGAGGCTCAGGCCTTCGAGGACATCACCAACGCCGGCTTTACCGTCGAGTTTGCCCTTATCAAGGAGAAGAGCATCGGCGAGTGGCCCAAGTTCCGCGGGCAGTTTGGCTTCTAGGTCGCGTCGTTTGGCAAGGCGACTTGCGACCTGTGCATCGCGCCCGGCCTGGCGGCGCTAGCTGCGGCCGGTCCCGCGCAAAGAAGGTAACTAGGCCCGCAGGGAGGCGGGCCCAAGACAAGGAAAGGTAGGAAGGCAAATGACAGTCAACGTGTTCCAAGCGGCGCTGTTCGGTCTGTTCGCCTGCCTGGCATCTATGCCTGGCATGGGCGGCACCTCGTTCGGCAACTACACCCTGGGACGTCCCTTGGTGGCAGGCCTTGTGGTTGGCCTCATCATGGGCGACGTGCGCTCCGGCATCTTGATCGGCGCCGCCATCCAGCTCGTCTACATCGCGCTGGTCACCCCCGGCGGCACCGTCTCGGCAGACGTCCGCGCGGTGTCCTACATCGGCATCCCTCTGGCAATCCTGGCCGTTAACGCCCAGGGCCTCGATCCCAACTCCGCCGAGGCCGCTGGCCTGGCCGCTTCTCTGGGCGCCGCTGTTGGTACCCTGGGCACCGTCTTGTTCTACGGCACCGCCACCATCAACCTGGTGTGGCAGGGCATGGGCTGGAAGTGGCTCGAGAAGGGCGACCTGCACAAGCTCTACCTGGTCGACATGGTCCTGCCTTGGATCGGCCACATCCTGTGCTCCTTCATCCCCACGTTCATCATCACCATGGGCGGCGCGACGATGGTCGACCTCATGAAGACCTACATGCCCATGGACGGCATCGCGATGAAGACCCTCTTCACCGTTGGTTCGCTTCTCCCCACCGTCGGTATCGCCATCCTGCTTAAGCAGGTTATCTCCAAGCCCACCGACTTCCTCACGTTCTTCTTTGGCTTCACTCTGTCCGCAGTCATGGGCTGCAACCTGATCGCCGCCGCCGGCATCGGCTGCTTCTTCGCCCTGATCAACTTCAAGATCGAGTCCATGAAGATCGACCTCGAGAAGGTCCGCGTCTCTGGAGGCGCAATAGCTGCCGGCTACGATGACGAAGAGGAGGAGGACATCTAATGGCAGAGAAGAAACTCTCTAAGGCTGCCCTTAACAAGTCTTTCCGCAACTGGTACTACGGCAACCTGACCTGCTTCTCGCAGGAGCACATGCAGACCTTTGGTTACCTTTGCTCGATGCTTCCCCTGGTCGAGGAGCTCTACGACACGCCCGAGGAGCAGAAGGACGCGCTCATGACCTACAGCGCCTTCTTCAACACCGAGCCGCAGCTTGGTTCCCTGGTCGTGGGCATCACCGCCGGCCTTGAGGAGGCCCGCGCCAACGGCGAGGCCATCGACGCCGACGCCATCAACGGCATCCGCGCCGGCCTCATGGGCCCGGTCGCCGGCCTTGGCGACTCGTTGGTCGTCGGCACCTTGATCCCCATCCTCTTGGGCATTGCCCTGGGTCTTTCCACCGACGGCAGCCCGCTGGGCGCCATCTTCTACATCGTGGTGTGGAACCTGCTCATGTGGTTTGGCATGAAGTTTGCCTACAACCAGGGCTATCAGCTCGGCGGCAAGGCCGTTGAGTCCCTGGTTGGCCCCACCGCGCAGGCCCTTCGCGACTCTATTGTCATGGTGGGTACCGTGGTTATCGGCGCCGTTGCCGCCACGTGGGTGTCCATCTCCTGCAGCCCCAACCTCACGCTGCCGGGCGGCACCACGTTCCAGAGCACCCTGGACGGCATCTTCCCCAAGCTTCTGTCCATGGTCTTCACCGTGTTCTGCTGGTGGCTTATGACCAAGAAGAAGCTCTCGCCGGTCGTCACCATGCTTATCCTGGTCGTCATTGCTTTTGTCGGCGTCCTGGTTGGCTTCTTCGACCCGGCCCTGAGCTACTAAGCCTGGGCGCTGCCGCAGCGCCCGCCGCCTGCCTGCCGGGGCGGGCGCAAGGGCGCGGGCGGCGGCACGCACACGCGGGCACGGGCGCATGGCAAGGGCGTCCGTGCCCGCGTTTCGTTATGGTTGGGAAGGCCGGCCGTTGGCGAGAAGACCGCACGGCCACGACAGCGAGAAGGGCAACCCCATGGCACTTGATACCTCCAACTGGACCCGCGATGACCTGCTCAAAGAGGCGGGTATGCAGACGACGGCCATCCAAAAGATCAAGGTGTGGCTGCGCCTGGCGTACTCGACCGCCACTGTTGGGTTCTTGCTGGGCTGGTGGGGGATCTACGGCAGCGGCCCCTTTGCGGTGGGTGTTGCTGGCGTGGTCTTGCTGGTAGTGGGGGTTCTTCTCGCCGTGCCCATTAAGATCGGGGTCACCAACGCCGAGAAGAACGTCCAGCGGATCTTGGCAGCCGTCGAGGGGAAGGGCGGCGCCGGGGACGCAGGGGACGGCCAAGCAGGCGCCGGGGACGCGGCGTAGGGGCACCGGTCTTCTCGCCGTGTTGTTTCGCTATGCGGCGTTGACCCGGGGCGGTTTTGCATCAAAGTTTTGCTATCATCGCAAGCTTGGTATATCTGGTATGAACGGTACTTTGGGGCTTGGGTTAGCTCCCAAACCTGGCGGGTTGTTATGGATTACGAGGACGCGGCCAACAAGCTGATCAAATACTCGAAGGCCCTGGCAAAGGGCTCGCTCTCGAGCGCGTACGGCCTCACCATGGGTGAGGGCCCCGTCCTTGCGTACATCTGCCGTACTGACGAGCAGCTTAACCCCTCTGACCTGGCCAAACGCCTGGGTTACACCCGCTCGCGCATGACGCGCATCCTGGACTCGCTGGCCGCGAAGGGCTTCGTCAAGCGCGTCAACGACAAGACCGACGGCCGCAAGGTCTTGATTGTGGCGACCGAGGAGGGCCGCAAGCACTCGCGCGACACGCGCGACGAGGGCGTGGGCAACCTGGCCGACAGCCTCTCTGTCCTGGGCGAAGACGACACGCGCGAGCTGATTCGCGTGCTAGAGAAGGCCTACAGCATCACCTATGACCGCGAGGGGATTGTCATTCCCAGCGACAAAAAGTAACGCCGCGCTTGTGACGCGGCGTTTTTTGTGGCGCGATTGATTGATGGCGAGACGGGCGCTGGTGCGTCCCGCCAGCCCGGCTGCCCGGCCCGCTTGCCTACTTCACCTTGACCAGCTCGTACTCGTGCGTGCCCAGGCCGATCTTCTCGGCGT
>CAVEMP010000261.1:0-5775 GCA_963616835.1 uncultured Oscillospiraceae bacterium | reverse complement strand
ATTGAAAATGACGTCAATTGAAAATTGGTATCGTTTTCAATTTTCGCGTCAATTTACCGCTTGCCGAGGTTTTGCTACCGCTTACGGTCGGACAACAGCAGGCGAGGTACCATAGAGGAGCATGTGCCACACCCCTTAGAAAGGTCGCCCATGGACAAGGCAAATCTTAGTCGCCGCGGGTTTCTTACCAGCGCGGGCACCGTACTTGCAAGCCTCACGTTTTCCCTGGCGTCGGGCCCTGCCGCCGCGTTTGCGCAGGATGGCGAGACAAACGTCGACTCCCCTGCCGCAGACGGCAACGGGCAGACGGGCACGGACGCCACGGTTGACGACTCCCACATCGTGATCGTCCATACCAACGACGTGCACTGTGCCTTTACCAACAAGACCACCCAGCTGGGATACGCCAAGCTGTCTGACTACGTGGCCGACCAGCGCGCCAAGCACGGAGACGCGCGCGTGACCCTGGTGGACGCCGGCGACAACATCCAAGGCGACATCAACGGCTCATTGAGCCAAGGCGAATACCCCGCCCGCGTCATTGGCGCGTGCAAGTACGACGTCATGACCTGCGGAAACCACGAGTTCGATTACGGCATGCAGACCTTCTTTGGTGTGCGCCAGACCGAGGACACCCCGTACGTGTGCTGCAACTTTGTAGACGTCGGCGGCAATCGTGTCTTTGATGCCTACCGCGTGTTTGAGTACGCGATCGGCGAGCAGACCGTGCGTGTGGCCTACGTGGGCACTTGCACGCCTTCGACCTTGACGGCCTCGACGCCCACGAGCTTCAAGGACAAAGACGGCAACTATATCTACGGCTTCTGCGGCGATCAAAGCGGCGATGCCCTCTACCAGGCCATTCAGGCCGCAGTTGACGAGGCTCGCAGCAAGGGCGACGCCGATTACGTGGTTCTTCTCGCCCACTTGGGGCAAACCGGATCACAGGCCCGCTGGAGAAGCGACACGGTGGTGAGCAAGACCCGTGGCATCGACCTGGTGCTGGACGGTCACTCGCACGAGAAGTACGTACAGACGGTCAAGAACGCCGACGGCCAGGATGTTGTTATCGCGCAGACGGGCACCAAGTTCGCCGCGATCAGCCGCACGCAGATCGACCCCGCGGCGGGCACCGGCACGGTAACGCTTACCGCCACCGGCGTGGCGGCCGAGCTTATTGAAAGCTGGGACGGCTCTGACCCCCAGATTGAGGCCCTGGTAGAAGAACTAGAGAAGGAGCTTGCCGAGAAGACCCGCCGCGTCATTGGCAAAAGCACCGTTGAGCTTCGCTCTCACGAGGACGACCACTATACCTGGGCCGTGCGTGCGCACGAGACAAACATGGGCGACCTGGTGGCAGACTCGATGCTGTACCGCGCGTCCAACATGGGCAAGACCTGTGACCTGGCCCTTATTACCGGCGGCAGTGTGCGTGCCGATATCTCGGCGGGCGACGTGACCTACGGCGACTGCGCCTCGGTCTTGACCTTCAACAACCAGCTGGCATGCCTGACCGTGACGGGCCAGCACATCCTGGACATGCTCGAGGTGGGCGCCATGTACGTGCCGCAGGCGGCCGGGCGCTTTATCCAGGCGTCCGAGGGCGTGACGTTCACGATTCGCACCGACATCCCCACCCCGGTGGTCTTGGCCGGCGACGAAGCCAGCGTCGAGAAGTACGAGGGCGAGCGCCGCGTCAAAAACGCGTGCCTGTACGGCAAGCCCATCGAGGCCGATAAGACCTACACCTTGATTTCCAGCAGCTACGACCTGGAGGCCGGCGGCGACTGCATGCCCATCCCGGCCAACGTCGACCAGATTGAGTACCTGGGGTTAGATGTCGACGCCCTGATCGAGTACATCCAGGTCAACCTCAAGGGCGTCATTGGCCAGGAGTACGGCAACGTCGCCGGCGCCGGGCGCATCACGATCACAGATCACGCCGAGGCTGTGGATCCCGTGGAACCGGATGGGCCGCAGGACGAAGAGCCCGTCTCGCCGTCGACGTCGACGGCCACGACGACTACGCCGCAGCAGGCAAAGAAGGGTACCGGCGGCGTGCCTTCGACCGGCGACACATCGGTTGAGCTGGGCGCCGTTGCCGTCCTGGGCGCGGGCGCCGTCGCAGCCGCCCTTCTCGCCGAGTAAAGCGGCCGCAGGCGCGAGTGCTCCCAAGCTTGCTGGTTTTTGACGGCCTTGTCAGTGGATTATTGGTCCCGACAAGGCCGTCTAAACTAGCGGGCAGCTACGCAGTCAGAGACAACCTGGATAAGCCGATCAATGTCGATGGGCTTGGCAAGATGTCCGTTCATGCCAGCCTCCAGGCAATGCTGCTCATCTTCGACAAAAGCATTGGCGGTCACCGCGATGATGGGTACACTCGCAGCGTCGGGCTGTCCGCTCGCACGAATCGCGGCCGTGGCCTGGAAACCGTCCATCACCGGCATCATCACGTCCATTAAAATCGCGTCGAAGGTCCCTGCGGGCTCGGCACAAAAACGCTCCAAAGCCGCAGCTCCGTCGCCCACCGTCACAACGCTCCCGCCGTGGTCTTCAATCAAAATCTTAGCTATCTCGGTGTTAAGCTCGTTGTCCTCGGCAAGCAAGATGTGCAAGCCCGCGATGCTGCGCTCGACAGCCGGGGCCTCGCTGTCGCCCGCGATCTTAGGCGCCACAGCAAACGGAATCTCCAGCACAAAGGTAGACCCCTCGCCCTTGACACTGGTCACAGTAATCGTGCCGTCCATCTTCTCTACCAGGCGCTTCACGATCGACATGCCCAAGCCGGCGCCCTGGGCGTGCGTACGCACGGGGTCGTCGCCCTCCTGGACAAACGGGTCGAAAATCCGCTGCAAAAACTCCTCGCTCATACCAATACCGGTGTCGCTGATGGTCCAACGGTACACGACCTGCTTGTCGTCGCAGCTCACGCACTCGGTAGTCGTCGTGACCGAGCCGCCCGGCTTGTTGTACTTGATGCAGTTGCTATAGATGTTGAGGAAGATCTGGCGCAGGTGAAGCGGGCTGGTATAGACATAGCGCACCGGCATATCGCGCTTTCCGGCGACAAGCGTGACGCCCTCCTCGCTCGCCTTGTTGTCGATGATTACCGTAATCGAGCTCGAGATCTCGTTAAGATCGGCCGGCTCAAACGTAAGCTCAATCGAATCGTCATCCAGCTTGTTCATCTGCAGCACGTCGTTTACCAGCGACAACAGGTGGTCGGCGGCAACGCGCATCTTCTCTTGGTTCTCACGCACCAGCTCGATGTTATCGGCGTGCGCCTGGTTAATCTGCAACAGGCCAATGATGCCGTTCAACGGCGTTCGAATATCGTGGCTCATGCGGCTTAGGAAGTTGGTCTTTGCCACGTTTGCGTGCTCGGCGGCCCGTTTAGCGGCGAGAAGCTCGGCCATGTGGGCGCTCTCCTCGCGCTCCAGGTCGTCGACGTTGCGCAGACCGATGACGACGCCAAAGCCCTTCTCAGCGTCGTCTACGCCCAAGCCGGCCGCTGCATCCTCGTCCATCCTAATGACGTCGATCTCGGCGGCAGAGACCGGTCCGCCGTCCCGCGTGAAGTGATAACGCTTGGTCACGTTGGGGCTGGCGGCAAGAAGCTCGCGCAAGTGCTCGCGCGTGAACTCCGCCATGAAGCGCTCACGCTCTTCCGGGACCATAAAGGTATCGACGTAAGTCGAGATGACCTCATCAAAGGATAGGCCGCTAGAGAGGGCGCGGGCTGGGGCGCTTTGCTCGTAGGAGGGCTCCATCTTAATGACCTGGACGGTATTGGACGCAAGGTCGCCCTGCAGGATCGTGACGTAGTTCTCACCCAATGCCTGTGTGACCGAGCGGTTACGCAAAAGCTCGTCCCGCGCGGCCTTAAGCTGTATCAGCGCCTGCTTAAGCGAGTAGTTCTCTTCCTCGGCAACCAGGGTACGCTTAAGCACGCTGGACTGGAACAGGTAGAAGTAGAACAGCGTGCCGTAGACCATGGCCGTGCGGCCAATGTTCTGCACGTCAAAGAAGGTCTCGGCGATGGTGGTGACAACCAGGTAAAGCACGATGACCATCAGCATCGTGGAGTCAAAGTAGCGGCCCAAGATGTTGTGCTTGACAACATGAATCACAAACCAGGCCAGGTAGAAGAAGATACACGCCAGCGGAATCCAGGCCAGAGGCCCTCCGCGGTAGAAAATGTTATCCGGGGTATAGCCGTACACCACGTCGGTAAACAGGACCGAGAAGGCGGCGAGAAGATCAACGGCCAGCGGCGCAAACAGCGCGACGTTAGCACTCAAGGTGCGCTTCTTTGGCTTGAGCATGAGAAGCAGCATCAAGAGGATGAGCGGGCGCGTGGAATAGCCAATCGCGCTTAAAACGCCGCGCCAGACGCTGTAGGTAGGCGCCATGCTCAAGGTGATCTCGCCCATCGCGGCCGCGACCTCAACGGCCTCGGTCGCCAGCACGACAAAGAAGAGGCGGCGCGAGCGCTTGTCAAGCGTGCGGGCGCGATAAATCATCAACGTCAAGAAGCACAGGCCAAAGATCGGAGCAAGGGTGCTCAGCCAAAATTGATCAACGGACATGCTAACTCCTCATACGTCCCTGAGCTGCGGTTTATTCTCGCCGCCAACATCGCGCGGAGAAAATTGAATAGTGCCTAAAGATTACCACAGCTGTCGCGCACAACCCCTTAAGGCAAATCCTCGCCCGTGACCTGACGGCTAATCTCGGCGGCAGGCGTAAGGCCCAGCAGCAGGGCGTCGTGCATCTCGGTCGAGGTACCGTCCTCGGGCTTGACCCAGGCGCCGCCCGCGGCTTCGTTGGCCTTGGCCGTTGCGGCCTCGATGTACTTGTTGGAGCCAATGGCGTCCACGATCATCTGCATGTACGCCTCGCGGCCCTCCCAGGTAAGGTGGATGCCGTCGCTGCTCACCCACTCGTCGTGGCCTGCGCTGTAGGACTCCCAGTCGATGATGCGCACGTTGTCGTGCGCCGCGGCCACCTGGGTCATGGTCTGATTGGTGGTGCGGTGCCAAGACGACGGCACGCGGTTGGTGATCAGCCAAATCTGGCGATCCTCACCAATGTCTGCGATAAAGGCCTCAAGCTCCTCGGCGGTAAACGAGCCGTTGGTGCCCAGGGCCAAGATCACGGTGTGGCCCACCTCGTTGCGGTCGCGATAGTAGTCGTAGACGGTCTGGCCCATGGCGATCTGGCGACTGCCGCAGGCGTCGATCAGGCCGCCGGTGTAGGCCTGGTGGAACTCGTCGGTCAGGCCGATGGAAACCGAGTCGCCGATCATCAGGGGCTCGTAGCCGGTGACCTCGACGGGGCCGTCGTCCTCGGTGGTAGCGGCGTCGCTAGAGCCGTCGCCCGTATCTGCGCCGTCCTGCGAGCTGTTGCCCGCCTCGTCGTTGGATGCCGCCTGGTCCTGGACCACGATGGTGCCCTCGCCGGTGCCGGCGGCGAGGTCTTGATCGGTGAGAAGACCCTGACCCTGGTTGGGGTTCTGAACAACAGCCAGCGCGACGCCCGCCGAGAGGAGCAATGCGGCGCAGGTGGCGGTAGCAGCCGTGGCGCGCTTGAGCCCTGTGCCCTTAAGCTCGCCGGACTTGTAGGCACGCCAGGTCTTGCCAATGGCGCCGTGGCGCAGGGGATCCTCGACAAAGCGGTAGGACAGCTCGGCGACGCCCACAATGACGGCGACCTCGACGATGATCTTAAGCACGCTGGGCGCACCCGCGTTGCTGGGGTTCATAAGAAGCAGCA
>CAVEMP010000260.1:0-7200 GCA_963616835.1 uncultured Oscillospiraceae bacterium | reverse complement strand
CCCCGGCCAGACCGTGACCCGCACCTTCACCATCGAGCCGTTCTAGGCGACCCCCCCGGGCGGCCCCGGGCCGCCCCTTTTCGATGGCGGGACCTAAATCGCAGATAAAGCGCTTCAATTGGGCGAGAATCTGCGATTTAGGTCCCGCCATTGTGTTGCAGGGCTTCTCGCCGCCGCACTTTATGCCGGGATAGGCACCATCACGTCCAGGCAAAAGATGTCGCCAGCAGCGCGGCAGGTCATGGTCCCACCCGCGGCCTCGACGATCATCCGCATGCTGCGGGTGCCATAACCGTGGTTTGCCTTGTCGCCCTTGCTCGTGCGCGGCAAGCCGTCGGGGCCCAGGCACAGCTCTCCGTCAAAGTAATTCTCCACGTGGATCAAGGCCATGTCGCCTTGCCGGCGCACCACCAGGCCAATGCTTCGCCGCTCGGCATCGTTCAGGCGCTCGACGGCTTCGATGGCGTTATCCAGGGCATTTCCAAAGAAGGAGTAAAGGTCAGCCGGCGCCATAAACCCAAGAGCCGTACCGTCGGCGATGCACGACAACGTGATGCCGCGTTTCTCGCAGTACAGGCTCTTCTCGGTCAAAATCGTGTTCAGGGCGTCGTTTCCGCTTTTGACCACGCAATCGTAGACATCGACCTCGCGCGACAGGTTGTCCAGCACCCGCTCGTCGACCGCAGCCGCGCCAGCGGCCAGCTGCCTGATTTGGTGCTTGAGGTCGTGGGCCTTAAGGTTGATCGCCTCGATGCTCTCGCGACGCATCTCGTACTGGCGCGCCTCGGCCGCGCGCATGCGCTCGACGGCCGCCATGTCCATCTGAAGCCGCCGGTTATAGACGATCTCGAACATCGAGTACATCACATAGACGCAAACCAGCAGGTAAACGACGCTTAGCGTGTAGGTGTCATACAAAGGAACACCTATCTCGGGCACCGAGATGTCTTTGATCACCAGGTCAAGCACCATGTTGAACACAACCGCGCACGCGGCAACCAGTACCATCACGGGGTCCTTGATCTTAAGAAGCCCGCTTGTCTCCACGCGTTTGACCAGCGCAAAGTAGGCAACAAGGTAAACCAGCAACGTGATGCCAGCGCCCCTTACCGTGGCCTCAAACACGGGCGGCGGCGTTTGCGCAAAAGGAAAGAACGTCGAGAAGACCCGGTCGGCCGCCGACGACAGGTTCTCCAGCGAGTAGGCCATCGAACAGCAAAACACCGAGGTCAAGAGCGGGCAGTCAAAAACAAAGCATTGGACCGCCACGCCCAAAGCCAGCTCGGTCACAAAAGATAGAACGGCCAACACAAGGGACAGATCGCTTGTAAGGGCAGGGAAAATCGAGAATCCGCCCAGGTAGGACACCACGGCAAAACCCAGTACCGCGATCGCGGCCCCCACCTGCCGCACCATGCTACCCCGGGCGGGCAAGGTACGCGAGAAGAGCCAGACCGCCACCGCAAACTTAAGGATCGAATACGCCGACAAAAGCGGCGCCTCGTACGTAAGCCCCGTTAGCTCCATTAGATGCTCCCGCCCAGAAAGCCCACGATGGTGGCCGTGGCCTCGTGCTTACGCGACCGGCTAAGGCGCAAAACGGCGCCCGAATAGGTGCGCAGCTCGCCGCCGCGAACCGCGCAGATGTGGTTCATGTTGACCAGGCAGCTGTTTGAGATGCGCACAAAGGGACCGCCCGCGACCCCGTTTTCAAAGGCCTTAAGACTGCCGTAGGTCACCACCGGATCTTGCCCGCCCAGCAGATGGTAGGTCACGTCGTGGCGGTTGACCTCGACATACTCGATGTCGGCCGTGGGCACCACGCGAAGCCCGCCGTCGCGGGTGTTAATGGCAACCGACGCCCGCGCGCTTCTGCGGACCTTGCGCATGGCCTTGTCCATCCGCATGCGAAAGTCAAAGTAACTCACCGGTTTAACGATAAAGTCCAAGGCGTCTACCTCGTAGCCGTGCACGGCGTACTGGGCCAGGTTGGTCACAAAGACCAGCGGAGTCTCCTGGTCATAGGTGCGCATGAGCTGGGCGGCCTCCATACCGTTGATCCCAGGCATCTGGATATCCATAAAGACCAGGTCAAAGCGACGGTGCGACAACTCAAACTCCATGGCGCTGCTAAAACGCTCGACGGTAAGGTCAAGGCTCTTCTCGGCGGCGTAGCGGGCTATGAACGCACAGAGGACATCGGCTGCGGCGGTCTCGTCCTCGACGATTGCGATGTGCGACATTTCTCCTCCTCTTCCCTGCCCTTGATGGTAGCAGGCACAGGCGGCGAGAAGACCTGCGCGGCGGGCGGTCGCGGCCAGGCGCACAGGCGGCGCTGACGTGCACCGACACGCAAACCGTGCGGTGAATTTGACCAACCGTGCGAGGGTTGTCCGCGCCTGCGGGCGCGCGGCTTAAATCAAGCCTAAAGGGCGGGCCAAACCCGCCGGGAAGAGACAGGAGACGCACATGAGAGACATCACACGCAGGGGCTTTATCGCCACAAGCGCCGTCGCGGCCGGGTTGGCCGGACTGGCAGGCTGCTCGGGCGGCACCGGCAGCACGTCGGCGTCGAGCGCCGCGGCCGACCCTTTGGCTGCCCCCGCCGCCGACAAGTACCCCATAGAACCCGATAAAGAGGGCACGCAAGCCAAATGGACCAGCGAAGAGACCCGTGACGGCTGGACCCGCGTTACCAACCCCGACGGCGGCGCCGAGCTGGGCGTCATGGACACCGCGCGCATCATCCAGGTGGACGGTTACGCATTCCGCGACATGAACGGCGACGGCAAGCTGGACCTTTACGAGGATTGGCGCCAAACCGACGCAGACCGCGGCCGCGCCCTGGCAAACGAGCTTTCGGCCGACGAGATCATCCCCTTGATGTGGCACAACGGGTTAAACGACACCAACACGCCGCTTTCGGATGAGTCCACCGCAACCTTGAAAGAAGGTCTGCGCGCCGGCGTCTCGCGCGCCAGCGCCAACAGCGAGAACTACGCCACCGCCATCAACTGGATCAACGCTGTCCAAGAGTGGTGTGAGAAGAACGATCCGCACGGTATCCCCTACATGAACTCCACCGACCCCTACCAGCTCTACGACATCCCCGACAACCACTGCCTGGTCTCGAGCTTTGACACCGAGCTGTGGAAGAAGTCCGGTCACTTCACCGGGCGCGCCTGGCGAGCCACCGGAGCCCGCGTGAACCTGGGCCCGCAGGTCGACATTGGCACCAACATCGTCTGGACGCGCCTGGGCGGCTCGATCTGCGAGGACCCGGCGGCTAACCGCGACCTGGCCAAGTTCTTTGGCGGTGGCATGCAGTCTACCTGGGAAGACGACGACTGTACCAAGGACGGCGGCTGGGGCAAGGACTCTGTGGCCGTCATGCTCAAGCACTACGTTGGCGCCGGCGCCGTCGAGGGCGGCCGCAACGACCACAACGATGCGGGCAAGTACGACGTCTTTCCCGGCGAGAACTTCAACGCGCACCTTATTCCCTTCCTGGACGGCGGTCTGCACCTGGATTCGACAACCGGCCAGATGGCCGCGGTTATGCCCAACTACGGCATCGCCTATACCGACGACGAGTCGCTGGGCCCCATCTGGGGCGGCGCCTACAACAAGCGCAACCTTGGCATCCTTCGAAACGCCGGTTGGGACGGCATGATCACCACCGACTGGCAGATTCTTCGCGCCACCGATTACGGCAACCGTGCCCACGGCGTGCAGGACTTGACCGAGGCCGAGCGCTTTGACAAGCTGCTCGAGGCCACTGTCGACCAGGTTGGCGGCGACTGGGCGCCCGAGATTGGCCTCGAGGGCTACAAGCTCTACGAGAAGGACCACGGCACCGACGAGGCGCTGGCCCGCGTGCGCGACTCGGCGCGTCGCATCTTCACCGTCATGAACCAGGTGCAGCTCTTTGACAATCCTTACTCCGACCGCAGCTATGCCAAGGAGGTTCTCGCCGACGAAGCCGCGATCGAGTTTGGCCAGGAGTGCTCCAACAAATCCATCGTCATGCTCAAAAACGCCGGCAACGTCATCTCTAAGGCAGGCATCACCGGAAAACCCAAGTGCTACATCCCGCAGATGTTCACCGCGGCAAGCATGTTTGGCGGCGGCACCGCGGGCTTCTCGCTTGCAGTTGACGAGACAATCGCCAACGAGCTGTTTGACGTTGTGACCGACACGATTGGCGAGCCCACCGGCAAAGCCTCTGGCGGCATTGGGCCCAACGCGTCGGCCGAGGTGTCAAGCGACCCCGTCTATCAGGCAAGCGACTGTGTGCGTGCAAACGCCCAACAACTGGCCGACTGCCAATACGCCGTTGTTCTCATCGCCTCGCCCGACACCGGTGCCGGCGAGGGCGGCGGCGGGATGTTTGGGGCGTCTTCCGAGGATGTTCCCGAGGACCAGAAGTACCTGCCTATCTCGCTGCAGTACCGCCCCTACACCGCAGACACGGCCCGCGACCCATCGCTTGCCGGCGACGTGGTTGACGGCGTGAAGGAAAACCGCAGCTACAAGGGCCGCAGCATCACCGCCTCTAACGAGAGCGACCTTGATTTGGTGCTCAACACCCGCGCGGCCCTGCCCGAGGGAGCGAAGCTCATCGTCATCGTCGAGGCCACCAACAATGCCCAGTGCTTTCACGAGTTCGAGGCCGCAGCCGACGTCATCTTCTGGTCGTGGGCCAGCTCGGGCCGTGCCTTTGGCCCTGCCTACGGGCGCATCCTTAAGGGCGAGGTCGAGCCGAGCGCCCTTCTCCCCTGCCAGATGCCCAAGGACATGGCCGAGGTCGAGGCCCAGCTTGAGGACGTGCCTCGCGACGTCACGTGCTACACCGACTCGGCGGGCAACGTCTACGACTTTGGCTTTGGCCTTAACTGGTCGGGCGTCATCGAGGACGAGCGCACCAAGCAGTACAAGGTCGCGCCGCTGACACAGCCCGAGACCGAGATCAAGCCGGGCGAGTGGAAGTAGACCTTCGGCTTTGAACGGCTACCGGCTCGTTTAACGACTAGCGAATCCCCCTTCACGTGCGACGCCTCCGACTCTTCCCCGGGGGCGTTGCTTTTTGCCGCGCCTCTCGCGTCGCAGTTTTCAGGTTGTTTTTAGGCCCTGCGGCCCAGGCAGCAACGCGCCTTGGGCCGCGGGGTTCTTCTCGCCAACCGGGGCTTTCACGACAATCGAAACAGAAAGAGAGGAGGAGGCGGCGAGAAGCGCCAGCCGGTCTTCTCGCAAACGTAAAGCGCAATCGAGAGGAGCCCGTCATGAAGAAGAGAATCATGTCCCTGCTCACCTGCGCCCTGTGCGCACTGGCGATGTGCCTGGCGATCGTTGGCTGCTCGGGCGGCGGCAGCGGCGGGGCGGCCGCGAAGGGCGCCAACATGGTGGGCTATTGGGAGCTCACCGGCGGCAAGGCCGACGGCGAAGAGCTGACCGAAGACGACATCAAGCTCATGGACGAGCTGGGGCTCAACTTCATTTTGCACCTGGCAGACGACGGCTCGGCCACGTTGGACCTCTTTGGCGCCGTCGAGGACCTGACCTGGGACAAGGCGGGCGCTACCTTGAGCTACGAGGGCGAGAAGGGCACGCTTGAGCTTTCGGGCGACACCTTGACCTTAACGGCCGACGGCTTCTCGTACATCTTTAAGAAGGGCGACGACTCCCTGGCCGACAAGATCGAGGCCGACCGCAAGGCGCAGGAGACCATCGACGAGGGCGAAGGCATCACCGACGGCACCGACTCGGGCGCCGTTAGCACCCCCATCGACCCGGCTGTCAACATCGCCGACGACGGCTACGTGACGATCGACGCCACGGCCAAGGCAACGGATGATTGGGGGCAGGCGGGCATCACGCTGGCCATCACCAACAACAGCGACAAGAAGCTGGGCATCTACGCGCCCGACGGCTCGACCGCTGTGGACAACGTCATGCAGGACTGCTTCTTTGTCACGACCGTTTTGCCGGGCGCCAGCGCCAACGAGTTTCTGGCCTTTACCGACCTCACTTCCGTCGACGACCTAAAGAACATCCAGCTTGAGCTGCTTGTCTACGACGTCGACACCTACGAGGACCTCAACACCTACACCGTCACGATCCCGTAACGCCCCGCAGCCAGCAGCCGGCGGCCGGGGCGCGACTCCCCCGGCCGCCCCCTTCGATGACGGGACCTAAATCGCAGATAAAGCGCTTCAATTGAGCGAGAATCTGCGATTTAGGTCCCGCCATCGTGGGGCGTTACTCGGTGTCGGCGTCGACGTCGTCGGGATCGGCGGGGACGTCTTGGGTGGGCGCGGCGGCGGGCGTGGCGGCGTCGTCGGTCTCCATGCCCTCACGGAAGTTCTTGACCGTCTTGCCTACGGCGCTTCCAAGCTTGGGAAGATTCTTCGGGCCAAACAGAACAAGGGCGACCGCCAGGATAACGATCAGCTCGGGAGCACCAAGACCTAAAACCATACGAGCCTCCAAAACACGATTTGCCCGGCCTCTCTCGCCGGGCTTCTCGCTTATCGTAGGGCTCGCCGCGCGATAGGTAAAATACTTCTTTTAATGGTGTTCCATATAAAGTTTGTATGTCATTCGAGACTACACCCGCCTCGCGGCCTCGAGCCGCCGCAAGGCTTCCTCGACCTTGCCAATGGCCTCATGCACGCGATCGGCCGCGTCGCTCATGTCCTTTTGGACCATGATGTCGGCCAGGGGGTTGTCAAAGGCGATGTCGAAGACCGCATTGATGCTCGAGACGTTGGCGTTGAGATGGGCCAGCTCGCGGACATCGGCCAACTCTGACGAGAAGGCCATGATCTCTTGGCGCGCAGTCGCCAGCGCATGATTGGCGTCGCCCAGGCGTGAGTGCTTGACCACGCTGGTAATCAAGCCGCCGCCCAGGATGTCGACAATACCCCAGCGCTGCGCAGAATCCAGCGAGTCGGCCGCGTCGTTTAGGGCGTCCAAGGCCCGCTGACCTGCGGCGATAGCCTCGTCAATCTCTTTGTTCCTGTCGTACATGGGTTCTCCCCTGCTTTGCCGGGTCTGGAAGGTCTTCTCAGTATAAAGGGCGCCGAGAAAAGCGGGTCGAACGCCGTCAAAGGGGCCCGCCAAAACGTGCCGACCGCCGCGCGTCGCCATCCAAAACCGGCCGGTAACCCTTCTTTTACATCACTGGTTGGAAAACAGGGG
>CAVEMP010000259.1:0-7314 GCA_963616835.1 uncultured Oscillospiraceae bacterium | reverse complement strand
TTTCCATTCAAGCAGGTCAGAGTACAGTTTTCTCTCGAATATCATCGCGCTCCCCGATTTCCGCACTTTTTAAAATGCGATATTACCCGATTTCCGCACTTTTTGTTTGGGCTGATTGGGGGATTTCCGCACTTTTTGTTTGGGCTATTTTCCTGATTTCCGCACTTTTTGACAAAGAAGCGGGGCCACCTAACGATGGCCCCGCGCAAAAAGACGGATGGAATTTGCCCCAAACTAGATGGGCATGTGGAGCCCGGGGGTCTTTTGCTCTTCTAAGCGACGGCGATAAGCGGCCATGGCCTCATCCCTAAACGCAGCGTCGCCCGTTTGGCCCAAAAGCCTCATAAGGTACTCGGTAAACAGCGGGTTCATGGGCAGCAGGGGCGCGCAAAGCCAGGTGCCAAACAGATTACGGCGACGATAACCCTCATAGGAGTCGCCGATCTTAAGCCCAAAGCCAACCTCGTTTTTGCAGAAAGGCTCGCGACTGTTGTCGCCTTCGACCTGGGTGAACTGCACCTTGTAGCCAACAATCTCCAGCGGCTGGGCATCGCTTTCACAAGGCGCGAAAGTGCCCAGATAGGGCTCAACGATACGCCGCGAGAAGTCCTGCTTAACCGTAAAGTCAAAAAAGCCAAGGCAGTCGACCTCGTGCCCGTCGTCGCAAACAATTTTGGTTCCAAGAAGGTCACAGGCGTTTCCCGTGAAGAGAACGATGCAGCCCTTCTCGACTAGCTCGGCCAGACGCTCCTTGTACGGCATGAGCTTGGCAGCAACCTTCTCTTGCTCGGCCTCGGTCATGTAGCCAAGGTAAATGAAATCGACGTCGCGCGTGACAAAAGCAGGCTTATCGGCAAAATGGGTCTCGATGAACTCGGCGTCGGGCAGGCAGGCCTTGAGGTACATCATGTTGCCGTTATCCCCGCCCTGATTGGAGAACTCGGGGAACAGGCTCTCGATCACCGGGGTCGACATCTAGGCCACCTCTTTCTTATTGAGAAGGTCCGCCAGGTGCTCAAAGGCCTTCTTGGCATCCCAGTAGTTGTCCACGGCGTGGCTAAAGTAGATGGAGTCCACGTGCTCAAAATCCAGGCAATCTGCTGCAGCGATGCCGTCTTTTGCCGTGGCGATCCGAGAGGGCTCGACGCCGGCAAGAAGCAGGCGCAAGACCAGGTCCTCGCAGTGGATGCCCGTCACAACAATCTGCTTGATGTTGTCGTCGGCCAAAAGCTCAAAGTCGGTCTCGTAAATCCAGCCCACGTACTCGGCCTCATTTGCGTTCTTGGCCAGGTGATTGTTATCGCTCATCAAGATGACAGCCTTAGAGCCGGGCTGACGCTTAACGTTGGCATACCCACGAGAGCTCGCCATGGCGTTCTCGCCCTTTGCGGCAATGCGCACCAGGCGCTTGCCACCTGCGACGGCCTCGTCATAGCGCACCTCCACGATACCCACGCCGTTGTTAAGCGCATGGGCGATCTTCTCAATGGGAATGCCCACTGTCCTCGCGCAAGAGATGGCGGCCAGAAGGTTGTAGAGATCCGTCACAGAACCGGCGCTAAAGTGATACTCGCCCACCGCAGCATCGGCCGCGTTGTTCTCGCGCACGCAAATCGTATTGGTGTCGTAATCGACGCTCACCGCGTCAAAGCTGGATGCAGGATTGGTGCAACCACAGGAATCGCAGGTAAGCCGACCAATATGACCCAGGTGACACGCCTTGTAGGTCAAGCGGCCGCCGCAAACGGGACAGGCGTTGAGGTCGTTGACCAAACTCGAGGGCTGCTGGGTGTCTCCAGGAAGGGCGCACTGCATGGAGTAGTAGACGCGGCTCTTTGTCTGCGGGGCCAGGCGCGAGCTGATAAGATCGTCGGCGTTTGCCAGCAGGGTTGTGTCGCTGGGGATTGCGCGGGACAGCACGTCAAAAACAAAGCCTACGTGGGAGTTCCTGGTAAACGTGTCGCGATAGAGATTGGTGACGACAAGAACCTCGGGCGTGAGATAAGGAAACACAAACTTCGAGCAGCGCTCATCGAGTTCCAGGACGGCATACTTGGCGCGAGCCTTGCCACCAACGGTCGAACCCTTTAGTAGAGTCGAGATGACGCCTTCGGTGACGTTTCCGCCCATTCGGTTGATAAGGGGCTTCTCGCCGGCCGACGTCAGGATATCGGCGATTAGGTTGCTCGTAGTGGTCTTGCCGTTTGTTCCCGTCACGACAATGACGTGCTCAGGCAGCTCAAGGCGCCCCAGCACGTCGGGACAAAGCTTGGTGGCAACAACGCCGGGCATCTGGCCGCCTGCGTGATGCGTGGCCTTAAGCGCGAGCACGGCCGCCTTAGAAGCGACCATTGCCGCGTAAAAGCGCAGGTTACGCGGCAATCGCGTTTGTTTGCTCACGTTTGACCTCCCTTTCAATCGTTTGGTTTTGAGTTAAGGACAGAAAAGCGCGCGGCGCGAGGCATCGCTTAGCGAGCCGGACGTCGCGCGCTACAGCACAGATCTACTGACCCAGGACTTCCTTCACAGACTCAAGAATGATCTCGAGGCCGCGGGCGAGCTGGTCATCGGGGATAGTGAGCGCGGGCATAAGCTTGACCACGTTGTTGTCGCGGCCGGCGCGCTCGATGATGAGACCCTTCTCAAAGCAGGCGCGAGAAACGGCCAGAGCAGCGTCGCCGTTAGCCATCTGGATACCCCAGATCAGGCCAATGCCGCGCACCTCAAGGCCCAGCGGGCGCACCTGCGCGTCCATGAAGTCGGCCACGATCTTGTGCTTGCGCTGGACCTCGGCCTCGATGTGGTTGTCCAGCATGAACTCCAGGCCGGCCTTGGCGGCCACCATGGCAAGCTGGTTGCCACGGAAGGTGCCGTTGTGCTCGCCGGGGGACCAAACGTCCAGCTCGGGCTTGAAGAGGGTCAGGGCAAACGGCAGGCCGTAGCCGCCGATGGACTTGGACAGGCACACGATGTCGGGCACAATGTCGGCGCGCTCAAACGAGAAGAACCAACCGGTGCGGCCGCAGCCCACCTGGATGTCGTCGACGATCAGCAGAATATCGTAGCGGTCGCAAAGATCGCGCAGGTCACGCAACCACTGGGCGTCGAAGACCTGGACGCCGCCCTCTGCCTGCACGGTCTCTAGGATGATGGCCGCGGGCTTCTCGACGCCAGAGTGGTCGTCGGTAAGAAGGGTCTCAATATAGGCGATGTTGTCCAGCGCGGGGAACATGTAGGGCGCGGGCAGGTGGGTGACGTTGCCCAGCTCGACGCCGGCGCCGCCGCGGCTGCCACAGTCGCTGGTCAAGGCCAAAGAGCCCAGGGTCATGCCGTGGAAGCAGCCCATGAAGCACCAAATTTGGCTGCGGCCGGTGACCTTGCGGGCCAGCTTAAGGGCACTCTCGACCGAGTTGGTGCCGGTGGGGCCGGGGAACATCACTTTGTAGTTAAGGCCGCGGGGCAGCAGGACCTCGTTCTCGAAGAAGTTGAGGAAGTCCTCCTTGGGCTTGGTCATCATGTCCAGCGCGTGCATGATGCCGTCGCCCTGGATGTAGTCGACCAGGCGACCCTTGATGTAGTCGTTGTTGTGGCCGTAGTTGACGGCACCGGCGCCGCAGAAGAAGTCCAGGTAGTCCACGCCGTTCTCGCCGGTGATGACGGATCCCTTGGCGGTGGTGAAAATCTCGGGGAAGGTGCGACAGTACGAACGGACCTCGGACTCATAGGTCTCAAAAACTTGCTTGCCTTGCATCTGTTGCTCCTTTTGTTGTGTGGTTCAGACGCGCTTGCAGTGCTATTCGACCGTTAATACTAACGCCCCGGCTGCATGCGAGCGGCCGGGGCGTGCGGTTACACATATCGAAGATTTGGCTTCACGAACTCTGAAAGGCGCGTCTCGTACGCAGCCATCGCGGTGTCCTCGAAGGCCAAGGTGGGGTTGGGGACCCCCATCGCGACCAGGACCTTCTTGGTCAAAAGCGGGTTTAGGACCAGCAGCGGACCCAGAATCGAGGTGCAGATGAAGTTGTTCTT
The DNA here is from genome assembly GCA_963616835.1 of uncultured Oscillospiraceae bacterium. Classification (GTDB taxonomy): domain Bacteria; phylum Actinomycetota; class Coriobacteriia; order Coriobacteriales; family Atopobiaceae; genus Paratractidigestivibacter. The sequence continues at coordinate 3,282 of CAVEMP010000259.1, read as the reverse complement.
ACGAAGGCCCTCGAGCTTAGAGCCGGGGCACAGGCCGTCGCCGCGCTCGACCTCGCAGAAGTAGCAGTCGCTGTTGTCGCCGTAGGAGTGGCTAAACTGCGCCTTGTGGCCCACCAGCTGGATGTCCTGGTACTTGGCCAAAATCAGCGAGTTGTAGCGGTCCAGCATCTGGCGGCGCGCGTGGATCTGCGGGAAGATGCCCAGGGCCTCGATGCGCGAGCCGTCCTCGTTTTCGATGTAGGCCTCGGCGACCTCCATCGCGTTGCCCACGAATATGATGGGGGTGCCGGCCTTAATCTGGGCCTCAAGCGCCGCCTTGTGCGGGAGAAGGGCCTGGATGGCAAGCTCCTGCTGGCTCTCGGTCATCGAGCCCATGAAGACCAGGTCGGCCTCGCCGGTGACGAAGCGCGGGGTCTCGCCCAGGTAGGTGTTGACCACGCGGCAGCTCTCGATGCACTCCTCAAGGTAGTGGACGCTCTGCAGGTCGCCAAAGAGGTTGGCAAACTCGCCGTAGAGCACCTCGATAACGAATTCCTTACTCACCGCAGGCCTCCTTCTTCTTGAGCTCGTCGCAGATCTGGTCGCGCAGGACCATGGCAGCGTCGACCAGGTAAAGCTCGTACAGGATGAAGATCTTCTCGGCGTCAAGGTTAAGCTGGCCTAAGACCTCGTCCTCGCGCGCAACGGTGCGGATGCGCTCCTCGGGCACGCCGGCCATGAGCAGGCGCATCTTGTGGTCCTGGCAACGCGCGCCCACGGCCACGATGTTGGTGATGTTGGGCTGGTTCAAGAACTCATAATCGGCGTCAAAGATCCAGGTCGTGATCTCGGACGAGTCCTTGCGCTCGTAGATGTCGTCGACCATGATGACGACCTCTTTGCTGCCGCCCTCTTGGCTCAAGTACTCAAAAACGCACGAGCACGCCACGGGGTTCTGGCCCTTGGCAAGGTGAGTGATGACCTGGGTGTTTCCAACCTCGCGTACCGAGAAGCGCGACTCGACGACATGCGCGTCCTCGAAGCCCTTGTGGACCTGCTCATAGGTGAGGCCCATCGTGCGCAGGGCAGTGATGGCAGTCACCTGGTTGTACTCGTTGAGGACCGAGTTGCTCACCATGGGATAGGTCTCGCTGCCCTGGGGCGTGGCCATCGTGAGCTTCTCGCCGTCAAAGTCAAGCGCCGCATGGTAATCGGGCTTAGGCGAGGAGAAGCCGCAGTTCTCGCAGGTAGCGTTGCCAATGTGGTGGTAGCGCACGTAGTTGTAGTGCAACCTTTTATGGCACTTGGGGCAGATGCGCACGTCGTTGATCAAGTTAACGCTGTGGTCCTTGTCGGACGGCAGGCGGTCGATAGCAAAATACGTGCGCGGATTGCCATCGCCAAGCCGCGAGCTAATAAGGTCGTCGGCGTTAAGGATCATGTGGGTGGTCGAGGGCAGGGCCTTCTCGATGTAGTTGAAGATGAACTCGGGGTGGGCGTTGCGGCGGATCGAGTCGCGAGAGAGGTTGGTGCACACCACGTAGGTGGGCTTCAAGCGCGGGTAGATAAGCTGCGAGCTGCGCTCATCGACCTCAAAGACGGCCAGGTCGAACTTGGCCTTGCCGCTCAGGGTCGAGCCCTTTGCCAGCGCGGCCACGATGCCCGAGTTGATGTTGGCGCCGGCGCGGTTGTTGAGCACCTGGTAGCCGTTCTTCTCAAGCACGTCCAAAATCATGTTGCAGGTAGTGGTCTTGCCGTTGGTGCCAGTGACGCAGATCACGGTCTTGGGCTTCTCGATGTGGCTCACAAAATCGGGGCAGATCTTGAGGGCGACCTCGCCGGGGAAGAAGCTCGCCTGGCGGCCCAGGGCGTGGAGCAGGGCGGTTGTCGCCTTGGCACCCACAAGGGCCACGTAGAATCTAAATTTACTGGTCAATGTGCGTTCTCCTCTAGAGACATTAATCGCTAAAGGATATCACGGGGCGCACGTACGGCCGCCGCCGTGGCGCGGTTAGCATGAAGGATGCATACGGCGGGCGCGGGCGGCGAGAAGGACGCGTGGGTTGCGGGACGGGCGAGTCCAGGCAACAGCGCCCCGGGGCCTACTTAGCCAGGCCCGCGCAGCGCAGAAGCGGCAGACGAACAGCCTGGTCAAAGGCCATGATGACGGCGAGAAGGGCCGCGGTGAAGACAAAGCCGGCGGCGATGAGGCCGGGGGTGCCGGCGGCAAAGCACGCCGCGGCCAGGAACTGCTCGGAGGCAGGCTCCCACAGCTCGTAGAAGAGGGCCTGGGCGATATAGAAGCCCAGGACGCTTTGGGCTAGGCGGGTCGCGATGGCGGTGGCGCGGGGGTCGGGCGCCGGGCGGTTGGCTCGGCGCGGAGTCACGGCAAGCACGACGCTGGCCACGGCCAGGGCAAACGAGAGCGCCGAGGTCGACTTGAAGGACGAGGCCACGAGCCAGGCGGCGTTGCCCGTCTCGGCCAGGCCGGCCTGGGTAGCCAGGCAAGCGGCGGCAACCAAGGCCAGGTAGTGGTGGGGGTGCGCAGGCTTGGCGGGTTTCTGGGCAAGGCGGGCGCCCACAAGGTAGGCGCACAGGTAGGTGGCGGCGCTTAAGAGCTTGCGCCACTCAAGAAGGCCACGGTCGGCGTCACCCGGCGAGAAGAAGGCCACGTAGAAGCTCGCGACCAGGACGACCGCAGTAAGGAGCCAGACAGCCGCGCCAGGGCGGCGAAGGCGCGACCAGACCGCGGCGATGAGCGGCGTGACAAAAATGAAGGCCAGGTAGACCCATATGAACTCGAGGCTGCTTAAAAGCCAGGTGGGGCCGTACTCCAGCAGGCCGCCAAAGGGGACGACCAGCGAGACCGCCGTGGAGAGGACGGTGTAGAGGGCGACCGAGACCAAAAGCGGGAGAGATCTTCTCGCCGCCTGCTTGAGCTGGGCCATACAGGCGCCGGGGGTGCCCGCCGCCGCGATGGCTCGGGGAAGCAGGAAGTAGCCCGAGATCATGAAGAAGACGCTGTTGCCCCACGAGCCCAGGAGGTTGATGAAGCCCAGGATCGCAAGGGTGGGCACGCCCACGTGAAGGCCGGCGTCTAGCCAGCCCGAGCCCGTGACCTCGGCAAACCACGGCTGGAAGGTGTGGAAGAGCGCGATGCCCGCGATAGCCGCCAGGCGCAGGACCTCGACCGAGGGGTTGCGCCGCGTGGCCGCACCTGTCTTCTGGCTGGTCATGAGGCCTCCCCTTCTTGCCGTGCCCGTCTTGCCAAAGATGCCCCTCAGCATACCAAAGCGCCCGGCG
>CAVEMP010000258.1:0-7535 GCA_963616835.1 uncultured Oscillospiraceae bacterium | reverse complement strand
GCTCCGGCTCCACGACCTTCTCGATGTGCTTGGGCTTGAGCGGCTTGACGACCTTGCCGCCCTTCTTCTTCCACGACTTGCCCGCCGGGGCCTTCTCGCCGCCGCCCTTGCCAGCCTTTTCTAGCATGGCGTCGTAATCGGCGTTGGCCAGAACGGTCGCGTAGACGTAGCCCTTCTTAAAGACGGTGACCTTGATGAACTCGTCCAGCTCCTCGGCCAACGAGCGCATGTCGTCAAAGCCCAGGTCCTGGGGCCAGATCTGATCGGCCTCAAGAACCTCTTGCGCGCGAGACATCAAGGTTTGTTTGCCAACGCCCAGCTCGCGGGCTAGCAAACGGTACAAATATAGTCGATTACCTGCAGAAATCTTGGGCATGGCCGGCCTTTCTAAAAAGCGCGCTCGCGGGCGCGCGGCAGTTTCGCGATTCTCTACCTTACTACCCCGCGGCCCAAATCGTAATCAGGTGGGCAGACGAGTGGCCCGGCCGGTAGGTTTTTCTCGTTAAGGCGAAGGCGATGAGAAGCCCCGCGGTTTCGTGCAGCCGGGCGTGTGCGGCTATAATGGCGGCGTTACAAATTCCGCGCTGGTCAGGCGGGCAGCGGGGGAGCGGGAGGACATTGTGCTTGATATCAAACGTGTGCTGGCGGCGGCTCAAAAGGAGCCTTCTGACCAGCCCCTGATTCCCCTTTTGACTCCGTGGGGCAAGAAGATCTTGGCTGGCGAGAGCCCCGCGTGGACCCACCCGCGGCCGCAGTTTTGCCGCGACGGCGCGGTGAGCCTTAACGGTTGGTGGGACTTCTGTGTGGGCGAGGGGCAGGCCTTTGACCGGCAGATTCGCGTGCCCTTCTCGCCCGAGGCCTCGCTTTCTGGCATTGGCGAGAAGGTCCCTGCCGGCGCCGGGCTGTGGTATCGGCGTGAGATCGAGGTGCCGGACTTGAGCGGCGGTCGCCGGGCCATCCTGCACTTCGAGGCTGTGGACTGGGCGTGCACCGTGTGGGTTAACGGTGTTGAGGTGGGGGAGCACAAGGGTGCCTACCTGCCGTTTAGCTTTGACATCACCGACGCGCTTCTGGCGGGCGGCGATGGTGCGGGCGAGCTTCGTGTGCGCGTGATCGACCCCGGCGACACCGGCTCGCAGCTGCGCGGCAAGCAAAGCTCGAAGCCCGGCGGAATTTGGTACACGGGGCAGTCGGGCATTTGGCGCGACGTTTGGATGGAGGTCGTACCTGCGACGCATTTGACCTCGTTGGGCGTCGATGCTGGCTTGGACGGGCACGTTGAGCTGCATGTTTGTGCGACAGACCCTGCCGCTAAGGTCACGGCTCGCGTCTTGGATGGCGAGCGCGAGGTTGCCTGTGTGACCGGCCCTGCCGCCGAGCCCCTGTGCGTCGACGTGCCCATCCCGCGCCTGTGGTCGCCCGAGGATCCGTACCTCTACAACGTTGTACTAACCTGCGGCGACGACACCGTTCACAGCTACTTTGGCATCCGCGCGGTCGAGGTCCGCCCGGACGACGCCGGCGTGCGACGCGTCCACCTTAACGGCAAGCCTGTTTTTCTCCGCGGCGTCCTTGACCAGGGCTATTGGCCCGACGGCCTTATGACCCCGCCCGCGCCTGAGGCCCTTGAGCACGACATTCGCGCCATGCGCGACGCCGGCTTTAACCTGCTGCGCAAGCATATCAAGGTCGAGGACGGCCGCTTCTATGCGATGTGCGACCGCCTGGGCATGCTGGTGATGCAGGATGTCCCTTCGGGCGGGACGGCGCCGTACTCGCTGTGGCACACGAGCCACAAGCCCACGCTGTTCCGCGCGTCGTGGGCGGCCAAGCGCGACACCGGTAAGCGTGCCTGGCGTGACCTGGGCGCAGCCGAACCCGCCTACCGCGAGGAGTGGCTTGCGACCTGCGATGGCATGGTTGACCTGCTGCGCAATCACCCAAGCGTGATTGCCTGGTGCCTCTTTAACGAGGGCTGGGGCCAGTTCGATGCCGCCGCGGCTGCTCGGCGCGTGCGCACGCTTGATCCCACGCGCGCGATTGACGCGACGAGCGGCTGGTACGACCAGGCGGTGGGCGACTTTTGGAGCATCCATAACTACTTCCGTCCACTGGGTTCCGAGCCTCGCGCCGCCAAGACCGGCCGCGCCTACCTGCTCTCGGAGTTCGGCGGCGTGGCGCTTGCCATTGCCGGCCACGTCTCTCGCGAGACTGCCTACGGCTACGGCGCCGCCGCAGATGCCGCTGCCTTCCGTCGCGAAGTGGCGGCCCAGCTTGCCGCCGCCGACACCCTTGAGGCCCAGGGTTGCGCCGGCTTTGTGTACACACAGGTCAGCGACGTGGAAGAGGAGGTCAACGGCCTTCTCACCTACGACCGCCGCGTCAACAAGCTCGCCCCCTAGCCGTTGGCTTCCGCCCCTCAAAATCGCCTACCTAAAGCCCTCCCACTGGGGCAGGGGATACAAAAAGTCCTCGAAACGGGCCCACTCGGCAAGAAGGTCGACCTCGTCGGGCGCCTCAAGCCAGCGGCCCTCCAACCCGTAGATCGCTGCCCAGGTGCACGAGAAAGCCGTCTGGACATTGACTCCTTCTGGCACAAGCCACGGCAGCTCGACGCCGTCTTTGTCCAGCGCGTCGTGCGTGCGCTCGAGGAAGTACTCGTGCGTGATGCTGCCGGGCAGGCACGCATCCACGTTGAGGGTATGGAACAAAAGCACCAGCTCGCGCCGGCCGGCGTTAGCCTCGACAATCATGCGTGCGTACTGGGGGATGAGGGGCCGCTCGCCCTCGCGCGATCCGCCGGGGCGGTAGGCCTGCAGAAACTCGACTTCGCCGGGCTGCTTGTCATAGGCGCGCTTGATTACCTCGAGTAGCAGATCCTTCTTGCTGCCCATATAGTGCAAGACGGCGACATGGCTGATCCCAACCTCGGCCGCCACGGCAGGAAGCGAGAAGCCTGCCAGGCCCGACTCGTTGATGACCTTGACGGCAGCCTTAACAATCTGGTCGCGACGCTCCTGCGCCGCGGGGGTGTTGGGCGCCGCCGCCCTTTTCTTGTCTGTCATCAAGCGTCCTTCGTAAAAAGCGGCGCGCTCGGCGCCGTGAAATCCTAAACCCAGTTCTCAACTCTATAGCCAAACGCGAAAGCCCGTTCGAAAACCGGCTCTTTTTCGCAAAAAGCAAACCGTTAAAGCGCTTCAATCGACCGTTCACCGGAAATGCGCTTACAGACCTGTAACTTCGCCGTACTATCCCTCTTGTCGATAAAGCTTACAGCGCTGTAACCAATAAAAACACAGGTAAACGTTTAGAAAGGAACAGCACAATGAGCCAAGAGACAACTATTGACGCCTCGATCATTGCCCCCGACACGGGCCAGCCGCTGCCCAAGGCCTCGCTTTGGCGCTTCATGGTGGGCTTCATCATCTTTGGCATCATGTGGATGGGCGCGGGCTCGATGGCCTCAAACGTCCTTCTCCCCGAGCGCTTCAACACTCTGGACATTGGCATGACCGGCGAGCAGATCTTGGCAGCCATGAACTCCTTTGGCATGGTCTTTGCCCTGGTCTCCAACCTGGTCTTTGGCGCCCTTTCTGACCACTGCCGCAGCCGCTTTGGCAAGCGTACGCCCTTTATCGTGGCGGGCGGCATCATCTGCGCCGCGGCTTACTACAGCACCTCGGTGGCCGTGACGCTGCCGATGATCGTGGCCTCGTGGTGCGCGCTGCAGGTGGGCCTCAACTGCATGCTTGGCCCCTCGATTGCCGTCCTCTCGGACCGCATCCCGCTTAACAAGCGCGGCACGCTCTCGGCCTTCTACGGCGCCGGCGCCACCATCGGCCAGTCCGTGGGCTCCATCCTGGGTTCTATCTTTCTCACCAATCCCGTCCCCGGCTTTCTCTTTGGCACCGTGGCCTGGGTCTGCTCGGGCATCCTGACCGTCCTCATTTGGCCTATCGAGAAGTCCGCCGCCCTTGCCCCCGGAGAAGCCGCCGAGAAGTTCCGGCTCTCGTCGATCCTTCGCATGTTCATCCCGCCCACCAAGAACTGCCGTGACTTCTACCTGGCTCTTTTTGGCCGTCTACTCTTCATTTTTGGCTACTTTTGCATCAACGGGTACCAGCTCTACATCCTTGAGAAGTACGTTGGCCTTTCTGTGACCGACGCCGGCGCTGTGCTTGCCAAGATGTCCGTCGTGACCATGGTCGTCTCGTTTGTGGCGTCGCTTACCTCGGGCACCGTTTCTGATAAGATCGGCCGCCGCAAGCCCATCATCGTCGTGGCCTGCGCCATGATTTGCGTGGGTATCGCCGCCCCGTGGCTTCTGAAGAGCGCCTTCTCGATGTACATCTTTGCCCTCTTTGCCGGCCTGGGTTACGGCGTGTACTCATCGGTTGACCAGGCGCTTAACGTCGATGTTCTGCCCGATCAGGAAAACGCCGGCAAGTACCTGGGCGTCCTCAACATCGCTAACACCATCGGCCAGATCTTAGGCCCCGTGCTGACCTCGGTCATCGTCGTGAACACTGGCTCGTATTTCCTTGCCTTCCCCATTGCCGCGGCTCTTATCCTTGTTGGCGTCGTCTTTATCCTGTTGATCAAGAACGTGGACTAAGGCCCGCCGGGTCTCGCCTCCCTCCGGGCGCATGCTCGGCCGAGACCACAGGTTAAGCGGCCAGCCTGAGCTTTTCCCGGGGCCCAGGTCGCGCGGCTCCCTTTCATGCAGGACGAGGCACCCCCGCCTCGTCCCGCCCCCTACTTTCAATCCGCCGCAACTCTCCCTACCCAATACGCCCTACTCGCCTCAAAAGAAAGGGGTGCCACATGGCACTCGTACAAGTCAACCGAGACCTTGCCTTCAACCACGACAAGGCCCTTCTCGCCAAAGCCGAGAAGAACACGCCCAAGATCCTGGAGACCAGCGTCGCCCCTGTTGCTATCGTCGAGCTGGTCCCCGACGCCGCCAAGCAGGGCGGCTGGCGCTGCGTTCCTGCCGCGACCAGCATCGATGATCTGTCGCAGATAGGCCTTTCTCGAGGTCAGAGTCTTATCCTGGACTTTGGTGACCACTATGTGGGCAGCTTCTCGGTGGACATCGAGTCCAAGGGCTCACCCATGGACGCACCGCTGTTCCTTAAGCTGAGCTTCGCCGAGATTCCCGCCGAGCTTGCCGCCAACGCCAGCTCCTACGACGGCTGGCTTTCCAAGGCCTGGATCCAGGACGAATACGTTCACCTGGATGTTCTTCCCGCGCGCCTTGAGCTTTCGCGCCGTTACAGTTTTCGCTACGTGCGCATCGAGGCGGTTGACACCTCGCTTAAGTGGGCCGCGCACTTCTCGGCGCCGCGTGTGAAGGCGCAAAGCGCTGTCGACATGGCGAGTCTCATCCCGCCGGCCCTGGACGACCCCGAGTTGGCGGCCATCTGGCGCGTCTCGGCAAAGACCCTGGCCGAGTGCATGCAGGAGGTCTTTGAGGACGGCCCCAAGCGCGACCGTCGCCTGTGGCTGGGCGATCTGCGCCTGCAGGCCCTGGCCAACTACGCGACCTTTGACAACGTTGAGCTGGTCAAACGCTGCCTTTATCTCTTTGCTGGCATGACCGCCGAGGACGGTCGCATTAGCGCCAACGTCTTCACCAAGCCTCGTCCCGTGGCCGACGACACCTTCTTGTTTGAGTACAGCCTCTTCTTCATTAGCGTGCTGTTTGATCTCAATCGCGCCCACCCTGACCTGGACTTTGTTCGCGAGCTTTACCCGGTGGCCAAGCGTCAGATGGACGTGACCTTGGGTATGGTCGATGCCGATGGCCGCCTGGTCACCAGCAAGACGTACCCCGTCTTTGTCGACTGGTCCAACGAGTTCAATAAGGACACGTGCGGCCAGGCCGAGACGATCTATGTCTTGCGTCAGTTTGTGGCCCTGGCCGAGCTGGTGGGCGACGTGGACGCCGCTGCCTATGCCACGCGCTTGGACAAGATGGTCACTTATGCCCGTGAGCAGCTCTTTGTTGCCGAGCGCGGCCTGTTTGTGACGACCGGCGACGAGTTCAACGTCGCGAGTCAGGTCTGGATGGCCCTGGCGCATGTCTTGGACGACGAGGCCAACCGTGCCCTTATGCAGCGCACGGTAGACGAGCTTTTCCCGGTACACGGGATCGCCACGCCGTACATGTACCACCACGTGGTAGAGGCCCTGTTCGAGGCCGGTTTGACCGACGAGGCCACGGACCTCATGAAGAGCTACTGGGGCAAGATGATCGCCCTTGGCGCCGACACCTTCTGGGAGGCCTTCGACCCCGATCGGCCCGACTTTAGCCCTTACGGCTCGCCAATCGTGAACAGCTATTGCCATGCGTGGAGCTGCACTCCGGTCTATCTTATTAACAAGTACCTGCTGTAGGGCTGCTGGTCGGCTGTTTGGGAGACTCGCATGAAGAACTATTTTGGCATCGACGTCGGCGGCACCGCCGTCAAGTGGGCGATTCTTGATGAGGACTTTAGGATTCTCACGCGCGGCAGCCTGCCCACCGCCTTCGAGACGGCCGACGAGCTGGTGGCCGTTCTGGTCGACCTGGTACGGCCGCACCGCGATCGCGTGGTGGCGGTGGGTGTCTCGGTTCCCGGCGGGGTCTACGAGGATGATCCGGACGGCACGATTCACCGCGGCGGCGCCCTTCTCTACATGGACGGCTGCCCGCTGGGCCGTCGCCTGCGAGAAGAGCTGGGTCTGCCGGTTGCCGTGAACAACGACGGCAAGTGCTGCGCGTTGGGCGAGTACGCGGCGGGCGCCCTGCGTGGCGTGCGCTACGGCGTGGTGCTGGCCATTGGCACCGGGATCGGCGGCGGGATCGTGCTGGACGGCCGCGTGCTTCGCGGTGCTCACTGCTTTGCCGGCGAGTTCTCGTTCCTACGAAACGACGTGCGTCCTGGCGCTGACCTGGGGCTGGTTGACATGTTTGGCGGCACCTGCGGTTGGAAGGGCCTTCGCGACATGGTTGCCGCCGAGAAGGGCCTGCCTGCCGACGACTCGATCGACGGGCGCAAGGTTTTTGAGTGGGTCGAGGCCGGCGACGAGGCCGCGCTGCGCGGGCTTTCGCGTTATGCTCGCGCCTTCGACGCCACGCTGCTCAACCTGCAGTGCGTTGTTGATCCGGAGGTGTTTGTCATCGCGGGCGGAATCTCGGGCAGGCACGAGCTCATTGCCGCCCTGCGCGCCGAGATGCCCGGGGTGCTGGAGGCCTATCGTTCTTTTGGTGGCCTGCCCGAGCCGCAGGTCAAGGCCGCCGAGCTGGGCAACGACGCCAATCTTGCCGGCGCCGTTCAAGAGGCCATGCGCCTGGCGTGAGGGCGCCCGCCAGTGGAGCGGCGGGCGTCCGCGCAGGCGCGCCGGATTCAAAAACGCGACAAATGTGCCAACGAAATCAAACACAGCTAGTAGCTAGAAAACCTGCAAGTCTCTGACCTGCAGGTTTTCTCTCGCAAGATGCCCGGCTACTCGATCGTCCCGATTTCGTTGGCACATTTGTCGCGTTTTTG
>CAVEMP010000257.1:0-8000 GCA_963616835.1 uncultured Oscillospiraceae bacterium | reverse complement strand
GCCCCGCGCCTCCCGGCGTAGCCCGTCACGGTCAGGAGGCCGAAACGCCGCCCCGTCAGGTCGTTCCTCGGCGCGCTCACGGCCTGCGCCCTCCCGCCACCTCGACGGCCGAGAGCGTCACGTTCCACCTCGGCCTTGTGGCCAGAAGCTCCGAGTACTTTCCCCTCGCCTTCGCCTCGTCGTCATACCACCACTGGTCGACTATGTTGCAGTATTCAGCCCTCACCTTGTATCTCACTTTCACCATGGCAATTTGTATCTTTTGAATCCATCCCTCACGCGCGGCCGCCCGTCGTATGACCTTGCGAGGCCTTCCAGCTCCGCCGCCGTGAACCTGCCGGCGTCCCAGCCGGCGAACTCCCGGGCGTCGCCCTGGCTCCAGAACGAGCGCAGGGCGCGCCACCTTCCGTAGCCCAGGCCGTCCCGGAAGTACGCCGAGACCTCGTAGGCCCCGCTGTCAAGTATAGCAATCGACGTCAGCATGGCGCGTCACAACAGATTTATCCCGTACTCCCGCGCGACCCTCCTGATGACGTCGCCATCGCCATCGCCATAGCCATAGCCATAGCCAGAGCCATAGCCATAGCCATAGCCAGAGCCATAGCCAGAGCCAGAGCTTACGGCCAAAAACCGCTCGATGTCCTTCTCTATCGCCTCCATTCCCTCTGCGCTTCAAGGTTCGCTATCGCTTTTTCTGTGCAGGGGATGACCTGTATCGCGTTCGCCACCACCAGCTCTGGAACCGCCACCGTCAGCTTGCTCCTGTCGTTGCAGCCGTCCTGCGACAGCTGCTCCACGGCCGCCGCCCCGTCCCAGTACCAAACTTTGCGGGCGTTCGCCAGACGGACGTTCAGCCCGTTGGCGTCGCTTATGACCTCCCTGACCTCGCCGAAGAAGACCCCGGCCCCGTAGCATCGCACGATGCACTTCCTTCCGATGTAACTTTCCATCATCTTTTTTAACTTTTATAAATTGAACAATCAGTGATAAACCTTGGCCCGGAGCGCGGATTCGAACCGCCTTTCATGACTTATGAAGTTGTGTTTTTATGTCGCTACGTATTCCTGCCGCCCCGCGGCGGCGTTCTCTCCGGGCTTTTCGCGGCGTCGCGCCGCTACTGTCAGGTAATCCATCCCGGGCTACCTTGGCCCCGCAGCCACGCGGCTATCACGCTCGAGCTCCCGACCCTGCCACGGAGCTCTATCCTGTTCATGCAGTCCATTTCTCTTTCTCCTTTCATTTCAAATCCGTATCATCATTTCCGTTCCTTGGCCGTTTCCCCGCCCTCTCGCCGCCTTTCGCCCCGGATGCAAGGGTTTTCCCGCCCGGGACGGCGAAACGCCGCCAAATCGCCTTATTTTTCTTTCCGCCCCTCGGCCGGCCGGATCCACCAGTCGTTGAGCGTCCTCCCGACCTCTATCCGCCCCTCCTTCCTCAACGCGGCGACGGCCTCCAGAAGCGCGCTCTCCGGCATCCCCAGGCTCCGCGCCCATCCCTTCAGCCCCAGAAGCGTCTCATGGCACGGCAGCGCGTTCCTCGACCTCAACCCGGCGGCCACCTCCCTGACCCTCGCAAGGATCATCTCGACATCTCCCTCTCCCACAGCTCCTCCTTCCTCTTGTCGGCGTATGTGGGCATGTCCGCGCCACCGGTCACCTCCTCGAACGCCGAATAGGTCGCGTTCGGTCTCAGTAGGACGGACTCCCCGGCGTGGCCGCCCTCCCGGTTCTTGCCTATGCTCATGCTGATGAGGCGATCACCGTCGGCCGAAAGCCTCGGCGAAAGGAACACGACCCTGTCAGAGTCCTGCTCTATCGATCCCGACCCCCTCAGGTCCTGCAGCGCCGGGTCGCGGCCGTCCCGGACGTTGTCCCTGTTGAGCTGCGCGAGCAGCACCACGGGGATGTCAAGCGACTTTGCAAGCAGCTTCAGCCGCCGCGTTATGTCCGATATGCGCCTGTCCTCTGTGTCCTGCCGCCTTGACGGCGACGTGACGAGCTGGAGGTAGTCGATGTAGGCGACGGAGCAGCGGCCCTGCTGGCGGCTCACCGTGATGTCGGAGACTATCTCGTCAAGGCCGAAAGTCCTGTCCTCGATGTACAGCCCCCACCGCTCCAGGGCCGCCCGGGCGTCCCTCCACGCGCCGCCCCAGTCCACGGCCCCGCTCAGCTTCTCGCCCGGCCTCAACCCGCCGAGGGAGTACATCATCCTCTCGGCAAGCTCCCGGTGCCCCATCTCCAGCGACCAGACCTTGACGGGGACGCCCTTCGAGGCCTGGCACATCATCATGGCCAGCATCACCGCCGTCTTGCCTATGCCCGGGCGGGCGGCGAGCGTCACGAGGTTGCCGCCCTTGAGGCCGCCGAGGAAGCGCCCGTCAAGGAAGGGGAAGCCCGTCGGCACGGCGGCGAGCGCGCCACGGCCCCGCGCCTCAGCGTCGCGCCTTATGGACTCCCCGAGCTCGTCCACGGCCCTTGCCGCCGTGACCTCCGAGCACGCCCCGCAGCAGGACTCCAGCGTCCCGCAGAAATCCCTCGCTTCGGTCAGCACGCTCTCCGGCATCATCGATACGTCCGAGGCCTCGCGCATCAGCCTGTCGCCGAAGCTCCACGCCGTGCGGGCTATCCACATCTGGCGCAGCAGCCTGGCGTGGTTGACGCTCGTGACAAGGCCGCCGGACGCGCCCATGTTGGCGGCGAGGAGCGGAAGGGCCCCCGAGTCCGCCACCGACCTGACCACGGAGCTGTCCACCGGCTCCCCGGCGTCCCACCTCCCGCACACCTTGAGGAAGGCGTCCCTCAGGTGCCTGTTCTGGAACATGTCGGGGCGGGCTATCCGCCTCACGTCATCTATGTATTCGGGCGTCACTATCGCGTCCCACACCAGCAACGCCTCCGTCTTCTCGCTATCGAAATCGAACATGCTCTATCTCCTTTCCCCTTTTTCCCTCTCGCGGGTTGTCCACATGTAGACCGCCGCCTTCCAGTCGGCCATCCGCACGCCGCCCGAGAACACCCAGCCCCGCGCACGGTAGTAGCCGTAGAACTCCATCGGGTCCATCCCCGGGGCGGCCTCGGCGAAGAACGCCCGCACCTCGTCGAGGGACGGCGGGGCGAACCCCTTCCGGCCGCCGTCCGGCGCGCCCTCCTTCTCCGCCGCCCTGGCGCGGTCTGTGTCCGTCCACAGCCTCGCCTTGGCGGACAGGCTGAAATACGGGTCGCCCTCCGCCCTTGTCCTCTCGCTCCCCGGACGGTGCGCGCACCAGTGGTCGAGGAAGCGCGCCCTCTGCCGCTCCGACATCGGCGGCGAGCCCTCGGCGGCGAGCCGGGCGCACACGCGCTCCAGGGCGGCGGCCATCCTCTCCCGCTTCAGCCCCGCTATCCTGTCCTTGTCGAAGCCCACCGACTCCCGCTCCATGCTGGACACGTGGAACAGTCCGCCTTCATCCGCCCCTGACGGGGAAGGGGGGCAGGGGGGTTGGGGGCCGGTGCCCGTCACCGTCATCGAGGACGTCGGGGTCCCGTCCGTTGGCGGTTCGGCTTCCCCGGCCGCCGCCGTAACCTCGACCTCATCATCGCCCTCGCGCGTGTGCGTGTGGGCGGGCGCGTCCGCGCACGCACTCTCGTGATGTTTATTATTTTTATTTTTATTATCTGGAATAGGGGGGTGCAGGGGGGAAAGGGGGGCAATTTTTGCCCGGGTTTCTGTCTCCGATTGCCCGGGGCAATTTTTGCCCGGGGCAATTTTTGCCCGGGTAAAATTATCGAGGTTGATAGAGTACTCGCTAAGCTTTCCCACGTTCTCCGTCCTTCTCAATAAACCACGATTCTCCAAACGGCGGAGCAGATATCTTACTGAACGGCGGCTAAGCATACACATACGCCCCAGATAGTCCAGCGACGTGTGGCAGGTGTGCTCCCCATTCTGGGTGAACCCGTAGATGACGGCGACCGCGATCACCTCCGACGGGTTCAGCCCCAGGTCGAGCATCCAGTCCTGGATCACCACGTATGGCCTGATTCCTCCCATGGCCTACCTCCCGGGCTTGGTGAACGGCGGCTCGTAGCCGAGCTCCCTGAACCGCTCCCTCAACGGCGGCAGAAGCCATGAGCACACGATGAGCGCGGCGAGGGCGGCTCCCTTGACGAGAAGCGCGAGCCAGACAGCGCAGGCGTCGGTCACGTCCGACACCATCACGAAGAAGGCCAGGACGGCCGCGATGACGGCAACCACGTAGATTGCGATGATGATCCCCTTTCTCATGTCACTGATATCTTATTCGTCAGTGTCACTCTCCCCGCCCGCCAGGGCTTCGCCTATCTCGTCCAGAACCATGGTCAGGTCCTCCCCGTCGGCCTCCATCCTGAGGCTCTCAAGCATCAGCCGCGCGATGAGCAGGGCCTTCCTGTACCTTCTGGACTCGTCCGCCCTTCCGGCGTGCGCCGCAGTCATCCTCTCCTCCTTGACCTCGTGGGCGGTCTTCTGCGCCTCCAGCAGTCTTATGCGGTCCTCCAGAAGCCCTATCTCCTTGTCCTTGCGGTGGATGTCCTCCCCGAGGTCGCCCACCCTGGCGACCAGCGCCCTCTTGTCCTCCGTCACTGAGGCGAGGTCGCACTTCGCGATGTTGGCCTGGTCCCTCATCCAGTCATAGGCCCGCTGCGGCCCGCCGTTCTCCAGCCACCCCTTGCAGAATGTGTCCTTGTCGACGCCGTCTCCGGCGGCCATGTAGTCCTCGTGGATCGCCCTGAAGTTACCCTCCGTCGGGGTGAACCCCGTCCTGTCGATGAATTCCTGTCTTGTCATATCTCTTTTTTTTTAGTTGTTGTCTTTAAAAAGCCGCCCGGACGGGCAGGAGGCGGCGGTGAAAAACCAAGTCGTGAAAAACTCTAATAATATGTTCTAACACACACACACCGAAAAGCGCCAAAGCCGGTGCGTCCCGTCCAGCCGCCTCGCGGCGGTATCTTTCCTAATGGGCCGACCAGACCCTCTCTATCTCCGTGCCCTTGTAGTACACGCGCCCCGACCTTATCCCCATCCCGAGCACCGGCCTTATCTGTCCGGACTCCCTCCACCGGGCGACGGTCCTCCTGTCGACGCCCAGGAGCCGGGCGGCCTCGCTCTCGCAGTACCTTGCCGCGGGCGAGACATTTGGCCTCTCGTTCGTCATGGGAACAGAAGGTCTGGGTGGCACCTGCGCCCTATGACGGCGGACGTCAGGCGGGCGATCTCCTTGCGGCACGTATAGTCGGGGCGCCGCTGTCCCTTGTACCAGTACCACACGGCGGCGGTCGTGACCTTCAGGCGGCCCGTCAGGTCGCTCCGGAGGTGGTCCCGCTGCGCGGTGGTCATGGACTCCCATATTTCCTGGAATGTCCTTGTTTCTTCGGTTATTTTTTTGTTCATTTGCATTTGGCTTGATACCTCAACGGGGTTTTTTATATGTTGTTTCTCCGTTGACACCGCAAATATAAGGCAAAAATATTAGAATACCTAATATTTTGAGAAAAATTTATAAAAATATTAGAGAAATGAATATTAGGAAGTTCAGAAAGGCTAATAATATTAGTCAGCAATCCCTTGCTGATTTTGCAGGAGTTTCGCAGGGAGCGGTATCACAATGGGAAAGTGGTCTCACAAATATCCCATCGCCTATACTTCGGCGACTCCTATCTAACGACCAAGGCTGGGACACCGCCGCCCTCCTTGAGAACGACACACCCGCCGGCAACTCAATCCGCGGCAATGAGAACACGTCCGTCAACGGCGGCAACGTCACGACGGTCGGGAACATAGGCGGGGCGACGAACTCGCCGGTGACGGTGAACGGGGCCGGCGCGGAGCTTTCGAGGATGCTCGACGAGCTCATGGAGCAGAACAGGTCGCAGAGGGAGCAGATACACAGCCTCACGGAGATTATCAAGAACCTGACGGCAAGGTAGCCGCCTGGGTACCTCAACGCCACGACAAAAAAAAAAGAAAGATATGAAAGGATTTGTCACTCTCATCGCCGCCGCGCTTCTGGCCGCCGGTTGCTCTTCGATGCAAAGGATGGTCACATGGTCGGCTCTTGACTTCCGGCCATACGCCGAGGCCGGCTTCTCGTTCTACACCGGCGACTGCCCTGTCCCTCACCGCCAGCTCGGCGCGGTGTACGTCACCATACTTCCAGGCGCGGCGAAGCCCGGGCGGGCCGACACGCTTGAGGTGAAGGGCGGGAGGTTCGGCGACCCGGTCTATTCAAAGGGGGCGGCATCCCGCGGTCTCGAGGAACTCGGCAGCCGTGACCTCCTCGACCCTGTGGCCGCGGCGGTCAGGGAGATGGGCGGGGACGCCGCCGCCCGTCTTGAGGTCCGCCGTGACGGCGCCGCATGGCGTCTGGAGTGCACCGCGTGCCAGCTGATTCGGGACTGATTCGGGACAAACTGAACGATGAATTTATAACTAACTGAAAATCAATGTCCCGGGACACCCTTTTTGGCCTGTCACGCCGGAGGTCGAGGGTTCGAGTCCCTTCCGCACCGCAGAAACCGAGGATATTGAAAAACAAGTGGTTACACGTTTTTCAATATCCTCGGTTTATTTGTCAGATCTGGATTTTCACTCATAAACAACGTGGCAAAGTGTGACATTTTGTGACAAAATAGGGCATTATTCGGGACTAATTCGGGACTAATTCGGGACTACAAAAACAAAAACCTCAACAATGGCTAAATTATCATTATATCTCAAAAAGACAAGGGAGGGCGGCGAAGCCCCCCTGTACCTGAAGGTGTCGCACGACTACAGGAGCGCGCTCCTGCTCATCACAAGAGTCAGGACGGGCGACTGGGATGCCGACCGCCAGCTCTATATTGGACGCACGCCAGGGCTCCGCTCCAGGCTGGACGGCATTCTCTCCCGGGCGGAGGACACCGTCGCATCGCTCCGCTTTTCCGGGGAGCTGGCCGGGATGACAGCCGCCGACATCGCCGCAAGGATAAAGTTCGCCCTGTTCAACGAGAAGCCAAAACAACGGCGCGGCGACTTCCTTCCGGAACTGGAGGCTTACCGCGACGGCTGCGACAGGGCGGGGACGCGCGAGGTGTACGACCGCACGGCCAAGGCTCTCGCCGCCTTTGACGGAAGTCTGGCCATACGCACGTTCGAGGACATCGACCGCTCCTACCTGGAGAGGTTTGAAAGGTTCTGCCGCCGCACGATGTCAACCAACACGATATCCATCATCATGCGCAACATCCGCACGGTTTTCAACCGAGCGATCGACGACGGGAGGACAGAGTCCTATCCGTTCAGGTTGTACAAGATCAAGTCGGAGGAGACGCGCAAGAGGGCGCTCACGGCGGAGCAGCTCGCATGGCTGATCAACATGGAGCCAGGGCCGGGCCAGGAAGAGGCGCGCGACATCTTCTTGCTTTCCTTTTACCTGATAGGCATCAACCTCGCCGACCTTCTGTCCGCCGGCAGATCGGCGGTGATAAACGGCTACCTCAACTACAGGCGGGCCAAGACCGGACGGCTCTACTCCGTCAAGGTCGAGCCGGAAGCCGCGGCGATCATCGCCAAATACCAGGGCTCCGGCCATCTCGTAAACATGCTTGAGCGCTACACTGACGAGAAGTCATACAGGTCACACCTCAACAAGCGGCTGAAATCATTCGGCAGACCGACAGGGAAGCGCGGCAAGATCATCGGGCGCGGCCCCTATGAGGGTCTGTCCAGCTATTGGGCCCGGCACACGTGGGCGACCATCGCCTATGAAATAGGAATCCCGATCGACACCATCGGCCAGGCTCTGGGGCATTCCGACCGCTCCCACCGCGTCACTTTTGTCTACATCAAGGCCGACCAGGGCAAGGTTGACGAGGCGAACAGGCGTGTCATCGACTACGTGCTGTACGGCAAGGACTACCGAAATGAGAAGCCCCGGCTTTAGCCGGGGCCGACGTCACATCTTCGCCACCATCTCGTCCACGCACCTCCCGAGGGAGAACCCCTCC
>CAVEMP010000256.1:0-8092 GCA_963616835.1 uncultured Oscillospiraceae bacterium | reverse complement strand
CCTCTTCGCTGCCATCGGCGCTAGCCGGGAAGCTCACGCGGATCACGACAGAACGAGCCTGGCCAGTGGTGGAAAGGCCCAGCTCCAGGCCCTGGGGAAAGAGCGAGTTGCTGGCTGCGCCGTCGTCTGCCAGCGCCGAGACGGCCTCCTCGCCGCCAAGACGGGCCTGCGCCTGGGCGAGAAGGGCCGGCGAGACCTTCTGCTCGTCGGCGCAAGCGACGGCGGTCGTCGCGGCGTCGGCCGCGCCCGTCGCCGCCAGCGCGACACCCGGCGCGCCAGCCAACGCAACGAACATCAAAGACGAAAGCGCTAGGCGCCTCATTCTTTGCAATAAACTGCTCATAGGATACCTAACGCTTTCAATCTTTAGTTAGTTTTCGTGCGTCACACGGGCCACGGGCGGCTCGGCCGCAGCCCGGCGCCCGCCACCCCGAGCCCCTACAGCTTGATAACCAAGCTGCTCGTCTCGGGATCGGCCTCGATGCCCTTGCTGTACGCCTCGACAACCTTACGAGCCAGCTCGTCCATCTCGCCGTACGCGTAGTTGGCCTTGCGCGAAGGATCCATGAACGAGACCTCAAGCTCGTCGGTCTTCTCGGTGTAACGAAGGGTCATGAGGGTGCGCAAGTTCTCGCCCGACTCAAGCACGCAGTGGTTGATGACCTCGTCCAAAACGTGAATCACGCGGTCGATGCGAGCCATATCGAACAGCTGCTTGCGCATGAACAGCGCGGCCTTGTTGATCATCTCGTAGTAGTCAAAGGCGCCGTTGCAGATCTCGTAGTTGAACGTCTTGACGTGGAAGATGAAGTCGCGGGTCTTGGGGCGCAGCGGGTTCTCGAAGATCTGCTGGGGGGTGCCGTCCTCGTAGATGCCCTTCTCGTCCATGTAGAAGACGCGGTTAGAGACGTTGCGGGCAAAGTTCATCTCGTGCGTGACGATGAGCATCGTGGTGCCCTGCTCGGCCAGGTTCATCATGACGCCCAGGACCTCGCCCACCATCGTGGGGTCAAGGGCACTGGTAGGCTCGTCGAAGATAATGGCCTCGGGGTTCATGGCCAGCGTGCGGGCAATGGCGGCACGCTGCTTCTGGCCGCCCGACAGCTCGTCGGGATAGGACAGCGACTTGTGGCCCAAACCCACGGTGTCCAGAAGGTCCATGGCGCGGTCGTAGGCCTCTTGGCGAGACTTGCCCAGCAGGTTGACCTGGCCAAACATGGCGTTCTCGACGATCGTCATGTTAGAGAACAGGTTGAAGGCCTGGAAAACCATGCCCATCTTGCGGCGCAGGGCCTGCAGGCTCTTGGCGTCACCGGTCACCAGCTCGCCGTCGAAGTAGACCTCGCCCGCGGTGGGCGGGTCAAGGAAGTTGAGGCAGCGGGTGAAGGTCGATTTGCCGCAGCCCGACGGGCCGATGATCGAGATGACGTCACCGCGGTTGATGTCAACGTCGATGTTGGTAAGAATCTCGTTTTGGCCGTAGCTCTTGCAAAGGCCACGGGCGCTGATCAAAGGGTTAGTCATCGTGCTTGCACTCCTTTTAAGACGGCTGCGGGTTTACGGCGTTTGGGGTCCAACAGACGGCCAAGGCGCGAGAACACCCAGCCGCACAAGGCGATAATGGCAAAGTATACGACCGCGGTAGACAAAAGCGGGAAAAACGCTTGGAAAGTTCTGCTGCGGATAATATCCGAGGCCTTGGTGAGGTCCTGGACGGCGATGTAGCCCACGATCGACGTGGCCTTGATAAGGGACGAGAACTGCCCCGAGTAAAGCGTCCACACGCGGGCCGCGGCCTGAGGCAACACCACGCGCTTAAACGTCTCGAGCGGCGAGAAGCCCATGGCAAGCGCGGCCTCTACCTGGCCCTTGTCAACGGCGTCCAGGCCCGTCTCGAAGACGCCGGCGATGCTGGCCGCCATCTGCAGGCCAAAGCACAGGATGGCCACCAGCGGCGCGGGCACGTCGACCGAGGCAAAGACCACGTAGTACAAGATCATGAGCCACACCAGCACGGGAACGCCGGTGGCCAGCTTGCTGTAGGCCTTCACAAAGCCGCGGGCCACCGGGTTGCGGCGGCGAGACATCCAGCACAGGACGGCCGCCAAGACGCTTCCCAGCACAAAGCCGCCGGCCGCGATAAGGCAGGTGAGGCCCAGGCCGCTTACCACCAGTTGCCAGCGGTTCTCGGTGATAAAGGCGGTGTTGAAGTTGTCCACCAGGTCGTCAAAGAAGCCGCTGGACTGGGCGTCGGCCGATTTAGTGAGGGCGCCGTAGTTGAGCGAGACGTAGACGTCGGTGAAGTCAATCTGCTGCTTGCGCTCTTCGGTAACGGCCAGCTGGTCGGCAACGTCGACCTTGCCGGTTGCCAGGGCCGCGATCTTGCTTGCGATAGGCATGTCCTGGTACTCAACGCGCATGCCCAGCTCGCTGGCAATACGCTGCATGACCTCGATGGCCACGCCCGCGTGGGCGCCGTTTTGGATGAAGCTGTAGGGCTCGTCGGCGCCCGTGGTCGCCACGTGCAGAACCTGGTCGCCGGTATCGCAGGTGGGTACGTCATCCATCGAGTAGTTGCGGTCGATGACCCACTTCTTGTTGATGGCGTCCAGCGTGCCGTCGTTGCGCATGCGCTCGATGATGGCGTCCATCTTCTGGCGCAGCTCGTCGTTGCCCTTCTGGATACCAAAGGTGTCGTCGAAGGTGATGTACATAGGCGTGATGTACTCGTAGCCCTGAGCCGTCTCCATGTAACGGTTGGCGTAGAACTCCGAGACAAAGGCATAGTCGATCTTGTTGCCCACCAGCGCAGCGATGATGTCGGACTCACTGGTAAAGATCTGCAGGTCGGCCTCGGGGAACTGATCCTTAAGGCGCAGCTCGGTAAGCGAGCCGCTAATGACGCCCAGGCGGGCGTGGGCAAACAGGTTGTCGCGCTCCTCGGTGGTGACCTCGCGCACGTTGGCTTGGGCGCTGGCGGTAGCGGGTACCGCGACCAAAGCCGTGGTCACGGCGAGAAGAACCGCAAAAAACGCGCAGGTCAAACGCTTGATTGGATTGCAACGTTTAGGCACGAACGTTAACCCCCTTCAGCACAGCGGCGGGACGGCGGCGCTTGGGGTCCAACAGGCGACCCAAGCGGCTAAAGACCCAGCCGCACAAAACAATGGCAGCAAAATAAACGACAGCAGTGGCGATAAGCGGGAAGAACGCCTGGAAAGTACGACTACGGATGATGTCGCCGGCCTTAGTAAGGTCCTGGATCGCGATATAGCCCACGATCGAGGTGGCCTTGATCAGCGCCGTGAACTGGCCAGAGTAGAGCGACCACACGCGCGCCGCCGCCTGGGGCAACACGACGTTGCGAAACGTGTCCAGGCGAGAAAAGCCCATGGCCAGCGACGCCTCTATCTGGCCTTTGTCGACCGCGGCCAAGCCCGTCTCGAAGACGCCCGAGATAGACGATGCCGATTGCAGACCAAAGCACAGAATAGCCACCACAACAGCCGGGATGTCGACCGTGGCAAAGACCACGTAGTACAAGATCATCAGCCACACCAGCACGGGAACGCCCGTGGCCAGCTTGTTGTAGAGAGCCACGAAGGCGCGCGCCACCGGGTTGCCGCGGCGAGACATCCAGCACAGGGCGGCCGCCAACACGGTGCCCAGGGCAAAGGAGCCCACCGTGATAAGGCAGGTGATCTGAAGGCCGCTTACCACCAGCTGCCAGCGGTTCTCCACTAGGAAGGTGGTGTTGAAGTTGTCCTTGAGGGACTGGATAAGGTCGGTCTGCTCGGCACCGCTGGCCTTTGTCAGGGCGCCAAAGTCGCCCGTGGTGTAGCACTCGGTGAAGTCGACCTGCTGGCGACGCTCGTCGGTGGGCGTGACCTGGGTCGCGATGTCGGCCTTGCCGCTGGCCACCGCCGCGATCTCGCTGGCAAAGCTCATCTCCATGAACTCGACGCGCATGCCCAGCTCAGCAGCTATGCGGCGCGTAATCTCGGGCGCGACGCCGGCCAGCTGGCCGTCCATGTAAAAGGCGTAGGGCTCGTCGGTGGCCGCAATGGCGACGCGCAGCACCTCGTCGCCGGTGTCGCAGGCGGGGACGTCGTCCATGCTGTAGTTGCGGTCCTGCAGCCACTTTTGCTTGATGGAGGCAAGGGTCCCCTCTTCGCGCATGCGCACGATAACAGCGTCGATCTTCTCGCGTAACTCGTCGTTGCCCTTGGCAATGGCGTAGCCGTCGTCGACCGTCATGTAGAAGGGCGTCACAAACTCGTAGCCCGAGTTGGTCTCCATAAAGCGATTGGCAAAGAACTCGGTCACAAAGCCGTAGTCGATCTTGTTGCCCGCCACGGCAGCGGCCACATCGGTCTCGGAGGAATAGATCTGCAGGTCGGCGTTGGGGTAGGAGTCCTTAAGGCCCAGCTCGACCACGGTGCCGCCAAGGACGCCCAGGCTGGCATTGGCGTAGAGCTGGTCCAGGTCATCGGCAGATGCAAGCTCTTTGTAGCTCACGGCGGCGTTGGCCGCAGACGGCACCCAGGCCAAGGCCGTGGTCACGGCCAAAAGGACGGCGAGAAGGGCGCAGGACAGGCGGCCCGACAGGCCCCGGCGCAGGCGCGGGCGGCGGCGCCGCGGCCGCGAAGACGACAGGTGTTTACTCACGCGTTTGAACTCCCTTGAGAATGGATTGCGGGCGGCGGCGCTTGGGATCAAGAAGAAGGCCCAGGCGGGCAAAGACCCAGCCGCACAAAGCGATGATAGCGAAGTAAACCACTGCGGTGGCGATAAGCGGGAAGAATGCTTGGAACGTACGGCTGCGAATAATGTCGCTGGCCTTAGTGAGGTCCTGGATCGCGATGTAGCCCACGATCGAGGTGGCCTTGATCAACGCCGTGAACTGGCCAGAGTAGAGCGACCACACGCGCGCCGCCGCCTGGGGCAACACGACGTTGCGAAACGTCTCCAGGTGCGAGAAGCCCATGGCAAGCGAGGCCTCTACCTGGCCGTTGTCGACCGCAGCCAGGCCCGTCTCGAAGACGCCATAAATGCCCGAGGCCGATTGCAACCCAAAGCACAAGACGGCCACGGCAACCGCGGGCACGTCCCACGCCGAGAAGACCACGTAGTACAAGATCATCAGCCACACCAGCACGGGGATGCCCGTGGCCAGCTTGTTGTAGACGACCACAAAGGCGCGCGCCACACGGCCGTGGCGGTGCGACAGCCACGACAGGCCGGCCGCAAGCACGGTGCCCAGCGCAAAGGCGCCCACCGTAATAAGGCACGTGACCTGCAGTCCGTTGAGGACAAGCTGCCAACGGTTCTCGGTTAAGAACGTGGCCTTGAAGTTGCTCTTGAAGTTCGCGGCAAAGTTGTCCAAAAGGCCCGCGCCCTCGGCGCCCTCGGATTTGGCCAGCGAGCCGTAGTTGAGCGAGATGTAGACCGATGTGAAGTCGACCTGCTGCTTGCGCTCCTCGGTGACGCTGAGCTGCGTGGCAATGTCGGCCTTGCCGCTGGCCACGGCCGTGATCTCGCTGGCGGTGGGCATGTCCTGGTACTCGACGCGCATGCCCAGCTCGCTGGCGATGCGCTGGGCGACCTCGACGGCCGCGCCCGCGTGGGCGCCGTCCTTAATGAAGGTATAGGGCTCTTCTGTGCCCGTGGTGGCAACAACCAGCACGTCATCGCCAGTGTCGCAGGTGGGGACGTCGTCCATCGAGTAGTCGCGGTCGATGACCCACTTCTGGTTGATGGCGTCCAGGGTACCGTCGGCGCGCATGCGCTCGATGATCGCGTCGATCTTCTCGCGTAGCTCGTCATTTCCCTTTTGGACGGCAAAGGTGACGTTGAAGGTGATGTACATGGGCGTGATGTACTCGTAGCCCGTGTTGGTCTCCATGTAGCGGTTGCCGTAGAACTCCGAGACAAAGGCGTAGTCGATCTTGTTGCCGGCAAGGGCCGCGATGATGTCGGATTCGCTGGAGAAGAGCTGCAGGTCGGCGTCGGGGTAGTCTTGGCCCAGCTTGAGCTCGGTCAGCGAGCCGGCGATGGCGCCCAGGCGCGCGTGCGCGTAAAGCTCGTCTCGCTCCTCCACGGTGAGCTCGCGGATGGTGGTGTCGGCGCGGGCGGTCGCAGGCGTCGCGACGAGGGCCGTCGCAACGGCGATGAGCAGGGCGAGAACGGCCGCAAGGGCGCGCTTTGCAATGCGCTTTGCGCTGGGCTGCGATTTAGTCACGAACTTTGACTCCCTTAAGGACGGTGGCGGGACGGCGGCGCTTGGGGTCGAGCAAACGGCCCAGGCGCTTGAAGATCCAGTCGCACAAGACAATGGCCACAAAGTAGACCACTGCCGTGGCGATAAGCGGGAAGAAGGCCTGGAACGTGCGGCTACGGATGATGTCGCTTGCCTTGGTGAGGTCTTGCAGGGCGATGTAACCCACGATCGACGTCTCTTTGATCAGGGCCGAGAACTCGCCCGAGTACAGCGACCACACGCGCGCCAGGGCCTGCGGCGCCACGATGTGCCTAAACGTGTCAAACGGCGAGAAGCCCATAGCCAGCGACGCCTCTACCTGGCCCTTGTCGACTGAGGCCAAGCCCGTCTCGATGACACCGGATATGGGCGAGGCAGATTGCAGGCCAAAGCACAGAATAGCAACCGCAATGGCCGAAATGTCGACCGAGGCAAAGACCACGTAGTACAAGATCATCAGCCACACCAGCACGGGAACACCCGTGGCCAGCTTGTTGTAGAGGGCCACAAAGGCGCGCGCCACCGGGTTGCCGCGGCGAGACATCCACGACAGGCCCAGGGCAAGCAGGGTGCCCAGCGCGAAGGAACCCACCGTGATGATGCAGGTGACCTGCAGTCCGTTGAGAACCAGCTGCCAGCGGTTCTCGGTAATGAAGGTGGAGTTGAAGTTGTCCTGGAAGGCCTGGATCAGGTCGATATCGGTCGAGATGTCCGACTTGGCCAGGGCGCCAAACTCGGCCGTCGAGTAGTACGAGGTGAAGTCGACCTGCTGCAGACGCTCCTCGGTGGGCGTGAGCTGAGTGGCGATGTCGGCCTTGCCGGTGGCCACGGCCGCGATCTCGCCGGCGAAGTTCATGTCCTGGAACTCGACGCGCATGCCCAGCTCGGCGGCCACGCGGCGCACGACCTCGGCGACCAGGCCCACAAGCTCGCCGTCCTGGACAAAGAGGTAGGGCTCGTCGGCGCTCGAGCAGGCAACGCGCAGGACCTCGTCGCCCGTGTCGCAGGCGGGCACGTCGTCCATGGTGTAGTTGCGGTCGACCAGCCACTTGTCCTTGATGGCCTGCAGGGTGCCGGTCTCTTTGTAGTTGTCGAGGATGGCGTTGATCTTATCGCGCAGCTCGCCGTTGTTCTTGTTGATGGCAAAGGCCTCTTCAAAGGTGGTGAACGGCGGCGTGATGTACATGTAGCCCGCGTTGTTCTCCATGAAGCGGATGGCGTAGAACTCGGTCACAAAGCCGTAGTCGATTTTGTTGCCGGCAACGGCGGCCACGACATCCGAGTCGCTGGGGAACAGCTGCAGGTCGGCCTCGGGGTAGGCGTCGGCCAGCTGGTACTCGGTCAGGGTGCCGGCGGCCACACCCAGGCGGGCGTGGGCATAGAGCTCGTCTCGCTGCTCGACGTCGATCGTCTCGACCAGGCTCTCGGCGCTGGCCGTGGTGGGAATGCAGGTCAGGACCGTTGTAACGGCAAGAATGACCGCGCAGAAGGCGGCAAAGATGCGGCTGGAAAGGCGGGGGCGGCAATTGCGCGGGCGGGCGGTTTTCATGCGCGTATCCTCTGGTTGGGGACGATTTAAAAAGGATAGCGCAACAAACCCCCAGGTGGCATTCTCGCCGGGCTGGGCCTCGGGGGCTTGGGCACGGGGCTACTGCAAAATCCCATGCATTCCGTGCCATTTTTAAGACGGAAATCGGCACGGAATGCATGGGATTTCGAGCACGCACGCGCCATTGGGGCCGATCGGCCAAATTTGGGCCTTGCGCGGCCTTGACGGGCGGTGCTATAGTGCGGCCACCCGAGGGTCGCATCGACCCGCCTCCAGGCAAGCCG
>CAVEMP010000255.1:0-9491 GCA_963616835.1 uncultured Oscillospiraceae bacterium | reverse complement strand
GATTGCCGCCGTATCCGAAACAGGTGACCTCGCCTCCGAGCCCGCTCTTACCTCGATCACCGATGCCCATATTCACCCCATCTGCGGTGACTCCAACTGCGCTGATGGTTCGCATCATCAAGATAAATGGATAGCGTGGGACAGCAGCACTAGCCTTCCTAGTGACTCGGGCATGTATTACCTTACAACCGACGTTACTCTCTCCGAGACCTGGACGTGCGGCTACAACACAGTGCTCTGCCTCAACGGCAAGACCATCACCGGGCCCAGTTATTATAAAGACGCCATTAAGGTTCAGGCCCGCATCTCTCTTACTATAACCGACTGCCATGACGGCGATGCGGTTGGCAAGATCACCCGTGTGGATGAAGGCCGCGGTATTTACAATGAAGGCACCTTGACTCTCTGGAAAGGCGTCCTCACTGGTCATTCGGCTAGTCAGGCCAATGGTGGTCAAGGCGGCGGCGTGTACAATACCGGCACATTTGTCATGTACGGCGGCAGTATAGCTGGGAATTATGCCTTTTTCTCTGGCGGCGGCGTTTATAACTCCGGCGGGTCGTTCACCATGTACGGTGGCAGCATCGCAAACAACCGTTCCGATGGCGGCGGCGGCGGCATCTTCAACTCGGGTGGCACGTTCTCTATGACTGGTGGGAGCATTACTGGTAACAACTCCGCGGGCTCCGGCGCCGGTGTGCTCAACTGGGGCACCTTTACCATGTCTGGTGGCAGCATCACTGGCAACTCGGCCGCTAGTGGCACTTGGGGCTCTGGCTTCGGCGGCGGCGGCGGTGTTTGCAGTAGCGGTACGTTTAACCTCTCTGGTGATGTGACTATCAGTGGGAACAATCTTGAAGGCGCGATCAATAACGTTTACCTCTTCGGCGGCAAAACCGTCGCCGTCGAAGAAGGCGGCATGGGGGAAGGCGCGTCCGTGGGCATCACGGCGCAGGAACCCGGGAAGGGCCCCACGGTCGTGAGAGGCACGTCCGATACTAAAGGCTTCTTTAGCGACAACAATGTTTTTGCGCTTACAGGTAACGGCGACAATGGCTTGAAACTTGGCAATTCTTCCTCTATTCCGCACAAGCATAAGGTTTGCGGTGTGGACGGGTGCACGGAGGACCACGGCGACGAGCTGACGTGGACACGTTGGACCAGCACAAACAGCCTGCCTGATACCGCAGGCGAATACTACCTGACCGGCAATGTGACCCTCGTGTCCACCTGGGAATGCAACGCCGACGTCAAGCTCTGCCTCAACGGCTATAACATTACTGGGCCCAGAGGTAATGATGCCATCAAGGTCAACAGCGGCGCGTCTCTGACCGTTACTGATCACCGCGCCGGTGAGAGTGTCGGCAAAATTACCCATGAGAGTGGTATGTTCGGCCGGGGTATCTACAATGAAGGCAACCTCACTCTTTGGAACGGCAACATCGCCGGCAACACGGTCGGCGACGGCGACGGCGGCGGCGTCTACAATAACGGCGTGCTCGCCATGCACGGCGGAAGCATCGTCGGCAACACGGCCTCCGCAAGCGGCGGCGGCGTCTACAATAACGGCGAGCTCAACCTCTCGGGAGACGCGACCGTCGAAGGAAACACGGCCGGCGGCGCGGCCAGCAACGTTTACCTCCCCGACGGCAAAACCGTCGCCGTCGAAGAGGGCGGCATGGGGGAAGGCGCGTCCGTGGGCATCACGGCGCAGGAACCCGGGAAGGGCCCCACGGTCGTGAGCGGCACGACGGACACCAAGGGCTTGTTCAGCGACGACGCGGACTATGCGTTTGTTGCCGATGGGGGCAACAGGGCCCTGAGGCTGGCCGGCGTTTTGACGATCCTGCAAAAGCACAAGGTCTGCGGCGAGACGAGCTGCGCGGACCCCGGGCACGGCGAGGCGCTCGAGTGGAAGGCCGTCTGGAGCCTGGGCGACATCGAGGGGGACGGCAACTACTACCTGCTGTCGGACGTCAACCTCTCCGACGCCTGGGAGTGCGCCTACGACGTCAAGCTCTGCCTCAACGGCAAGACCATCACCAGAACCAGCAGCTTAGACGTCATCAAGGTCAAGGAGGGCGCGTCCCTGACCATCACCGACTGCCACGACGGCGAGCAGGCCGGCAAGATCACCCATGCAGGCGGGCAGACAGGACGCGGCATTGAGAACAGCGGCTCCTTGACTATTTGGAACGGCAGCATCGCCGGCAACTCGGTCAGCGACGGCGACGGCGGCGGCGTCTACAATAACGGCGTGCTCGCCATGCACGGCGGAAGCATCGTCGGCAACACGGCCTCCGCAAGCGGCGGCGGCGTCTACAATAACGGCGAGCTCAACCTCTCGGGAGACGCGACCGTCGAAGGAAACACGGCCGGCGGCGCGGCCAGCAACGTTTACCTCCCCGACGGCAAAACCGTCGCCGTCGAAGAGGGCGGCATGGGGGAAGGCGCGTCCGTGGGCATCACGGCGCAGGAACCCGGGAAGGGCCCCACGGTCGTGAGCGGCACGACGGACACCAAGGGCTTGTTCAGCGACGACGCGGACTATGCGTTTGTTGCCGATGGGGGCAACAGGGCCCTGAGGCTGGCCGGCGTTTTGACGATCCTGCAAAAGCACAAGGTCTGCGGCGAGACGAGCTGCGCGGACCCCGGGCACGGCGAGGCGCTCGAGTGGAAGGCCGTCTGGAGCCTGGGCGACATCGAGGGGGACGGCAACTACTACCTGCTGTCGGACGTCAACCTCTCCGACGCCTGGGAGTGCGCCTACGACGTCAAGCTCTGCCTCAACGGCAAGACCATCACCAGAACCAGCAGCTTAGACGTCATCAAGGTCAAGGAGGGCGCGTCCCTGACCATCACCGACTGCCACGACGGCGAGCAGGCCGGCAAGATCACCCACGCGGCTATGCAGAGGGGCTGCGGCATCAGCAACGAGGGCACCCTCACCCTCTGGGGCGGCAACATCACAGGCAACTCGGCTTACAGCAACGGCGGGGGCGTCAAAAATACTGGCACGTTCATCATGGCCGGAGGCAACATCACTGGCAACTCCGGCCTATTTGGCGGAGGAATCTGGAACGGTGGCACATTTACCATGACCGGAGGCAACGTCACCAATAATAGTGCCACGGGATTCCCGAGCGGCGGAGGCGGTGTCTGTAACTCCCAAGGCACGTTCAACATGTCCGGCGGCGGCATTGCGCGCAACTCTGCCGGATACTTCGGCGGCGGAGTTTATCTCGGCAGCGGAACGTTCAACATGTCCGGCGGTAGCATCGTCGGAAATTCAACTGGTTACATGGCAGGCGGTGTCTATATCTTTGACGGTAAGTTCAACATGTCCGGCGGAAGCGTCACCGGCAACACGGCCTCAGAATTTTATGGCGGTATTTTTCTCGAAAATGGTGCGCTTAACCTCTCGGGCGATGTGATTATCAGCGAAAACACGTTGAACGGAGCTGCCAACAATGTCTATCTCTCCAGCGGCAAAACGATCGTTGTCGCGGGGTCCGGCATGGGCGAAAGAGCGTCCGTGGGCATCACGGCGCAGAAACCCGAGGACGGCCCCGTCGTCGTGAGCGGCGCGACGGACAGCAAAGGATTCTTCAGCGATGCCGCGAACTACGAGCTGGTGAGGGGGGGCGACCGTGAGCTGAAGCTGTCGGCCGGGCCTGTTCGGATTTCCGGCGTGAAGTTGCTGGCTTCGGACGGCGGGGATGAGCTTGCCAAAGACCAGAGCGGCGCGAGATCGAAGGCCTACGACGGCGCGGCGGTGGCCTACGGGGGCGGCTCGTGCACTCCCGACGGGCTGACGGACGTGACGTTGACCTACGCCTGGCAGGTGAGGAGCGGCGGGGGCTACGCCGACATCGCCGGCAACGTCGCGCCCTCCGACGCGGGCAGCTACCGCCTGCTGGTGACCGCCAAGCGCGACGGCGCGGTTCTCGACACTTCCGAGCTGCCGTTCACCATCGCCAAGCGCGGCGTTACTGTCGCGGACGCGAAGGTCGCGGGCAAGGCCTACGATGGCACTACCGCGGCGGCCTTCGACGGGAAGCCGACGTTGGCCGGCGCCGTCGCGGGCGACGACGTGGCGCTGGTGAACGGCGTGCCGACCTTCGCCAGCGCGGCGGCGGGGGAGGGCGTCCCGGTCCGCTTCACCGACTTCTCGCTTTCCGGCGCCGATGCTGGCAACTACGCGCTCGCTCAGCCCACAGGCGTTAAGGCCAGCATCGTTGCCTACGAGGCTGACGGCTCCGAGTACACGGCGACCACAAGCGATTGGACCAACCGGGACTTCGCGGTCACCGCCGCCGAGGGCTGGAAGGTCTCCCTTACCAATACGGCCGACGGCGACTGGCGTGACAGCCTGACCAGCTCCGACGAGGGCGAGGGCAGCCTGACCTTCTACGTGCGCAACGACGCGCGGGGCTACATCTCGACCGCCGTCACGCTGGGCTACAAAATCGATAAGACCGCGCCGGTCATCAGCGGTGTCCAGGACGGCCGCACTTACTGCGCCCCCGTCGAGCTGTCTGTGGCCGATGCGAATCTCGACGCCGTGACGCTCAATGGCGCGGCCGCGACCCTCTCCGATGGCAAGCTGACCGTCCGGCCCGCCGCCGGCGAGCAGGTTGTCGTGGCCACCGACAAGGCCGGCAACGTCACGACCTTGAGGCTCACCGTCAACGACGGCCACGCCTGGGGCGCCTGGGTCTCCAACGGCGACGGCACGCACACGCGCGTATGCAAGCACGACGCCACGCACACGGAGACGGCCGCCTGCCATGGCGGCGAGGCCACCTGCGTCGACCGCGCCGTCTGCGACGACTGCGGCTATCCCTACGGCGAGGTGAATCCTGATAATCACGCGGCTTTGACCCATGTCGCGGCCAAGGAGGCCACGACGTCTGCCGAGGGCAACATCGAGTACTGGCGCTGCGGGGCGTGCGGCAAGTGCTTCTCCGATGCCGCCGGCGAGCGGGAGATCTCGCAAGCCGACACCGTGATCGCCAAGAAGGCCGTGGACCCCGACGGCAAGAAGGACGATGGCGATAAGAAAGACGATGGCCAGACCGACGACAAGAAGGACGACGGCTCGGCTGACAAGAAGGACGACAAGGACGACGGCAGCAAGAAGGATGACGGCTCGACCGACGACAAGGGCGACGCGGGCTCCGACGAGGCCGACTCGGATAAAAAGGGCGATGGCTCGACCGACAGCAAGCCCGCCGATGGGAAGGCCGACGGAGGAGAGAAGGCCGACAACGCCGATGCCAACAAGCTCGAGCCCGTCGGGGAGGCCGAGCCCGCCAAGAGCGCCGAGCCCGCCAAGAGCGCCGAGGCGCCCAAGGCCGCCGGCAAGTCGAATGCCCCCGAGACCGGCGACGCCGCCGCGGCGGCCGCTTGGCCGCCCGCCCTTCTCGGCGCCGCGGCCCTGGCCACCGCGCTCGTCTCCGCGAGGAAAAGGCGCAGCAAGTAACTAGGTTCCCGTGCTCTTGCCTCCAAGGCGGCTGCCATGACGCAGGTCAATGGCCGACGTCGAGGACAACTGCTTCTACACCGCCGCCGACGCCGTGTCCGACTGGGCGCGCGGCACGATGGCCTGGGCTGCGGAAGCCGGCCTCGTCAACGGCGAGCCGACCGAGGAGGGCCTTATGCTCAAGCCCGGCTCCGACATCATGCGCGAGCGCGCGGCCGGCGTGCTGTCCAACGCGATCGATTTGAAGATCGTCGGGTAGCCGTTTCCGCGACAACTTGGCCCTCGCGCCCGCGCGTTTAGGACTAAGGCGCCGCCCCTCTTCCGGGGCGGCGCTTTTTTCGTCTCGCTTGGGGCGGTTGGCGCGCATAGGTTCGAACGGGGGATTGAGGCATTTCTTGCGCGGTGCAGAGCTGGAATGCCTTAGGATACTATGGTTCGAAAAAAAATCGCTCGGGCTTTCCGCCTTCGCGGACGGCCGGGTTGTTATTGGAGGAAGTAATGAGGAAACGGCTCCTGAGTATCCTGATCGCCTTGTGCCTGACGACGCAGTTCGTGCCCACGACCGCGCTGGCCGCGCAGGCCGAGGCGGTGGGCAATACGCTGGCTGCCGCCGACGTCGAGACTCCGGCAAATAACGAAGCCGAGCAGGCCGATGACGGCAGCCAAGTCGATGGGGCGGCGATAAGTGCCGTGTCTGAGGCGGACAGCCCTGATTCCGAGCTCGTCCTAGCCTCGACCGAATCTGCCCACAACCACCGCATCTGCGGCGACCTCAACTGCTCCGACTCCAAGCACGCTGAGATTAAGTGGACTGCGTGGACCAGCGCCAACAGCCTGCCCACTATATCGGGCAACTATTACCTCACGACCGACGTTACTCTCACTAAGCCTTGGGATTGCAAACAAAATGTCAACCTTTGTCTCAACGGCCACTCGATTTATGGCGCAGAAGAGCCCGACGAAGACGGGAGTCGGGTTATTAGGGTTGCGCTGGGCGCGAACCTGGCCATTACCGATTGCCACACCGGCGACCAGGTCGGCAAGATCACTTACAAAAATGACAAGAAGCATGGTGGTATTGACAACAAGGGCACCCTTGCCCTCTGGAACGGCAGTATCACCGGAAATGCCATGAATGGTCACGGTGGCGGCGTCTATAACAATGGCACGTTCACCATGTATGGCGGCAGCATCTGCGGCAACTCGGCCTCCGGCGGCGGTGGCGGCGTCTATAACAATGGCACCTTCACCATGTCTGGCGGCAGCATCTGCGGCAACTCTTCCACTTCCTACGGCGGCGGCGTTTACGATGATGGCACCTTCACCATGTCTGGCGGCAGCATCACCGACAACTCGTCCACAGGCGGCGTCTTCATCGGCGAATTTGCCGGACACGCTGGCGGTGTTTACGTCATGGGCACGCTCAATCTTTCGGGCGACGTGGTCATCAAAGACAACAAGGCGGGCAATACCGTTAGTAACGTTGAGATCGAGATCGCTACTACCACTGTTTCCAGATACGGCACTGTTGCTGTAACGGGTCCTATGGGCAAAAATGCGTCCGTGGGTATCACAGCCACAGAGCCCAGCGAAAAACTCACAGTCGTAAAAGGCACGACGAACACCGATGCCTTCTTCAGCGACGATGGAACGTATACGCTTGTGGCGGACGAGGCCAACAAAGTTCTGTATATGGTCCTCACTTCGTCCATTCCTCAAGAACACAAGATCTGCGGCGACGCTACGTGCCAAGACCAGGATCATGCCATCCTCACGTGGAAGGCCGTCTGGAGTTTGGACGAGATCAAGGAGGGCGGCAACTACTACCTGCTGTCCGATCTAACTCTCGGCGACACCTGGACGTGCAACTACGACGTCAACCTCTGCCTAAACGGTAAGACCATTACTGGTCCTGCGGATAAGGCAACCATCAGAGTCGCTGCTGGCTCAAGCCTCACTATCACCGACTGCCATACCGGCGACCAGGTCGGCAAGATCACCCATAACAACGGTGAAGCGGGCAACGGCATCTTCATTGCCAGTAATGACGATAGCTACGGCACCCTCACTCTCTGGAACGGCAGTATCGCGGGCAATTCCTCTGAATACGGCGGCGTCGAAAACTATGGCACGCTGAACATCTGCGGCGGCAGCATCACCGGCAATAAGGCCAATTCCTACGGCGGCGGCGTCTACAACTCCGGCACGTTGAGCATGAGCGGAGGAAGCATCGCTAAAAACTCGGCCGGCAACCAAGGTGGCGGCGTCTATGTCAGCTACGGATCCCTCACCATGTCCGGCGGCAGCATCACCGGCAACTCGGCCAGCTACGGCGGCGGCGTCTACAACCGCGGCGCACTTGCCATGTCCGGCGGCAGCATCACCGGCAACAAGGCCAATTCCTACGGCGGCGGCCTCTATAACTTCGGCACGTTCAGCCTCTCGGGCGAGGTGGCCGTCAAGGACAACACAGTGAACGGCGCGGCTAATAACGTCTATCTCTCCAGCGGCAAAACGATCACTGTCGCAGAGGTCGGCATGGGCGAAAGAGCGTCCGTGGGCATCACGGCGCAGAAACCCGAGGACGGCCCCGTCGTCGTGAGCGGCGCGACGGACAGCAAAGGATTCTTCAGCGATGCCGCGAACTACGAGCTGGTGAGGGGGGGCGACCGTGAGCTGAAGCTGTCGGCCGGGCCTGTTCGGATTTCCGGCGTGAAGTTGCTGGCTTCGGACGGCGGGGATGAGCTTGCCAAAGACCAGAGCGGCGCGAGATCGAAGGCCTACGACGGCGCGGCGGTGGCCTACGGGGGCGGCTCGTGCACTCCCGACGGGCTGACGGACGTGACGTTGACCTACGCCTGGCAGGTGAGGAGCGGCGGGGGCTACGCCGACATCGCCGGCAACGTCGCGCCCTCCGACGCGGGCAGCTACCGCCTGCTGGTGACCGCCAAGCGCGACGGCGCGGTTCTCGACACTTCCGAGCTGCCGTTCACCATCGCCAAGCGCAGCGTCACCATCGCGGATGCGACCGTCGCCGAAAAGACCTACGACGGCACGACCGACGCGAAGGTCACGGGCGTGACTTTCGGAAATCTGGTCGAGGGCGAGACGCTCGCCCTCGGGTCGGACTATACGGTTACGGGCGCCAAGTACGACGGCGTCAACGCCACCGGCGACGGCGCGGCCACCAAGGCGACCTTCTCCGTCGCCCTTGCCGACACGGCCGCCGCCAGGAACTACACCCTGGCCAGCGGTTCGGGCGAGAAGGCCGCGACCATCAAGAAAGCGACAGCGCAGAAGCGCTCGTTCGAGGCTATCGGCAATCACGGCGTCGAGAACGCTTGCGCCGTGCCCGCGGGCTACGTCGTCGACGGCGGCAAGGTGGCCGTGTCGGTCGAGCGCGATGATTCCAGCATCCTCGACGGCACGCCGACGTGCGCGAACGGAACTTTGACCTATAAGCTCAAGGATTCCGCGACCAGTGGGCAGACCGCGACCGTCAAGCTGTCGGTCACTAGCGCCAACTACGACGACTACGCCATCGTGGCCACCCTGGGCGTCACCGATAAGGAGGACGACCCGGGCTCCGGCAAGGACGACTCGGGCTCCGGCAAGGACGACTCGGGCTCCGGCAAGGACGATAACCCGACCGACGACAAGGGCGGCAGTGACCACAAGGACGACCCGGACTCCAGTAAGGACGACCCGGACAAGAAGGACGATAGCCCGACCGACGACAAGGGCGGCAGCGACCAAAAGGATGACGCGGCTTCCGGCAAGGACGGCTCGGATGAGAAGGCCGACAACTCGACCGACGGCAAGCCCGACGGCGAGAAGGTCGACGGCGAGGCCGGCAAGACCGAGCCCGCCGCGACCGCCGAGGCGCCCAAGGCCGCCGGCAAGTCCAAAAGCGTGACCGCGACCGGCGATGCCGCCGCGACCGTTTGGCTTCCCGCCCTCTGCGGCGCCGCTGCCCTGGCCGCCGCGCTCGTCTCCGCAAGGAAGA
>CAVEMP010000254.1:0-9675 GCA_963616835.1 uncultured Oscillospiraceae bacterium | reverse complement strand
CCACTCGTCGCCTCCCTAGTCATCAGGGCCGACGGGAACACCTCAAGGGCGTCGGAGAGACGCATGAGGTGGTCGGCCTTCATGTTCCCGTTGCCGTGCCGCAGCCACCCGTAGAGCGTGGTCTCGGGCACCCCCGTCAGCACGGCCAGGCGGGCCATCTTGACGTCGCGGACGCCCACCCAGTAACGGAACGCCTCCTTGTCGAACCGGTACACGTACCCCGGCGACAGCTGGGGCCACCCGGCCCCGCAATCATCTTCCGTCAAGCCTCTTCACCGCCTCGTACGCCAGTTTCTTGCACTTGTCGGGCGACAGGCCGTGGCGCGTCGCCACGTCCCGCCACTCCATGCCGAGCAGCCAGTGCTCGGTCACCATGTCGGCCACGAGGGGGCCGTCGCCGCGCTCAATGTCGGCGACAAGCCCCCAGGCCCTGTCCATCGCGCCCTCGCAGCGCCTGCACTCGCTAGTGTCGATTGGCTTTCCCAACGCCCATGAGCGGCGCCATGACGCCTTCTCGGCCTCAAGCCTCTCGGCGCTGTCGTGCGCCTCCCGGAACAGCGCCAGGGAGGGGCTCATGTCGCCCTTCCTCAGCATCTCCGCGTGCCCGCGTACCAGTAGACCAGCACGGCCAGCACGTAGCAGGTGACAAGCAGCCACGTCGGGCTGTACGCCGCGCAGGCCGCGTTGAAGACGAGAACGGCCAGGAAGTAGAGCGGCAGCGCCACCACGGACCAGGCGACGACCAGGATGACGGCGGCTAGCAGGACCACCAGCGCGGCGTACGCGAGGTCGCTGGCCTTATTGCTCGCACCACTCCTCAAGGATATCCACCGCCTTGGAGCCGTAGGTCTTCTTGAGCAGGCACATCATCAGGCCCTTCTCGCGGTCGTACTCGTCGTTGCCGGAGCACTTGGCGACCACCTTGTCGCCGGAGGGCCAGAAGGCGATTGTCGCCGGGCCGTTGAAGATGACCTTCTCGGGCGGCGTGCCCAACATGTTCTCCATCGCGATGCCGAAGCCACGGAACAGCTCCCTGCTGAACTCCTCGGCGGCTTTCCCGAAGTCCCCGGAAGCACTGACCTCCTCGGTCTCGAAGCCCTTGTCGTCGTAGCTGTC
This sequence comes from uncultured Oscillospiraceae bacterium, assembly GCA_963616835.1. GTDB lineage: Bacteria > Actinomycetota > Coriobacteriia > Coriobacteriales > Atopobiaceae > Paratractidigestivibacter. The sequence continues at coordinate 8,559 of CAVEMP010000254.1, read as the reverse complement.
GCCGCCGCAGTCGCAGCCGGAGCAGAGGACGGCGTCGGTGCCGTACTCCTCGCACAGCTTGCGCTTCTCCTTGTCACAGGGAGGCTCGTCGTCGACGCGGGTGAACAGCTCGCCGTCGCAGACGAGCTTGCCCGAAGGCTTCTGCTCGGTTTTCCAGATGCTGTGTCCCATGCTTACTCCAATCCGGAGCTGCCGAAGCCGCCCTCGCCGCGCTCGGACCCGCCGAGCCTCGCCTCTCGCACCCACTCGGGCGCGACGTACTCAACGATTACCAGCTGGCATACCCGGTCGCCGCCGTTGATGGTCACGGGGCGCTCACCGATGTTCGTCAGCGGGGCGCGGACCGGTCCTCGGTAGCCCGAGTCGATGACGCCGACCGCGTTCGTCATGGTGATTCCCATGGAGCCGAGGCCGGAGCGGGCGAACATGAGGCCAACGCAGCCCTCGGGGATGGCGCAACGGAAGTCGAGGTCGACCTTGACGGACTTCCCCGGCTCGATTGTGAGCGGCTCGCTGAGGCTGGCCCGCAGGTCGCTCCCAGCGTCGCCGTCGTGGTTTATGAACGGCTCGACGCCGACGAACGGTACTCTCGCTTTCTTCAATCTATGCTCCATTCGTTCAATGTTTTATACACGTTAATGGTTAATGGGTCGGTTTTCGCAGCGTCACGGATTCAGGGCCTCAACAGGGCGGATTCTTTCTTGGGTGCCTGAGAGGCCTCCAGAGGCGCGATTTGAGCGCGTCCGCGTACTTGGTCGCGGAGCGGGTGAACAGGTACTCCCAGTGGCCCCCACGGGCCACAGAGACGTCGTATCCGCCCGGGTTGTCGCCCGGGTTACGGCCCCACTGCCACTTGCCGTCGACCCACCGGAAATGGAGCCGCCTCTGGTGGGCGCGCTCGTGGCACTCCCGGCAGAGGGAGAGCAGGGGGCCGTCGCCGCCGCCCGCCGAGCGGAAGACGACGTGGTGCCTGTCCGTGGCGGGGGCGCGGAGGCAGACGACGCAGAGGCCCTGCGCGTTGCTCACCGACACCCCCCGCATGTTCTGCTTCTCGTACTCGTTCACGCCAGCCTCCTGTCCGGCCCGGAGAAGTCGCGCGTCTCGCAGGTCTCGGCCAGGCGGGAGGCGATGGCGACGGCGGTCTCGCGGTCGCCGTTCTTCCCCAGGCGCTCGATTAGCTCCGACCGCTTGTACTGCGTGGTGACGACGATGGGCCGCATCTGCTCGTACCGCTCGTTGATAAACTCGAAGAGCTTCATGAGCGTCCAGTCGGTCGGCGACTCCTTGCCCAGGTCGTCCAGGACCAGGAAGCGCGTGGTGGCGTAGAGGTCCATCGTGGCCTTCGAGTCCTTCGAGGTCCCGTAGGTACCGCGCACGGCGTCGAGGACCTTGGACGCCGACGTGAACCTGGCCGACATGCCCGCGTCGACCGCGTACCGGCAGGCGGTGGCGGCGACGAGGGACTTGCGCGTCCCCACGCCGCCGACGATGTAGGAGCCGCTCCCGGACTTGAAGGCGTCGAAGACGGCCCTGGCCTCCCGGCGGACCACCGGGTAGACGTCCTCGCAGTTCTTTCGGTTCTGCAGGAACAGGGGCGGGATACCGGCGCCCTCGTAGCGCCTCATGAGCCGCTCGCGCTCCTGCCGGGCCTCCTCCTCGCGCCTCGCCTCCTCGGCCTCAAGGAGGGCCTTGGCCTCGCCCTCGCAGCCGCACAGCTCGTAGCCGCAGGCGACGACCCGGCCCATGAGCTCGGCCGTGCGGGGCTTTCGCGCCTTGCCGCAGTAGGGGCAGGGCTTAGACGTCATAGGCACTGTAGTCGACGCCTCCCCTCGCGACGCTCCCTTGGTTCAGGTAGCCCTCGAACTTCGTCCCGAAGAGAGTCTGGGGACGAAGGTACTGGCGCATTTTCTGGTCGTTCCCCCACTCCGACGCCTTGGAGTCGATGACCTTGCGGAAGTCATCGGCACGGAAGCCCTCGGACCATCTGGCGCGGATGAGTCGCTTAGTCGCCTCGGAGTTGGCCCGGAAGGAGGTGCCGCAACGCTCGTTGAGCATTCCGATGATTTCCTTGAACGGGATTTCCCCGCGGGGGGCTATAGGGGGAGAAGAACTGATAGTCAACTGATAGTCAACTGGTATAGGTTCGCCGTTAGCGGCACTTCCATTCGCCGAAAACGGCAAATGGATTTGCCCATTCCGGCAAGTCGAGAAGCCAGCGCCGGACGGCCCGATGCAATACCAGGTCGTCCGGTCGTAAGACGATTTGTTGAAGTTCCCGACTTCAATGAAACCGTTGTCCCTGAGCTTTGCCAGCGATGTGCGAATCGTCTTCGCGCTGAACTCAGGAAACAGCTCCTCGAACGCCTTCTGGCTGTTGTACGTCCAGGCCTTGCCGTCGTGGACGTGCATGTTGTTCACCCGGTTGTGCTCACACCACCAGGCGATGTGCTGGAAGAGCACCGCAGCGTTGACGCCGACCTCGGCCGCGACGGCGCTGTCGTATGAGCGAATCATCTGTTATGGCCTAGAACGGAATATCCGCGTCGTAGACGGGCATCGCGGCCTGCTGGGGCGCTGCCTGCGGTGCCTGCTGCGGGGCGGGCTGATAGGCCTGCTGGGGTGCCTGCTGGGGCGCGTAGGCCTGCTGCGGAGCGGCCTGGGGCTGGTAGCCCTGGGGAGCGGGCGCGTACGCCTGCTGGGGCGCGTACGCCTGCGGGGCCTGCTGGGGCGCGTCGTCGCGGCGGCTCATGAACTCGATGCCGTCGACGACGATTTTGACCGCGGAGCGGGCCTTGCCGCTCTCCTTGTCCTGCCAACGCTCCTGGCTGAGCTTGCCGGTGACGGTGACCTTGGTGCCCTTGGTGAGGTACTGCTGCAGCTTCTGGGCGCGCTCGCCGAGGAGGGTGCAGTCGAAGTAGTTGGGGTAGTCCTCCCAGCTGCCGTTGGGCTGCTTGCGGCGGTCGTTCACGGCCACGGAGAGGGTGCCGATGGGGTAGCCGCTCGGGGTGGCGCGCAGCTCAATGTCGCGCGTGAGGTTGCCCGCGATGGTGACGGTGTTAATCATAGTTAAACTCCTTATACAAGTTAACTGCCGATGTTGCCGCTGTGCCAGACGCGGTTAATCTGCTCGTTGAGCATCCGCAGGCGCAGCTTGTGGACGTTGATGGCCTCCTGCGAGGCCTTGTAGAGGGCCTCGGAGCAGTCCCTGGCCCTCTTGAGGTCGGCTATCTCCGGGTCGCCCCGGCAAATGTCGCCGGTGATTGAGACGGGGGTGCCGCGCTGGCGCTCATGGAGTATCGCGACGCGCAGCGCCTGGCGGTACTGGGCCTCGTTCTCGGCCAGCTGGCAACCCGCCCGCCGGGAGGCGTCTAGCTCCTCGGCGAGCAGGTCGTAAATCTCGTCCGCCTTGGCGAAGAGGTCCTGCATCACTCAACCACCCAGTCGGGGCGGTCGCAGCAGGGCTGCTGGGCCAGGTTGACCACGAAGCCGTTGTACATGTCCTGGTCCTTGAAGGCGTAGCGCGTGCCGCACGAGCGGCAGTGGGCGCAGAACTCGCCGGTCTTCGGCGCGTCCTTCTTGACGGCCTGGTGCTCGCTGTTGTCCATCGAGTCCGGGTCGTTCTCGCCGTCAATGTCGAAAAGGCCGCAGAGCGCGTACTTCCTGGCATAGGACGACGCCATGCCGGTGACCTGCGACTGGTCGCAGCCCTTCTTGTCCAGGGCCTCCCTCGCATAGGCCGACGCCTCGATGGTCCCTGCGCTGGGGTCCTCGGTCGAGAAGAGGGTCGCGGTGGCCTTCACGTAGAAGCGGTCTCCTACCTGCTCGATGGAGTCCGACACGTAGAAGCCGATGCCGTTCTCGGCGCAGGGCGTCTTGACCGCCTTGACGATATCCTCGTATGAGCGGTAGTTGAACTTGGCGAAGCTGTTGTACTTGGCCTTTGGCGCGGCGATGGAACGCTGTGCTCGCGCCAGGGCCGCGTAGATGTTGACCTTCTCCTCGGCCATGTCGGCCTCCTATCTCGTGTGAATCATTCCGGTGAGGCCGATGGACTTGAGGTGCAGGGCTATGGCGTGCGCCTGCCTGCTCGTGCACCGGGTCTCGATGACGTAGTCGTATACGGCCTCCTCGGCCTCGTTGAGGGCCTCCACGACCTCTGCGGGCGTGGCGACAGGCTCAGGCTCGGGCACCGTCTCGGGAACAGGCTCAGGCTCGACGGAGCGGTCCATTGCCTGCTTGAGGGCCGCTATGCGCTCGACCTGGGTCTTGGCGGTCTGGGCGGCGGCGATGGCGAGGCCGAGGTCCATCGTGCTGAAAAGCTCGCGCTCGGCCACGTCGTAGTACTCGGTCCCGCCGAAGGCGCTCTTGAGGCCCTCCCAGTCGGAGGCCAGCTTCTCGGCCTTCTCCTCAAGCTCGGCGAAGGCCTTGTTGATTGCGCAGCCCTTGTTGAGCCACTTGGGGTCGTGGAAACGCTCGTAGGGAACCACCGGGGCCAGAAGCCCGGCGAACTCCTCGTAGTGCTCCTTGAGCGCGGCCAGCTTCGCGGCCTTGCGGCTCTCCTCGGCCTCGTCGAGCTGCGCCTTGATGCCGTCGGCCACGTCGGTGGCTATCTTGGCGACCTCGCGGGCGCGCTTGTCGAAGTCCTCGTAGGGGCGCATGTACTCGCGCTTGACGGCCTTGCGGCGCTCCTCGATTTGCTTGGCGATGCCGTTGAGGTAGGTGCGGTGGCGCTTGGCGTCGCGTATCGCCGACTGGTCGGTGAGGTCGTACTCGGCCCCCTCGTAGTCGGCGACCAGCGCCCTGACGCGGGCCTCAAGGTCGTCGAAGTTCGCCGTGATTACCGACGGCGTGTAGGTGACCGAAAGCTCCTCGGAGCCCTCGATGACCTCGGCGTCGGCCTCGATTACGTTGCTCAATTCTCCTCCTCTAGATACTCCGGCCCCCCGGCCAGCATGGCCGCGAAGGTGCGGAGCGTCATCGACACGTGCTGCTCGGCTGGGTCGGTCGTGCCGCGCCGCTTCCAGACCACGACGCCGTATGAGGCGTCCTTGTTGGCCCTCTCGGTCTCGGCCTCGCGGTACCAGAGCGGCAGGTGGTGCTCGCCCCGGTACTCCTTGCACTCGACCGCGACGGGCCTGCCGTGGAGCCTCACCCCACGGATATCGCCACGGTCGTAGCGGCCGACCTTGACCTGCCTGTCTATCGAGTCGTCGCCGAGGGCGGCGCTCAGGTAGTCGGCGACGGCCCTCTCGAAGGAGGCCCCGGCCGACCTCGCCGTCTTGTTGCTACGCCCCATTGACGTCCTCCCAGATGGCCTTGAGGTCCAGCTCGTCGTAGGCCGACCTGCGCAGCCTCACCCTCTCCTTGATGGATGGCCACAACATGCAGGCGTACCGGAGAAGCACCGCGTACATGTTGTGGTCCCGGGCGAACTCGCCGTCCTCGGTGACCTCGGTCTTGATTTTCGCCAGCTCCGTGTAAACGGAGTCCCGCGTGAACGGGACGCCGCGCTTGGGCAGCGAGTTGAAGACGCCCACGAGGCGGCTCCACTCCACGGGGTGGTGCTTGGCCCATATGGCCGCGTTCCTCGCGTTCTCCTCGGGCGTGCGCTCCGTGCTGCTAGCCATCGGCGCCCACCCCCATGAGGGCGAGGACGAGGCGCATGAGCCTGTCGACGGGATTCTCGCCGCCGTCGGCCCCAAGCTCGTCTATCATTGTCTCGACCTCCTTTACGGTCACGGCCCCCTCTTGTCTTGGCGGACAGGGGGCCTTTTTTATGCCTTGAACCCGGGACGCGTCCCGGTCTTGCCATGAGCGCGCCGCGCCGACGGCCCGTTGACACAGGAGGCGTTTGCGTCAACAGGTCGCCGATGTGGCGCGCTCACGTTTTACCGATGCCCTCCGCGAGGAGGCCCGCACACGGGCTTGGGCGGCGATGCCCGCGCCGCCCGGCCAGCCGTTACGCGTTTGGCCGCTGTTTGACAGTGAGTGTGTTTGAGAAAGGAAACGCCCGCATGACTGGGCGCAAGCACATGCGGGCCTCCTCGCGGAAAGCATCGGTGTTGCCGCTTTTCGGGCAGCGACGTCGCCCATCCGGTTGTCAAGGTGCGTTGAAGCGCAAGGCTTCGCCGAGGCCCTTGTCACAGGGCCTTCGGGGTGGTGCTTTGTTTGGTGGTGCTAAATCAGGTCTTGGGTCGAGCAGCCGAACATTCCGGCCAGCTGAACCACTTCCGGCCACATCCACTGAGTGGTGCCGCGAAGGCGGCTGTTCAGTGTCGTGACCGACATACCCAGTTCGGCGGCGAGGCCCTTCTTGGTGTGTCCACGCTCAAAGAGCCAGACGCCGATTTTGTTTGCAATGCTCTGATTCAAGCCTCTCACCTCCAGACTTGCGGATATGTAACTCCTGACGCAAACGACTATACGAGTTGCATATCCGTAAGTCAACAGTTTTTCTTGCATATTTGTAATTTTCTTCCGAAATGCGTAGAATGTTAACTATCGGAATGGAGGAGCAGACCATGGAATCCTTTGGCAAAACCCTCAAGCACATCCTGGATTGCAAAGGCATGAAGTGCGTAGAACTGAGCCAGCTAAGCGGCCTTAACGAGCCTTACCTATCTCGTCTCGTGAACGGCAAACAGAAGGACCCGACGTTCGCCAAAGGGTGCGCCATCTGCTCCGCCCTTGGTATGACCACGGACGAGTTCGTGAAAGTACAGATTGAGCTTGGAGGCAACGAGGACCATGAGTAAGGCGAGGAAGAAGGCGCCCAGCGTCAAGGACTGCGTGATATACGCCCGCTTCTCTAGCGAGCGGCAGAGGGACGAGTCAATCGAGGACCAGGTGAGGGTCTGCAGGATGTTCGCCAAGGGCCAAGGAATGAGGGTCGTGGACGTGTACGCAGACCGCGCCGTGTCGGGCCGCACGGCGGACCGCGAGGCCTTCCAGCGCATGGTGGCGGACTCCGCCGACGGCAGGTTCGGCACGGTCGTGGTGTACAAGCTCGACCGCTTCGCCCGCGACCGCTTCGACGCGGCGCTCTACCGACACATGCTGCGGGACAACGGGGTGTCGCTGGTCTCGGCCATGGAACAGATACCCGACACGCCGGAGGGGACCATCCTTGAGGCCGTCATCGAGGGCTTCAACGAGTACTACTCGCGCAACCTCTCGCAGAACGTCATGCGCGGCATGACGGGCAACGCCGAGAAGTGTAAGGCCAACGGGGTCGCGGTCTACGGGTACGACATTGACAAGAACGGCTGCTACCAAATTAATGTCCGGGAGGCGAGGTACGTGCGCCGGGCCTTCGAGGCGGCGGCGACGAACTCCATGACGCGCACCGAGACGGTGGCGATGCTCAACGACGCGGGCGAGCGCACCAAGCGAGGCTCGAAATGGACGCTGAACTCGCTGAGGGACATGCTGAGGAACCCGAAGTACACGGGCGACTACGTGTGGGGAGACGTCACTGTGGAGGGCGGCATGCCCGCCATCGTGAGCCGTTCCCTTTTCGCCGACGCCAACGAGGCCATCAAGAACTACAAGCCCAGGACGGCGTACTACCGCCTCACAGGGAGGCTCTTCCACGAGACGGGCGAGCCTTATCGCGGCGTGTCGGCCACGGGGAGCAACGGGAAGACCTACCACTACTACGCGGCCCGGATAGACGGGCATGAGCTGAGGCTGAGGCGAGAGGACGTCGAGGACTCCGTGATGGACATTGTGAGGCGCACCCTCAGGAGCGAGGGCGTGGCCGAGGCCATCGCCGGGCTGGCCGTCGAGGCGTACCGCAGGCAGGCGGGCAACGGCGAGCGAGAGGGCATCGAGCGTCAGCTGTCGGAGATAGACACGTCCATGGGGCGCATCCTCAAGGCCATAGAGGCCGGGATAATACCGGACGGCACCAAGGAGAGGCTGGACGCCCTCAAGGAGCGCAAGGCGGCTTTACAGGCGTCCCTGGCGGAGCTCCCGGGCGACGACTGCCCCTCCAAAAACGAGGTCGCGGACAAGGTCCGCGAGCGCCTGGCCGACTTCCGGCCGGACCAGACCTTAAGCGAACTGGTGGGCAAGGTGGAGGTGTCCAGGTCAGGGGACGGTTTCATGCTCACGGCGGAGCTTCCGTGGCTCCCGGCGCTGCCGATTCTCGACAAAAATGGAAATGCCGTCTCCGCAGGTAGTCGCGTCGACGGCAATGTCATGCATGGTAGGCTGGTCCACAGCGGGTGCGAACTGGTGATTCTGAGCGGCAGGTTTTGCCTGCGTGGGCCGTTCGTACGGTGGTCTTTGGTTGTCCTCGGGGAGTGAGAAATCGCGGCCGAACCATAGCGCGTGCTAACAACCGAGCCGGAACGCAAAAAAGATTCACCCCCTCCCGGAGACCCGAGAGGGGGCTTTCTCACCGCTGCAGACGGTTGATTATTTGATGCTCTCGGCGAACGCGACCCATTCGGCGACGAGGATTGCCCCGAGGGCTATCAGGACGACGGTGTCCATGGGGCCTACTCCAGCACGAACTGGATGGCCTCGATGGCCTTGCTCAGGCCCACGGAGCCG
>CAVEMP010000253.1:0-9738 GCA_963616835.1 uncultured Oscillospiraceae bacterium | reverse complement strand
GCATGAGGCCCTCCATGGCAAGACGGGCCTCCAGGTCTTCTTGTGTCTCGGCGATCGAGCCGTCGGGGGCCAGGACCTGCAGCGGCTCGGGGGCGTCGCTGGTCGCGGCGGCGGGCACCTCGGTGGTCTTCTCGGCATCTTCTGGCGTGTCTTGGGTGTGCTTGGGGTCTTTGGATTCGCTCATGCGAGGCTCCCAACATACGGCGTTTGAACTACGGCGGTCGCGGGCGATACCAGCCAAGCTTAGCGCTTATCCATTTGGTTTGTTTAAGCCGCGCTTAAAGAAGCGCCGCCCAGAGGCCCAAAATTGCCCCTGAACGGCGTGTCTTTGCAAATTGCATATCTCCAAAAGACAAAGTAATACACGTGTCGATTCCAACCGCATATCGTTCAAAGACACGTGTTCGCCGGCCCAGAAGCCATGCGCGAAGTGCCGCGCGGATCCGGTGTCAAAATCCCCTGCTTTTCCGGTCAGTTTTGAGCTTTATTTTGACCGAAAAAGCAGGGGATTCTTTAAGCGCGGCGAGAAGACCCTCGGCGACCCCGTCACAAACGGCGCCCGCCCGGGAACGACCGGCTCCTTACGCCCCCGCCTGCCGAGAAGGCCCCTGCCGCGCCGCCCGCCCGCGATACACTCAAGCTCAGAAGGCAACAGATGCGCGCGAACTTGGGAGGGAACGGCGCATGGAACTGTACAACCTAATCTCTGGTCAGGAGGTCAACGTCGGCACCTTTGTCACCGACGCGCTCTTTGCCGTCTGCGCGGTGATTCTGTTTGGCGAGCTTAAGCCCCGCGCCCGCGCCGTGGCGTCATGCATTGCCGAGGCCGTCCTGGTATATACCCTCGAAAACGCGCTGTGGATCGCGTTCAACCTACCGTTTGGCCTCACCGCCTCGGCAGGGCCGTCCCTGCCCTCGCTGACCTGCGCTTTGGCAATCTATGGCCTCGCGCGCGCAAGATGCACCCTCACCGATAAGGTCGTACGCTTCTCCACCTTCATGACGTCGTTCATGATTGTGGTGAGCATGACCGGCATCTTTGCGGCCGCGCTGCCCCAGATCATGCGCTTGTCCTGGTGGCCGGCCATTCCCAGCGCGATCTCGTACGTTTTGATGCTTGCCTCGGCCGTTGTCCTGCGCATCTTCTCCATCGACCGCTTCCATTACGTGCCCAAGAAGTTCGCGGCGCTCATTGTAGCGATCGACGTCTTTGGCGTTGCTGCGGCCTACAGCTTCATCCTTTTCATGAGCGGTTTCAAAGAGCTGCAGGGCTACTCGTACGCCGCCAACGTGCTTGGCCAGGTCAACCAATCGGCCTCGATGGTGAACTTGCTGGTGGACATCAGCTTCTTTTTGCTCATTATCTTTGCTTACATCATGTTCTATGTGCTGGCCGCCGAGCACGAGCAACGCGCCGAGCTTCTTGTCACCCAAAAGAGCGAGAGCGACGCCGCGGCTATGATGGGCGTCACCCGCTCGATGAACGAGAACATGCGCGAGATGCGCCACGAGCTCAAGAACCACGACGCTTACATGGCAAGCCTTCTTGCCGCGGGCGACTACGAGCGCCTACGCGTCTTCTTCGAGGACTGCCAGGCCATAAACTATGACGTCTTGCACTACGTGTCATGCGGAAACCCGCTGGTAGATGCCGTGGTCAATGCTAAGATGTCGCTCGCGCGCAGCAAGGGCGTGCAGATTCAGACGATGCTTGCCGTGCCAGAAGGGCTGCCCTTTGCCGACAAGGACGTCTTTAGCCTTGTGGCAAACCTGCTGGACAACGCTATCGAGGGGGCCTTGGCCAGCGGCTCGCCCCAGGGCCCCGTCACACTCACGATCAAGCCCGCGGGCGGCTACTTTGTCTTCTCGACGGCCAACCCGTGCAATCCCAGGAAGGTGCGCCGCGACCCAGAGGGGCGCCTTCTAACCTCAAAGTCCAACAAAGAGCTGCACGGCTTTGGCACGAAGGTTGTCGAGGGCATCGCGGGCCGCTACAACGGGGTGGCTCGCTTCAAGGCAAAAGGGGACACGTTCGAGGCCGACGTCATGCTGGCCGCGGGCGTAAAAGGGAAGGAATAACGCTTATGGCAGAGAGGCTAAGGGTCGCGGTCTGCGACGACGACCAGGCTGCGCTGGGAATCATATCAAGCTCGCTTAAGGATGTCTTTGCGGCCCACGGGGTGAGTGCCGCCACGACGCTCTTCTCGTCTGCCGAGGAACTGTCGCGCGTAATCCCCACGCGCCGCTACGATCTGCTGTTGCTTGACATCGACATGCCGGGCCTTGATGGAATCACATTTGCCAAGCAGCTGCGCGAGGCTCGCGACGCCGTCGACATCATGTATATCTCGAACCGCGAGGACAAGGTATTTGACTCGCTGCGTGTCTCGCCGGTGGGCTTCATTCGCAAGAGCCGCTTTTTGTCCGACATGTCAGAGGTCGTGGGGACCTACCTCAAGAACCGCGCGCGGCGCCACAACCAGTCGACCGTCGTGCTGCGCGACTCCGAGGCCGTCTATCCGGTGAAGGTCGAGCAGATTGTCTACATCGAGGGCCAGCGCAAGTACCAGGCCGTTCATGTGGAGGGGCGAGAAGAACCCATCAAGGTGCGCCAGACCATGGGCGAGCTTGAGCAAAACCTGGCGGGTGAGGGTTTCATGCGCATCCACAAGGGGTACCTGGTCAACTACCGTTTTATCGAGGTGGTGGGCTCGGGCGAGGTGACCTTGACCAACGGCGAAAAGCTCCCCGTGAGCCGGCGCAAAGAAGGCGAGACGCGCGAGAGGCTCTTGGAGTTTATCCAGAACAACGACCGGGTTGTTTTCTAACGCGCACCTGGTAGATGCGGTGTTTGTTGTGCCCCTGCCTTTTGGCGGGGGCTTTTTTGTGCGCGGGGCCGGGCGGGCGGCGAGACGGGCGTCAGGGCGTTCGGCGCGCTCCCGGCTCGTGGCCGCCGGAACAACCGGCGGCCGCGCGGGAACGTGCGGGCGGATGGCGCGCACCCGGCGTCCCTGCGGCGGTGGACGGCGGCCCTGCGTGCTTGCCCAACCGCTCGTGCCGTCCAATGCGCCGCAGGTACCGCGGCCCTTCTCCGCTTGTACCCCTTGGCCCCGCCTTGTTCCCAAGCCGTTGAGCTGCCCCTTTTTCGAACCCAAACTAAATGCCGATACAAGGGCTCGCGCGCATGCGGGCCGGGCTTGCCGGGTGGCAAGGGGAGGAAGGAGAGCGAGAAGGGCCACCCGTCTTGCCTAAAGAAAAACCATCAGATAAGGGAGAAGAGAATGGCTAGTATTTCGAGGCGCAACTTCCTCAAGACGGCGGGCCTGGGCCTTGCGGGCACCGCGACCCTGAGCGCGGCGCAGCTGGCGGCCCCCGTCACGGCCCTGGCGGCCGAGGGCGCGGACGACGCCGGCGCGGCTCAGTCCTATGACTCCGACTACTGCTACAACGAGGGCTATGAGTCCTGCGTGAACCTCGTCGCCGAGGGCGCGGTCCTGCTGCGCAACAAGGACAACGTCTTGCCGCTTGCCGAGGGCTCCAAGGTTACCCTGCTGGGCGCCATGTCCTACAACTATGTCCTGGGCGGCACGGGCTCTGCCGGCGGCGCCGACGACGAGAACACCGTCATGATGGGCGATGCCATGATCGAGGCCGGCCTGGACGTCAACTCGGCCGCCTGGAGCTGGCTTGAGGAACAGTGCGGCGGCTCGCGCGGCGTCTCCTCTGCCGACCCCGGTGCCGACAAGTCCAACGACTCTGGCTCGATGTTTGGCGGCATGGGCAGCTCTAACACCTGGGAAGAGTACCAGTACGTCCACGAGTTCCCCGTCGAGACCTACCGGGGCGCCAAGTCGACCCTGTGCGCCGACGGCTACACCGACTACGCGATTGTGACCTTCTCGCGCTCCGGTGCCGAGGGCGCCAGCCCCTCGATGGACTACGACGGCGACGGCTCTACCCTTACCGGCTCGACCTACTTTGAGCTCAACGATCGCGAGAAGGCCCTTCTCGCCTTCTGCAAAGAGAACTACAAGCACACTATCGTGCTGGTCAACTCTGCCGCGGCCATGGAACTGGGCTTTGCCGAGTCCGAAGAGTACAACGTCGACGGCATGTTCTGGATCGGCCACCCCGGCGAGGCGGGCGTCACCGGTGTCGCGTCGCTTATCACCGGTCGCAACAACCCGTCGGGCCGCCTGGTGGACACTTACACCTACGACGTGACCACCAACCCTACCTACTACAACACTGACGACAACCGCTACACCAACGTCACCATCGCAACCGGCCAGGTGGGCATGGGCACCCAGCAGGGCAACCAGACCTTCTACCAGTACGAAGAGGGTATCTACGTTGGCTACCGCTACTTCGAGACGGCGGCCGCCGAGGGCTGCTTTGACTCTGCCGACTTTACGGGCCTTACGTTCAAGAACGGCTCGGTCAAGGGCTATAACCAGGTTGTCCAGTATCCGTTTGGCTTTGGCCTGTCCTACACCGAGTTCACCGAGGAGATCTCTTCTTCTGACGTCAAGCTGGCCGCCCACGGCACCAACACCGTGACTGTCAAGGTCACCAACACCGGCTCGGTTGCCGGCAAGGACGTCGTCGAGCTCTATATGGACGCCCCCTACCAGACCGACACCGAAAACTTTGGCATCAAGGGCAAGGGCCTGGAGAAGGCCAAGGTCACCCTTGTCGCCTTTGCCAAGACCGACGTCATCGAGGCCGGTAAGTCCGCCGAGGTCACCTTGACCTTCAAGACCGACGACGTGGCCGCTTACGACTGCTTTGGCCAGGGCTGCTATGTCTTGGAGAACGGCACCTACAAGTTCAACGTGCAAAAGGACGCTCACCAGTGGGGCGAGAAGGGCGCAGACAACGAGTCCAGCGCCTCTGTTGAGGCAACCCTGAGCGCCGCGATCATCTACAATGAGTCCGGTGACGTGGCTGGCGCCACCTATGCCGGCGCGCGCGACGGCGACGCGCAGGTTGCCAAGAACTCCATGGACGACGTCACCGCGGGCGACGGCAACATGCTCGACGGCTACCTGTCCCGCGCCGCCATTGCCGCGGGCCTGAAGCAGATCATGACCCACACCTCGGACGAGACGCCCAACGAGCAGATGACCGAGGCCGCCAAGGCGGTTCTGGAGTCCTCCGGCAAGACCGAGACCCCCTATACCTTTGAGACCTACATCAAGGGCGTCAAGACCTCCGTCACCGAGACCCTCTACGCCAAGGGCGCCAACATGATGCCCTTCTCGGCCAAGACCCCCGATGGCATTGACGTGAGCTCCATGGATTTCCCGGCTTGGGATATGACCTACTGGGTGGTCGAGGGCGAGACTGTGGGCGACGGCGTGCCCAAGATCGTGGAGGACCAGCCCTCCGGCGCTTCTCACAAGCTCACCATCGATGACCTTGCCGGCGTTTCTATCGAGACCGAGGAAGGTCTTGACGCTTGGAACAAGCTGGCCAACATGACCTCCATCGACGAGGCCATCGAGGTCCAGGGCAACTCGGGCTGGAAGGTCCCGGCGGTTCAGTCTGTGGGCATGCCGCAGCAGAAGTGCCAGGACGGCCCCGGCGAGCCCGCCAACGGCAGCCGCGAGGGCAACACTTGGTTCCCCTGCGCCGTGGTGATCGCCGCCACCTGGAACACCGAGCTGGCCTACGCCGAGGGCGTCGCCTATGGTCACCAGGCCATTCTCTCGGGCGTCCAGGGTGCCTATGCCCCGGCCATGAACCTGCACCGCAGCCCCTTTGGCGGTCGCAACTTCGAGTACTACTCCGAGGACGGTTTTATCTCGGGCAAGATCGGCGGCAACGCGGCTGCGGGCATCATGTCCACCGGCACCAACGTCTTTATCAAGCACTGCTCGATGAACGATGGCGATACCAACCGCGGCGGCAACACCTGCTGGGCCTCTGAGCAGGCAATCCGCGAGTTGTACATGCGCCCGTACGAGATCTCGATCAAGGAGTTTGGCGTCAACGGCGTCATGGGCTCGCTCAACCGCATTGGCCTTTCGTGGTTCCACTACGGCATGTACGTGACCATGATGCGCAAGGAATGGAACTGGTACGGCTTCCTCATCACCGACGGCGACGGCAATGACGGCGACGTCTACAACTCGCCCCAGATGATGCTTTCCATCGACGGCGCCATTCTCAACAACGGCGGCTACATCAACAACGCAACCACTGTCGCGGCCTACGGCGACGCCACCGAGTACGCCTACGCCCAGCAGTGCCTGCACAACGTGATTCGCTACGCCATGTATCAGTACGCAGGCCCCCATGGCAAGGACGCCGAGGGCAACGTGGTGACCACCACGACAACCACGACGTCTGCCAGCTCTGGCTCGGGCGTTCCCACCGGCGCTATTGCAGCGGGCGGCGTGGCCGCCGCGGCCGTGATCGCGGGCGTGCTTGTCGCGCTCAAGAAGAAGGGCGGCTCCTTTGACGACGAGGAGGACGACGCCGAGGATACCGAGGACGAGTCCTAGGCCGCTGACCTGGACTTTATTGAGAGAAGGAATCAACATGACGCAGAAGAACATTGTTGCTCGCCGTATTGGCGCCGGCATCATGACCTGCGCTTTGGCTACCACTTTGGGGTTGGGCCTTGTGGGCTGCGGTTCTGGCTCCGGCAGCACGGACGGCGGGTCGAGCTCGACGACGACCGCGACCGCGACCCAGCAGTCAGCCGACACCCTGGCCGCCCCCAGCGACCTGGCCATCGACTTTGCGACCGGCAAGTTCACCTTCACGTCCAACGACGAGGGCATTGGCTACTACTTCCTGCGCGTCTATCCCGCCAGCAACGACGGCGGCACCGACGAGTACCTGGCCACCTCCAGGCGCATCAACGGCGGCTCGGGCGAGCTTTCCGGCAGCGTCGACTTGAGCACCCTGGGCTGGGGACAGTACAGGTTCAACCTTGTGAGCTTTGCCTCTTCGGGTAGCGAGAAGGCCGCCCCCGACGTGCAGAGCTACGTCTACCAGCTGGGCGTGGGCGGCACTATGGAGAAGCCCGAGATGATGGTTTTGGCCGACGGCAAGCAGGCCGAGTTCTACATCGACTGCTTCACCTTGTCCGACTGGTATGAGCAGCAGCGCATGCCCGAGGTCGAGTTCAACGTCTACTCTGACGCGGCGTGCACCACGCCGGTGAAGACGCAGACGGCCGACCTCTCTGACCTGGCCCCTGCCGCGGCGAGCGGTCCTTGGGTCACCGGTACCAACTGGACGACCGACGCAAATGCCCTGCACAAGTACCTGCAGCCCGCCGAGGGCGGCTCGGCGGGGCCCATGGCCGTGACCGAGCCCGTGGGCTTGACCCCGCAGGCGGTTCTGGACACCCTGGACGCCGGCACCTACTACGTGACCGCCACGGCCAAGGGTTCGAGCGACGGCAAGGTGTCTGACTCCAAGCCCAGCGACGCGGTCGAGTTCACCGTGACCGCCGACGCTCCAACCGGCGAGTTTGTCGCCGCCAAGTCGAGCCTTTGGGCCGACCCCGAGCTTGGCGCGGGCGGTGCTGCCGCCTCTGCCGGCGCTCAGCCCGGTCGCGTGGACAGCGCCTCTTCGCAGACCACCAAAGGCGAGCTTGTCTCGTAGGTGACCTCCCCCCTTGCCGCGCGCCCCTCTCCTCTTCCCGGGGGCGCGCGGCCCTTATTTGATTTCTTGCAAGAGCCACGTTTTTACCTGATGCGAGGTGTGTTTGATGACTGCCATCACCAACAAGGGCGCCGCGGCCAAGCCGGCGGGCGCCAAGAGAAAGAAGAAAAAGGCTCCGACGCCGCTCAACGGATTCTTTGGCTATGCCGAGCGCGGCGGCACCTTTAGCGGCGAGATCGTGGCCGGCATTGGCATGGCGTTTCTCGCCGTGTGCGGGATGTTCATGAACATGCAGCTGGTGGCGACCTTGTTTGTCACGAACTACGCCGAGTCCACCATGAACCAGATCGCCACCAACGGCGAGGTCTATGCCATGACCTGGCTGGCTTCGATGCTGGCCGCCTGCGTGGGCACGCTGCTCATGGGCCTTGTGGCCCGCAGGCCCTTTGTCCAGGTCTCTAGCCTTTCTCTGTCCTGCGTGCTGGTGAGCACCGTGAGCCTCAACGCCGGGCTTACCTACTACAACATGCTGGCCATTTGCTTTGTGGCCAATGTCATCTACCTGGCACTTTGCGTCGTGCCGCAGGTGCGCCGCGCGATTGCGGCCGCTCTTCCCGCGCCGGTGAGGGCCGCCCTTCCCGCTGCGGCCGGCCTTTTGATGGCTTGGGTGGCGGCGCAGCTCACGGGGCTCTTCTCGGTGTCGTCCAACCTGATGCCCAACTACGGCACGGCTGCCAACATGGGCAGCGGCTTCGTGGGGCTCTCTGGCATGACGCACATCTCGGACTTCTCGTACATCACCGATATTTACCACCCGCAGATGCTTATCTCGGCCATCGCCGTGGTCTTGACCTTTGTCGTGTTTTTGGTTGGCCGCGCCAAGAAGACCCCCTATGGCAAGGCCCTTGCGGTGGGTACCGTCTTCTTCCTGCTGGCAACCGTCTTGGCCTGCGGCGTTAACTGGAAGAACTTTAACTTTGCGCTGTCGTTTTTGTGGGGTCGCCTGTGGATGGCGGGTTCCGAGGACGCCATGCAGGCGCACCTCTCTGCCGCTATCGTCAACCTGGGCATTGCCAAGGTCTTCACGCAGGGCTTCGACTTTAGTGGCTTTACCGGCAACGGCGGCAACTTGGGCGTGCTGTTGGGCTCGACGCTTTTGAGCTACGTGTTCATGTTTGCGGCCGATGCCGAGTCGACCGTCGACGCCTGCGACGCCGTCTGCGGCTTGGACAAGGGCGGCGCCGACGCCGAGAAGGGCCGCGAGCTGGTCTTTATTGCCAACGGAGCCGCCAATGTGGTGAGCGCCTTGCTGGGCGCCTCGCCGGTTGCCGTGGGCAAGGAGTCTGTGGCCGGCGCCCGCGACCGCGCCCGCTCGGGCCTTGCGGCGGTTGTCGCCGCCGTGGTCTTTGGCCTGTCTGCCGTGGTGTGGGTCATCCCCACGCTGTGCGCGACTATTACCTCGTATTCGATTAGCTTCAACATGTACGGCCACTACGGCTACACCATGCAGCTTTTGGCGCAGACGAGCTTCTCGGTTGCCGACGCGGTCATGGTCATCGTGGGCGTGGGCATGGCGATGCGCGCCGTGACCATCGATGTGCGCGACGCCGCGCAGGTCGCTCCCTTTGGCGCCACCGTTGCCGCCACGGTTTTGACCACCAACCTCGCCGTTGGCGTGGCCTGCGGCTGCGTGGCCCACGTCCTGGTCAACCTCGCGGCCCCGCGCCGCAAGAAGGGTCAGTCCAAGGTTGGCCTGGTAGAGCGCGTGGGCGGCGTGCCAACGCTAGTCCTGGCCGCCGTGAGCCTAGTGCTTCTTGTGCTGGTGGCCTGGTAGGTCTTCTCGCTAAAAAACGGGTCCGCGCGAAGTGTCGCGCGGATCCGGTGTCAAAATCCCCTGTATTCCGTGCTGTTTTTGAGGCCAAATATGGCATGGAATGCAGGGGATTTTGTCTAGCTGGCCCTACTGCTGCAAAAGCGGCGTCATCTCTCCCTGCGAGAAGATCGTGATCTTGTGCATCGCGCGGCTGATCGCGGTGTAGAGGCGCCGGCGCGACAGGGGAGTGTCGGGGTAGACCTCGGCCTGCGCGTCGGGGATGATGACGTGGTCGAACTCCA
>CAVEMP010000252.1:0-10486 GCA_963616835.1 uncultured Oscillospiraceae bacterium | reverse complement strand
TTCGTCCGTAGCGAGAAGAGCCACTAGCTTTACTTGGAAGTGTAGCCCAATCGCCCGCGCCCCGAGGCAGGCCTTTGCTAGGGCGCCCGCTCGACCTCAAGAATCGCGCCGCACAGCTCCACCGCGTTGCCGCAGCCAACAAGCACGGCATCGCAAATTGGTTCTGACCTATACAGCGCCGGGTTGGTCGAGCCCAGGTCCTGGAACTCCACGCCATCGGGTGCCGGGGTGAGCCGCAGGTGCTTTTCCGATACGCTTCGTTGGTGCAAGACCACGTCGCAGTCGCCCGCGCGGCCTATGAGAAGGCCCGAGGCAGAAACCGGCAGAAGCGTATCTGAGAGGGCAGTCTTTACCCGCACGGCCCACGTTGGGGCGAGAGGCGCAGGCGGCTCATCCTCGCAGAGGTAATCTGGCTCCTCGACATCGTAGATGCCCGGTTCGGATTTTGGCTCGGGTTCCGGCGCCGCCCCAGACGCCGGCGGCTCCTTAAACCGATACAGGCACCCGTAACACGTCTCCATGTCGTCAAAGAGCTTCTCGCCGCAACGCGGGCAGGTCTTGTAGCCAAACGCGGCTTCCATGTTTGTCTCCCCTATCAAAACCCTGCGCTTATCGCGCTGATCCAAAGATGCTGGCCGGGCTTTACCCAGCCCTCGGCCACGTGAGGTCTCTCTAACACACAGGCCGCCCGTACCTCGGCAAGACACCGACCAGGCCCAACCGCGCGATGAACGCTCAAGACCTCGCCTCTCTCGCCAATAAAAGCCACGTCAATGGGGTAGTTCATGCCAAAGGTATGAATCGACGAGCAACGCGTGAGGGCCACGGGACCGGCATCCGGCCCGGTGCCCAAAAGGCCACGCAGCCGCCCCAGCCAGCTGGAAAGCACCGTGAACTCAAAGACAGCTTCGGGCGCCTCGTCCGCCTTGAGCCTTGCGAGCGTCATGTCACACCACCACCCCGGGTCTAAATCGGTCGACAACTAAAGTGCGTTCGTGTACCAGGTAAAGCGGAGCCTCGAGCGTTATTCCCGGCATCCGCATGAGCCTAGGCCACGGCTTGAAGCGCAGCGTGCAGGTGAAGCGCGTGAGGAACGGCGAGATGACAAAGGAAGAGCTCAACACGGGCTCGTCCAGCTTCTGGGCCGTGACCTCCACCTCGCAGTTGGCCTCATGCCCCAACGATGAGGTTATGGCCTCCTCGACCGCCTGGACAGAGGCGGCGATGCCCTGCTCCCCCGAGGGCGCGACCCCCTGCGTCACCACGGCGTTGAGGCTAATGCGGTCAAAAGCAGCACAGGCGTCGATGAAGAGCATAAGGTTATAGACGATTAGGGCGCATACCAGGACAACCGGTAAAACGATCGCCGCCTCGACGCACATCTGGCCAGACGAGCCCGCCAAGCGCACGTGAGCCTGCAGCCTCCCACCCCACTTCATGACGAGTCCCCAAGCAGCTTTGCCAAATCGACCTTGAGCGGGATTGTGACGCTCGTGCCAGGAATCGAGATCTCGGCCACGGTCACTTCTTTGAGGTCCAGCTCGTCTACCAGCCAGATGCCAAAGGCGCGGGCATAGTCATAAGCTGTCCCGTTGTCTGGCAGGCTATTGATGAGCTGGCGCAGCGTCTGGTCCTTCTCGTATCCCGCTTTAGCCAAGATCTTGGACGTGTTGACCAGCACGGGCTTTCGCAGGCGCAGGTCGCAGGGCTCAAGGCCAAGCTGTTCCATGATGTCTTTGATCTTTCCCTTGAGCCACGAGCCGGCAGAGCCGCCCAAGACCCCATCCACCTTGTCGAGAAAATCCGAGCCCACAGACCCCACCTTGTCGTAGGTTGCCCCGTAGCTCAAAAGCAGGTTGGACCACAAGGTGGCCACGCCGTCGGCCATCCCCACAAACAGCGAGTCTTGCGCGTCCAGGCCGTCAAGAAAGCTGGCCAAGACATTGTTGTCCTGGGTCGTCGCGTCCGGCGCCAACGCCGCCCCGGATATCGCGATGCCGCTTGGCAGCTCGGCCGCCGTCAAGAAAGCGCCGGTGAGCCTGTTGGGCACGGCCGTCCCTGCATCGCGAGTGACAAGCGAAATGCAGCCCCAGGCACCGGGCGGACAGATCTTAGGACGCAGGGTACCCAGGCTGTCCAGCGCATCCTTGAAGGTTTGCTTACCCTCTTGCGCCACGTCCCTAAGGTCGTCTTGGGTCTTGGCATAGTCCTCCATAGCCTGCGCGTATTCCCGTGAGGCTTCGACGACGATCTGCCAATAATGCTCGAAACCCGACGAGGTCGAGGTCGTGGCAGCGGCGACCGAGCCCATGTCCACGGCATCCATCTGACACGTCGCGCATGCCTGCGCGGAGCCGCCCTCGAACTCGGCCAGGGAGATGTACCCCGTTACTGCCGAGGCCGCCGCCGGACAGAGCAGCGAGCTGTGCATGACCGTCCCGCTCTCCCCCGCCGTGCAGGGCCAGACTTTGCGCGTGTACAGCGCAGACTCGCGCATCTCCTGCGTGTTGCGCGGAAACTCGGGGAAATTCGCGGATATCGTCCCATCGGCGTTTTCTCTGTACGTGGCAGCCCTCACTTCTTCCAGCGCAAAGTCGTAGAACACCTTTCTACAAGCGGCGTCGGTAAGCTCCTCGGGGTTGGACCCCGCAACGGTGCAAGACGCCGAGCGGGCAGCGTAGTAGTTACGCGCACGCGAAAGCGCCGCACCAAAGGTCCAGTTGTCCACAAAGGCATACTGCGGGTTGAGGGTTCCCCCCAAGCCCGCAAGGCGCTGCGCACGCTCGCGCAGGCAGTACGGGTCGGCCACGCAATCGGCCACCCAGGCACGCAGCTTGGCCGCAGACGCGCGTTCCTTGGCCTCGGCCGACCTGCTAGATAAATCCTGCAGCTTCTTGGATAAATCTTTGATGCCCGAGTCATCGGCATCCGTCATGAGCGACGAGTAATTTGACTGCGACTCCAAAGGAAACGGCACCGCGCAACCCGAGTACGTGAGTCCCTCCTTCGAGTTAGCCGACGCGCACGAGACCGAGTTGGCAATAACCACACCCGGCAGAATCGTCTCGAGCCGCTCGAGCCCCTGGGCCGCGCTCTTGGCAAAGTTCCTCCTGGTTTCCAGCAGCTTAGAGCCCGAGTCGACCAGCGTCGTGGCGCCGCCGGCCATCCCCGGAACGCATGAAGCCACAAGCCCCGCGCCCAGGCTCACCATGCCCGCAAGGCCCATACTCAGCACGCAAGCATCGAGCACCTGCGCCACGGTCGAGAATGCCGCCACCGAGTTACTCCCCGCAAGGGCACAGGCATCGGCCACCTCTTGGACCTCGGCGGCGCGCGAGGTTACCCACTGCGTCGAGGCGGCGGCGAAAACCAACGACAGGCTCACGAGCAGGGCCACCGCCATGGACACCGTCGTATAGCCGCCCTCGTCTTTGAGAAAGACAGACAAGGGGCTCCACGGCGCGGCCGCGGCGTCGCACGCTTTAGCTCCACAGATTGGCCCAGTCATCGTAGGACCCCTCCACCCAGACTTGTTGGCTCTTCCCCTTTGCCGTGACGCTCAGCGCCAAGCCCGACGAATCGGACGCGCCCAGTGCAGCCGAGATAAACCCCATCAGCGGCAGCGGCTTTACGTGCCCCGTGACGGCGATGCTCATCTCGTCGCCCTGCTCGACCTCGACCACCCAGTCGTCCGCGCCGCCGCTGTGAAAAACCGAGACCTCGGGCACAGCCGCTAACCGCCTCTTGATAAAGGCTGTGACCTCGTCTTTATTGGTCGTGGTTGCCAACATGCGCACCGCCTCGTTGGCAGCCGAGCTCATGATGCCGCGCGTGTACAAAAGGCACGCCGGCTGGATCAACAGCGCGAGCACCACCATGAGAGACGGCAAGAGCAGCGCCGCCTCGACACTCGATTGGCCGTCCTGTTGCGAGATAACCCAGCTCATCTCAGTACCCCAGCACGTCTTTGAGGGCGGCAACCACACCTTCTGCCGCAGAGTGCGAGGTGGCCGCTATAGCGATTTCTTGCAGCTTACCCGCCTGGGCGCAGCGCCACAGGGCCGCAAGCCCCGCCACAAGGGCAGCGAAGGCGCTCATGATAAGTAGGTACTCAAGGGTCGACTGCCCGCGCGTGCCACGCGTCGCACACATCAATGTTTGAATCGCCTTCTTCATGGTTGCCTTCCTCGTCTCATTCACCAAGCCCCTGAGCCACGCTCTCCTGGTCAATGCGCCAGCAGTACACCTGCGCCGCCTCGCCAGAGTCAGCCTGCTTAACGATGCAGATGTCTGCCCAGCCCTCGCCCGTCACCACGCAGCCCCATACGTGCCCCTGCAGGTCGAGGTAGCCAGACTGCGCAAGCGCGCACGCGCCATCCTGCGCGTATTCGTCCAACAGCTGAGAAGCGCCCTCTTCAAGAGAGACGGCCTCCCATGACCTGGCAGGCCCCTCGCTATCGAGTCCCACCAGGTCAAAGGCCGAGTCCAAAAGGTCCTCGTCGTCAGACGCAGATGCCGAGAACTTCTCGCCGCCTTGTGCCGGGGCGTCGCTTGCCCCGGTACCCAAAGAAGCATCCCCGTCAGAACCCAGCTCGACGACCGTTGCCGCAATCAACAGCGCCACGCACAGGGCCGCCGCAAGCGCTACAGCGAGTTGATGCCCTCGGTGATCGCAGCCCACAGCTCCGAGACCTTCTCGCGAAACGCCACGATGGCCAGGATCGCGATGACCACCAAAACGCCTACCAAGATGGCGTACTCGGTCGTGCCCTGGCCGCTTTGATCCCGCAGGATTTCCCGCGCCCTGGCCTGCACGGCCATCGCCTTTTGCGTCATTACCTTTGCCGCCTCGTCCATGTTCTTCTCCTCTCATATCAACCAACCACAAGCGCCGAGCCCAAAAGCGGGCCCAGGATCGCCAACAACATCGCGGGAACGATCAACGTCCCCAAGGGAACAAGCATCTTGACCGGGACCTTCTCGATCTCTTCCTCTACCTGGGCGCGCTGCTCGTCGCGGATGGCCTGCGCCTGATGCTCAAGTGCCTCGGCCAGCGGCGTGCCAAAGGTCAAGGACTCGCCCACCACATGGGCAAACCGTCCCATAGCCGCGATTCCCAACTCTTCTTCCAGGCCACGAAGGGCCTCTTCCCTGGTACGGGCCCCAATCTGCCACGACAACATCGCGCCCGAAAGCGCTTGCGCAAGCTCGTTGTGGTAGCGCGCACAGTAGAGCCCCAGGGACGAGTCAAAGGACAGGCCCGCCGACAAACCCAAGGTCACAACGTCCAACATGACGGGTAGCTCGGCCAGGCACTCGCCGCGCTTTCTAGACCCGTTTGCCGCCGCCGAAAAGCGCTCGACAAACGCCGCCTTTTGCAAGGCCGCCCTAAGCCCGTCAATGTCCGTGTTCCCGGGCAACCACGCCAGCGCTGACGCGTCGTCCTCCCCCACCTGGATTAGAAGCCCCGCAGGCAGCGCCGCGCAAAGGCCAATGGCCCCCAGCAGGCAAGCCCCTGCGCCGTCCATCACAAGACTCCCTTGATCAGGTGGCGCACGACCGCAACCGCCAGCAGGTCAAGCAATGCCGCCACCGCCACGCAGCCAAAGCCCGAGGGGGTAAGAAGCCCACGCTGGAAATCCGGCGAGATGAGCGTGAGACACACCACCAAAAGCGCCGGCAGCAGGCACACGATCCGCACCGAGAGACGCGCCTGGGCGGTTTTGACGGCCAGCATGCGCTCGTAATCGCTTTGTCGCTCGACCAAAAGCGCCGACTTCTGAAAGAGATGCCGCAACGGGCTTCCCGTGCGATGCGCCACCACCAAGGCCGTCGACAACAGGCCGATGCCGGGCGCGTCAAGCTCATCGTGCAGGCAGCCCAGGGCCTCTTCGGTCGTCTGGCCGCACTTAAGGCGCAGGCCCAACCGAGAAAAGCACTCACTCACCTGGCCCGTTGAGTGGGCGCCCACGTACTCGACGGCCTGGGTCAACGTCTGCCCCGACCCCATGGCAACCGAAAGGGTGCGAAAGACCTGCGGCATCTGGGCCATAGTCTTCTTACGTTCAAGGTCCAGGGCCCGCGTATCGACGGCGGGCACCGCCGCAAGAGCCACGCAAAACGCCACGGGCACGCACACGGCAGAACCCATAAGGACCCCCACCAGCACCGCGCCCGCAACCTGCGCGGCAAGCGCGCCCGCGCAGCACACATGCGGCGAGACACGCAGCTGCGCCACCTGCGGCAACTCCGCAAGCCTGCGGGCCGTGCGCGCCCAGCAGCCACGCGACATCAAATATTCAACCACCGCCGTCTGCGACAGACGCCCCAGCCAAAGCAAGGCAAACCTTTGCGCAGACAACCGCGCCCGCTCAAGTACCAGCGGCAGGGGCACACGCGGCTGAGAAGACGCCGGCATAAGAAGCCCAGCACACGCAGCCACACACGCCGCTATCCCCAGCAACATGACTGCTTCCACGCCTCCACCTCCCCAAGGTCCAAAGTGCCTTCCTCAACAGAGCGACCCATAAAAGCCGGCTCGCCCTCCAGCGCCCACTCGCGCCGCGCGAGGTCAAACCCCACAATGCGCCGCAGCTCAACCTGGCCTTTCTCGCCGCGGCTCACCTCGGTAAGGTCGGCAATAACGCGCGAGCCGTCAGCCAGCCTGCGCGCCATCACTACCAGATCGATTGCCGTTGCGATCTGCTCCTCTATGACGTCTGCCGGCAGGTCCATACCAAAGCGCGCCATCAAGACCAGGCGCAGGATCGACTCTTGGGCGCTGCCTGCATGCAGCGTGGTAAGCGACCCCGGGTGGCCCGAGTTCATGGCCTGCAGCATGTCAATGGCCTCTTCGCCGCGGCACTCGCCCACAACAATGCGGTCGGGCCTCATGCGCAGCGCGTTTTTCACCAACTCGCGGATGGTCGTCTCGCCGCGGCCCTCGATAGAAGCCTCCTGCGCCTCGAGCCTTACAACATTGGGATGCGAGTCAAAACGCAGCTCGGCCGAGTCCTCAACCGTGACCAGGCGCTCCTTGTGGCTTATCTCGCAAGACAGGGCGTTGAGCAGCGTCGTCTTGCCAGAGCCCGTGCCGCCGCAGACCGCGATCGACGCCCGCGCCTTGACCGCCCAGCTCAAGAGCTGCGCGTACCACCCCGGCAGGGCCGCCAAACTCACCAGCGATTCCAGCGTACGCACCTGCGCCGAGAACTTCCTGATCGTGACCGAGGTCCCGTCCACCGCCACCGGCGAGGCCACGGCGTTCACGCGGTCGCCGTTGGGCAAGCGGGCGCTCACGATGGGATTCGACCGGTCCAGGCGACGCCCCAGGGGCGCCAAGATCTTGTCCATGACAATGAGGATCTGCTCCTCGGAGTCAAAGGCAATATCTGCCTGGAACAGCTCGCCGTCGCGCTCGTAGAACAGCGCCTGCGTGCCGTTGATCATGACCTCGGTGATCGTAGGGTCATCCAACAGCGGCTGGATAGGCCCCAGGCCACAAACCTCGTCGATCACCTGCGAAATGAGCAGGCTTTTCTCGGCGAGAAGAACGTCCGCATAGTCGCCCGAGTTGCACAGGGCATCCAGCGTGACCCCCAGCTCGGTGCGGGCCCGGCCCTCGTCCTCGGCAAGCATCTTGGCTACCGTCGACAAACCCAGGGCGCCGATAAGGTCGCGCTTTAGACGTTCGCGCGCCTCGCGAAGCGCAATGCCGCGCGCAGCGTCGCGCTCTTGCGCGCCGCTGGCCAGCATCACGCGCTCAAGGACGCTCATCAGCTGGCCTCCCTTTGCCACGCGAAGAGAGACCTTCTGCGCCAGGGCCCCTTTTGCGCCAGGGACTCCTGCGCTTGCTCACAATCGGGCAATCGACCCAGCTCGGACAACTGCTGCGCCATCATCCACGCCACCGCAGAAGAAAACGGGGTCTTCATCTGGCAGACGTCCAGCGCCCGGCCCGCGCCCAAAAGCTCGCAGACCTCGTCGCCGCCATCGGCCACGCGAAAGAGCCGTGCACCCTCAAGGCCCGCCTCCATCCGGGGAAGCGTCATGTCAAACTGTGAGCGCGGGTTGACTTTGTTCTCTACCCGCGCGATCCGCGTGCGCGCCACGCCCAGGCGAACCGCAAGGCCGCTCGTACGCGCCACCGAGGCAATCGCCCCCGGCGCCGCATCGCCCACCAGCAGCAGCCGGTCGGCCATCTGTGCGACCTGCGCCGTGGCATCGGTTAACGTAGTCGATGTGTCAATCAAGACCAGGTCATAGTGTGCGGCCAGGCTCGCCACCAAGGGCCCTGTCAGCGGCATGACCGTCTCAGCGTGTTCCGGCGACTCACAGGGGCCAAAGAGCCGTAGGCGCTCGGTGACGGCAACGCCCGCCTCACCCGCTTCCGGCACGCCCTCGCGCGCATAGGCCGCCAGGTCAAAGCCGCGCGGCAGCCCAAACTGGCTGTACAGGTTGCCGCACGAGAGGTCCATGTCGAGAAGGGCTACCTTCATGCCCCAAAGCTCGGCCGTCGCGGCTGCCACAGCGGCAATCGCGGTCTTGCCCACGCCACCGCGCCCCGAGAAGAAGGCGATCACGGGAGCCCGGTCGTCGGGCGGTAGGGGCCGAGGCATGACTGGCGATGATTTTCTCACCGTAGGCACCACCGCGCCCGGGACCCGTGAGTCGCGCGTCGAGAAGGTCCAGGGAACAGGCGCGCCGCCAGGCCAAAGATCCCCATCTATATCTGGCGGCGCGCCGTCCAAGCCAAGCTCGCACGGGTCGATAACCTCGTCGATCCCCGCCCGAGACGCGCGAGAGCGCAACGAGCCAGAGGCGTGGTGACGGGCCAGGACGACCCTGCGGGCATAGCCGTCGTGAGCCAGGGCCGCAGCAAGGTTGATGTCAGAGACCTGGGCATCCTTGCAGCAGACCAAGACGTTAAGGGTGCCGGGCACCGATCCCTCGAGCCATTGCCGCAGCTCGTCGGGGTCCTGCGCAAACCGTGCGTCGGCATCCGGCGAGACGGAACACAAAACCACCTGTACGTCTTTGAAGTACTTCTCGCTTGCGTAGCATATCCACATCTCGCTCATTGCGCCTCCCCAGGCTGCTCGGATTGTCCCGCCTGCCCCGCCGCCGCATCCGCGGACGTGCCGGCCGTCGCATCAGCTGCCGCAGACGCCGCATCGGTCGCCGCGTCACCCGTCCCGCCCGTCTCGGGCAAGACCTCCGTGGGCGCCGCGCCGTTCGCGTCGCTGCTCAAGTCCCCAATGTCGCTCGCAGGAATTACCAGCCGCAGCGACCCTTCGCTGCTCGCACTCAACAGCCCCGTGACGTCGGCCGGGCGCACCGCCACGCACAGCGTGCCCTTAGATAGCACGCTCGACCCGTCGTTGCTGGGCGCCAAAAGTACCTGGACATCGGCCGTGAGCAGCGACGTCTTGCTGTCGGCCACCCTATATGCCGCAAGCGAGGTCCCCACCTCAACGGCCGAGCTCAGCCCCAGCTTGTCCGTCAACGGCACGGACAGCGCCACATAGCCAGAGGGCACCTCCGCCATGGCTGAGTTCTCGCGAAAGTTAAGCTCGCACAGCGGCGCGCCCTGCGTCACGGGCACGCTTACCTGCTTGCCGGCCACGTCGCTAAAGCTCGTAAGGGCGCCCTTAGGTGCAAGGTCGCTGAGCCATTCCTTCTCGGTCACGTTTGCCGAGCTCACAACGTCGCCCGCCTCAAGGGTCTTCGTGGCCACCAAAAGGCGCGTGACCTCGCCGCCGTAGCGGGCCACGGCCTCGGCACGAATTGACTCTGCCTGGCTCTCTACGTGGTTGCCGTAAAGCAGGCACAAAACCACCGCGCCCGCCGCGCACATGCCAGAGACAATGAGCCTCATGCGTCTTTTCATGGCTTCTCCTTGGCAAAATATTTGAT
The DNA here is from genome assembly GCA_963616835.1 of uncultured Oscillospiraceae bacterium. Taxonomy (GTDB): domain Bacteria; phylum Actinomycetota; class Coriobacteriia; order Coriobacteriales; family Atopobiaceae; genus Paratractidigestivibacter. Next base: position 571 of record CAVEMP010000252.1, on the reverse strand, counting down.
GTGCCCTTAGTTGCATATCTAGGATTTTGACCCCAAGAAAGGCCTATTTACCTGGGATTTTAAGAAACGCTTTCAGCAATCTATCACGTTTCTATCAGAAATCTATCACGCAGCGGTAACGCGGGCGCTCACGCGCCAAATCCAAAATGCGTCCAAATTGCATCCAAAATGCAGGCGGCAACCAAGCCCGGTCGCCGCCTGCACAATTCCTTCATATTTGCCCCGCGTTAGATGACCACGTCCGGGTCCAAACTCGCCGCGCTCTCTCGCATTTCTGCAGCTAAGGCAAGGTATGCATCCAACCTTACCGCCGAGAAACCCGCCGCCTGAACGCTACAGCCAGGCTCATGCGTATGGGTGCAGTCCCTAAACCGGCATTCGCGCGCGGCCTCCGAGATGTCCCCAAAGACCTTGGCCAGTCCCCGCTCATGCCCCACGATGGGCAGGCTGCGCAGCCCCGGCTCGTCAACGATCACGCCGGCACCCGGGATGGACACCATGCGCCGGGCCACCGTGGTGTGGCGCCCCATGTCGTCGGCCTCGCGAACAGCCCCGGTTTCCAGGGCTTCCT
>CAVEMP010000251.1:0-10561 GCA_963616835.1 uncultured Oscillospiraceae bacterium | reverse complement strand
CCGCAGGTGGCGGTGATGGTTACGTCGCCCTTCGCCACCGCAGTCACTACGCCGTTGCTGTCAACCGTTGCCTTCGATTCGTCGGACGTGCTCCAGGTCACTGCGCCGGAGAAATCGTTAGCGGTGTAGACGGCGAACTTACCGACCTCGAGGGTGTCGTTGCCGGTGACGGTGAACAAAACGGTCTCGTCGATAGCCATCGGCTCGTTTGCGACATCGGATTGGTCGGCATCCTCGTCGGATTCGACGGAATCGATGGTCTGGACATCATTATTAGTAGTGTTGTCTTCGCTAGCGATCTGGGTGTTCTCATCCACGACGTCGGCGGCCATGACCTGGTTGGTGGCGGCGGCGTCAGCGGGCTGCTCGGATTCGACGTAGAGGGTCACGCCCTGAGCGATGTCTGCGGCCGAGATGGTAAAGGTGCCGTTGGCGTCGGCATCCAGCTCCTTGCGATCGGAGCCGCTGACCGAGATGCTGACCTCGGCAAGCTCGTAACCAGTGTTGGCAGCGGCGGTGAACTTGAAGTCATCGGAGGTGGGGACCGTGACCTTGCTCGTGGGGGCTGCGATTACCTGGTTGGCGTAGGTGATGGTCGAGGCCACAAACTCGAGGGCGATGTCGGCCTCGGCGGCGGGCTCGGCGACATCGGCCGCAAGCTCCTCGGTCTTCTCAGCTTCGTCGGCTGCGAGCTCGGCGGGCTGCTCGTCCGCAGCCTGCTCGTCGGCGTCGGCCGCAGGTTCCTCGGTCTTCTCGACCTCAGGTTCAGCCTCAGACTCGGTCGTCTCGACAGACTCCTGGCTATCGACGGCCTCGTCGGCGTCATCCTGGACCTCGACCGTCTGCTCGACGGTCTCTTCCTGCGCGGCAGTCAGCTCTTTTTGAACCTCGGCCAGGGCGCCGGTGGGCCACATGGACCAAACCAGCAGCGCCGAAGCGGCGACAGACGCGATCTTGTGGCTCAGCGGGTGCTCGCCGGCACGACGCTTTGCGCTTGCATTGTTCTTGACGCTCATATTTCCCACCTCTTAGCCTGCTGCGAGCATGCCCGCAATCGACCAGTTATTACTCGATAGGCATCTTTACCAGGAGAAATCGATAGAATTCACCCATTAAAGATACTTATGTTGTATATTACCGCAATTTAGAGGGGGTATACACCTGAAAGTCTCCTTAGCAAGCAACTTAACGCCCAGGTCACAAAGGGAGCCGTTCGCGTAAAAGATAGACCCTCTATGTCTTTGGGATCCATTTCTTCGCTTCCGCTAATTTGAAATAACGGAAGTGAAATGTGATTCACTTCCGTTAAGATGGCCATAGCAGAAGTGAATTGCTTTGGAGGAACCCATGGACACCCAATGGCCAGCTATAACATCCGAAACCCTCCCTTGGCACTCCGACGCCGATGACCTCGAGGCCATCCCAAAGAGCCGCAGGCGCAAGATTGGGTCCACCTACCAGGCGGCGATTCCGCTGCATATCGCGGAACTCCCGCTCGAAGTGCCCACCGCGTTGGCCGCGCGTGTCGAAGCCCTTATCGGCGAGCTTTCGCGATTTGACGCACTACAGGCCAAGCGAGGATACGACCTGCCAGCACTCTTGCTGCGCAGCGAATCGGCTGCAAGCTCGCAAATCGAGAACCTTACCTCCAGCGTGCGCAACGTGGCACTTGCCGAGGTCAGTGACGATGGACCCCAAAACGCACTGCTTATCAGGGGAAACCTTGAGGCTATGAAAACCGCGCTGGCGCTCGACGGAGAGCTGAGCGTTGACGCCATCCTCGAGATTCACCGGATACTAATCAATCGCGGAGGCATGACGTTTGGCGGGCAGCTGCGCGACCAGCAGGTTTGGGTTGGCGGAACTGCCTACAGTCCGCACGGAGCCCTTTATGTGCCGCCAACGTGCGAGCGCGTACCAGATCTTCTCGACGACCTGGTAGCTTTTTCTCGCCGTGAGGATATTGGACCGGTGGCTAAGGCAGCTATTGTACACGCCCAGCTCGAGACGATTCACCCGTTTATCGACGGTAATGGCAGGACAGGGCGCACACTGTTACATAAAATCTTAAAGGATGAGGGAGTTTTGCAGCAAGCGGCGGTGCCCGTCTCGGCGGGACTGCTTCATGACATTAACGGCTACATGGCCTCGCTTGAAGCGTATCAACAAGGCAACCCGATTGTCGTGATTGAACAGCTGGTCGATGCGCTTGAGCTTGCGCTGGCCATTGGTTCCAAAGCCGCTAGTCAAATTGACGAGGTGATGGCCGGCTGGGACGACGTCATTACCGAAAGGGCAGGGTCGGGCATCAGGCGTTTGCCTCGGTTGCTGGCCGAACAGCCGGTGGTTAACTCGGGCTACGTAGCGAACGGCCTCTCTATCACCACGCGCGCCGCAACGAACTTGATCGCGCGCGCGTGCGAGTACGGCATCCTGCGGCCGATGGGCAACCGGCGGCGCGGTGAGTTTTACCAGGCAGATGCCATCATCGATATCCTTGAAGAAATATCGAGCGACGCGGGAATTCGCCGGATGTTTGGGTAACCGGCCCGCTCTGGCCGTTATGGCTGATATATGTTGGATTTAGTTCGAAAAGGGCCAGTACCGGGCCGCCTATCGACGTGTTTGCCCAGTTGGAAATTTGCCGAGCGCGGCCGATACTCGCCCAAGACGTAGTAAATCCAACATAAATCAGGCTTAGTGCGCGGCGAGTTTTTGCACGACCCGATGGCGGATTGGCAAGTAGCTCAACGGATGCCGTTTACGTTTGTGCAGGTAAACGAAGTGCAGGGTTCAGCGGCTACTCACGCAACGCCCGTTGGGTCGTGCAAAAACTCCGCTTTGAATCGCGTCGCTGCGCCAACGAGGATTAGCCGACAGAATTCACGTAGATTCAGCTTAGAATGACGCGTAAAATGACAGAAAAACTTTTGCTTGTCATTTTACGCGTCATCATGAGAAGGAGCTGCCGTGGCCAGGGAGACCTGCAATTTAGAGTTCAAACAGTCAATGACCTCTTCTTTTCTAAAGACTGTCTCTGCTTTTGCGAACTACTCGGGCGGCACCATCTTGTTTGGCGTCGACGACAATGGGCAAGCAATTGGCCTGGAAGATACGCGCCAAGCATGCCTGACCATCGAGAACAAGATTAACGACTCCATCTCTCCCCAACCCGACTACTCACTCAAGGTTCGTGAGATAGATTCGATAGTCGAACTAACCGTGAAGCCCGGGCACGCCAAGCCGTACCTCTACCACGCAAAGGCCTATAAAAGAAACGACAGTTCAACTGTCGAGACCGATGCCATAGAGCTCTCCCGCCTAATTCTTGAGGGCAATAACATCACATTCGAAGAGCTATTATCATCTTCACAAGATTTAACTTTTGATATTTTGGCCGCAGCAATTACACAGCATCTTGGGCTTGAGTCCTTCTCGACAGACACCCTTAAAACACTCGAGCTTCTCAACAAAGAGGGCAAATACAACAACGCCGCCGCACTTCTCGCCGACAAGAACAAGTTCCCCGGACTCGATACCGCCGTGTTTGGGGACAGCATCAACGTCATTCGTCAGCGCAAGACCTTTGCGGGCGTCTGCGTTCTTCAAGAGGTCGAAAACACTATGGCGGTTTTCGAAGACGTCTACTGCTTCGAGGAAATAGACGGGCTTTATCGAACTCGCCGCGAGCGCATCCCGCGCGATGCCTTCCGCGAGACCATCGCAAATGCAGTTGTACACAGGGTTTGGGACGTGACGGCTCATATCCGCGTGGCAATGTTTGATGACAGGATTGAGGTGACCTCGCCTGGCGGGCTTCCCGCAGGGCTTACGCTTGACGAATACCTCTCTGAAATGGTGTCTATCAGGCGAAACAGGATTCTTGCCGGCGTGTTCTTGCGCCTGGGCCTTATCGAGGCGTTTGGCACCGGTATTGCGCGCATCAAGGAGGCTTACGGACAAAGCGCCAGCAAGCCAAAGTTTGAGGTAACCCCCAATCTGGTTAAAGTGACCTTGCCGGTTGTGGCGCGTGGCCCCGAACTTACAAAAGATCAAAAGGTCATCTACGATCTCTTGAGCAAAAACACGCTAATGTCTGCAGGCGAAATTACCGAGATGTGCTCGTTTAGCAGGTCAAAGGTTAACAGGATTCTCAATAGGCTAGTCGAGACGGGCGCCATTGAGCCGCAGGGGGAAGGACGCGGGAAGGCGTATCTCAAGAAGTAAAAGGGCGTCGGGCATCCGCGGGACACCGGGCGGCCGCAGCAAAAAGGTGCCCGGGCGCCGAATTTGGCGGCCCGGGCAGCTTCGTCGTGGCTGGTTAGCCCCTCGAATCCCGCGGTTCCCCGCGAAAGCCTACATCCCCTCGGTCGCGAAGCGCCTCTCCAGGGCCTCGGGGTAGTTGGCGTACTGCAGCGCGGTCTCCTTTGCGACCTTGCCAGACTTAGCCACGGCATACAGTGCCTGGTCCATGGTCTGCATGCCGCTCTTGCCGCCCGCCGCAATCACCGAGTCGATCTGGTAAGTCTTCTCCTCGCGAATCAGGTTGCGAATGGCCGTGTTCATCGTCATGATCTCGAACACCGGCACGGTGCCGCCGTCGACGGTGGGCACCAGCTGCTGCGCGACGGTTGCCTGCAGCACCAGCGAAAGCTGGATGCGAATCTGGCGCTGCTGCGAGGGCGGGAACGCGTCGACAATGCGCTCGACGGTATCGGCCGCGCTGGTGGTGTGCAGGGTCGAGAGGACCAGCTGCGCCATCTCGGCGGCGGTCACGGCCGCGCCGATCGTCTCGGCGTCACGCATCTCGCCCAGCATGATGACGTTGGGGCTCTCGCGCATGGCCGAGCGCAGGGCCTCGGCGTAGGTGGCCACGTCGGTGGGCACCTCGCGCTGGGTAACGATGCAGGTACCGTGCTTGTGCACGTACTCGATGGGGTCCTCCATCGTGATGATGTGGCCCGAGCGCTCGTGGTTCATGCGGTCGATGATGCAGGCCAGCGTGGTCGACTTACCCGAGCCCGCGGGGCCGGTGACCAGCACCATGCCCTTGGACACGTTGGCCAGGCGAAGGACGCTCTCGGGGATGTTCTTCTCCACCGGATCGGGCAGGCCAAACGGGATGACGCGCACAACGGCACCGTAAGAGCCGCGCTGGCGGAAGATGTTGGCCCTAAAACGACCGACGCCGGGCAGCGCAAACGAGAAGTCCTCGTCGTGATTCTCTTTTGCCTGGAAATAGGTGATGTCGCGGCCGGCGGTAGCGTAGATCGCGCGGACCATGGCCTCGGTGTCGGCAGGCATGAGGGGCGCCTCGCCAACGCGCACCTGGACGCCGCTAGACTGGTAAGTAAGCGGCAAGCCGGCAATGAAGAAGACATCGGAGGCCTGGGCCTCGATCATCTGGCTGAGCAAATCCTTGAGTTCCATGAGATTTCCCTTCTTGGTTTGCTAGTTTGCGCTGGTAGTCGATGCGGTAGAGGTGGCTGCGACGCCGGAGCCCGACCACAAATTGGTCGAGGACTCGGCCTGCGCGGTGGACATCTTCCACTGGGTGATGTCGCAAGCCAGGTCGTCGGTAATGGTGACCGACGCCTCCAGCTTGCGGCCGTTAGCTGCTAAAACGGTGAACTCGACGCTGGAGCCGTCGATGGCGAGAGAAACGTCCAGCCCGGCGTCGGTCGCGCCCGCCTGGTCAAGGGCGGCCGTCTGGATCGCGGCCGCGTTGGACTTGACGTAGGCCGCGACCTGCGCGGCGGTCCCGCCCTGGGCCTTGACCTGGGCGGCTTGCGCGTCGACCTGCGACAAGATCGCCTGCCCCACGCCGTCGATCTGATAGGTCTCGCTCACCGAGACGCCCTGCTTTTGGGTGGTGGCCCAGGTCGCGCGGGCCGTCACCACGCACAGGACGGCCAGGACGCTCATCAGCAGGATGGCCAGCAACGTGATGAAGCTCACGATACCAATACGCACGTTACCTGCGGGTTTCTTTGACATGCTACTTCACCCCGCTTACGTAACGAGTGGCATCCAGCGAGAAGACCTCGGCGGCTTCGGCGTCGTCCGCCGCGCCGCCGGCGCCCGCGCCGTCCCCGGCCTCGACGACCGCAATGTGCGCCCGGTACAAAGTGCCTGCGTCGGTAGCCCGCGCGTCAACGGTGCAGGTCACGGCCAGCGCGTCGGTGTTCTTCTCGCCGGCGGCATAGCCCAGGCCAACCAGGGAGCCCTTGGCCACGGCGGCCGGGTCGTTAGAGAACTCCTCGGCCGCAGACTGGGCCATCTGGATGGCGCTCGTCAGGTCCTCAGACCGCGTGGCCAGCGTGCCCGCCTTGGCATACAGCGAGGTAAACACCGCCATCGAGACCACGATGGCAAACAGCAAGATCAAAGACTCAACCACAAAGGCCAAACCCGTCCAGGCGCGGCCCCCAACCTCGCGACGCGCGGCGGTGCCGCCGGCGTCCTCAAGCTCTTGCGGGCCAAAGGCGGCCGTGTTCTTCTCGCCAGCCATTACAGGTCACCTCCCTGCAGGTTGCGCAGGGCGACCTCGCAGGTGCCGCTGTCGGTGGTGATGCTAAACAGCCCGTGCGAGACGCCAAAGGTAAAGGTGTTGGACTCGGCCAGCTCGGTCGCCGCGGCCGGCGTGTAAGCCGCGCCCTCAATGGCGTACTCCTGCAGGATTTTGCCCTGGTACAGGTAGGTGCGAATCTCGTAGGTGCCGCTGTCCAGGTGCTGGACGACCACCAGCGAGCGGCCCTCGGGGCCCTCGCCCACGGCCACGCTGCCCGTGGCGTCGTTAGCGCGAATCGAGTTGATGATCAGCTCCATGCCCTCGCGCGACTGGTTGTTGGCCCGCTGAGCTGCGGCAACGCGACTGTACACGTTGACGCCGGTGACCAAGGCCACCAGCAGCAGCACAAACAGCACGGCCAAAAACAGCGGCGAGAAGAGCCTGGCAGCGCGCCCGGTCTTCTCCTCGCGCAAGGAAATGTGGGCAACGCTGGTTAGCGCCTCGGCGCGATCGATCTTGTGGGTGTTGACGTTGTTCATCGCGGCGCCACCACCACACTGGGAACGATGTTATCGGCAAACCACTCGTAGGTGATGATGTAGTCGTCGTGGTTGATGGTCAGCCCGTAGCTTTCCTCCAGGTGGGACAGCGAGCTGGGGTACGCGCCCTCGATCGAGGCGCACTGCTTTGCCGCCGAGAGGATCGACTCGCGCAACGCCGCCGCGCCTTGGACGCGCGCGTTGCGGCGAGCAACCCCCGCCACGGCCACGACGGCCACGCACACGACCAGCACCAGGGTCACAATGACCCAGCGGCGCTTCTTGCGCTTGCCCTCTTCTTTATAGGTGAGCTCGTGAAACATCGATATTGGCCTGCCCTTCTCGCCGCTAACCGATGGAGCTCATGATGCCAACCAGGGGCATCATGACCGCGATCAGCGTGGCGCTCACGGCAAGCGTGAGGAAGACGGCCAGGGCGGGCTCGACGGTGTCGATGACCGAGTCGATCTGCATCGTGGCGTCGTCAAAGAAGACGTCGGACAGGCGGCCCAGCACGTCGTCGGTCGAGCCAGAGCGGGTGCCAACCACCAGCATGCGGGCGTAAACGGGCTCAAACAGGTCGTTCTCCGAGATGGCCTGGCCCAGGCTGCGGGGGTTGTCGATGTTGGTCATAGAAGCGTGGGCGGCCTCGATCTTCTGGCGAAGCTCAACGTGGTCGACGGTCTTCTCGGCTTCCTCCATAGCCTGCGCGTCGTGGACGCCCGAGGCAATGTAGGCGGCAAGGGCGCTGGTAAAGCGCGAGAGGGCCAGCTGGTACATGGCCGCCTTAGTGGCCGGGTAACCCTCGAGGAACTTTACAAGTTTGATGCGGCCCGACTCGGACTTGGCCTGGACGGCCATGACCAAAACGGCCACGGTGGCGATCAAGACGACGGCCAGCGCGATCCAGCCAATGACCATCGACGCGCCCACCGAGCCAAACGAGCCCGAGGTCAAAGACCCCGCGATGTCCTTATACACATCCGAGAAGATCGGCAAGATGACCGCCACGGTAAAGGCCAGGATGACGCTCATGACGCACAGGAGCGCGGCCGGGTAGCCCACCGCGCTCTGCAGCTTAGCGAACAGGCGGCTCTCGCTGCCGTAGTAGCGGTCAAGGCTGCGAAGCACGCGGTCGGTGCGGCCCGAGGCCTCGCCAACGCGAACCATGCTCACAGCGTAGGGCGGAAAGGCGCCGGTGAATTCCATGGCATCGGCCAGGCCCTCGCCCTGCACCAGCCGCGAGTAGGTCTTATCGCAAACGTCCTTGAAGTAGGACTGCTCGCGGTTCTCGGCTAGCATGTGGACGGCCTCGTCGATCTGGACACCAGCCGAAAGCATCGTTGCGACACTTCCGCAAAAGGCGCTGATTGCGCTGCCTTCAAGTAGCTTGTCTGCCATAAGAGCTCCAGATTCTAAGTTGCCGACTTCACGATAGAGACTTTACCACGGTTTACCTTGGCGAGAGGTACCCCCTGGGTTTTTCGGTGAGCGTTTTAATACATATGTCGCGCGGTATAGGTCTTGCCGTCGCCCACATTGGTCCCTCCCCCGCTTGCCGCAAAGGTCAGGTCAACGCGCGACCAGGTGTTTTGCTGTACGTCAAAAGCCGCCGAGGTCCAGGTGCCGTCGATGTAGACCATCAGCCAGGCATGCGAGATGTTGTCTGGCGAGACATCGCCGGTCACAATCTGGGTCGGGATGCCCTGGCTGCGCAACATCGCGGCGCCCAGGCTGGCGTAGTCAAAACAGATGCCCGAGCCCGCCGCCAGGGTTTGGTCGGGATTGGGGATGTAGCCAGACGAGTCTTTGAGCTGGGCGGCCTTCTCGTCGTCATAAGTAATGTTGTCGCAGATCCAGTCGCAGATGGCGGCCAGGGCGTCGCCCTGGTTCTGGGCTTGGGCCACCAGCTCGCGCGCCTTGGTCACGCAGGCGCTGCCCTCGGCATAGCTACAGATGATGTTGGGGCGCAGATAGGGGCCAAACTCGTTCTCTAGCTGGGCGTCTGCCGTGGCGCGGGCCAGCTCGACGTAGCTCGAGCCGGTGGTGTTCTGCATAACGCGCACCAGGTACGAGCCGCTTCCCAAGGTAAGGGGCACGGCCGCCGGGGTGCCGTCGGCGGGCATGTCGAGGTTGTAGCTGGCCTCGCCCAGGCTCACCTGGATCTTAAGACGGCTGTCGCTGGTGGCGGCCGCGGTGACGTAGCCCTGAGCCGCGTGGCTAACGTCGATCAGCGCGCCGTTGTCGCCCGTAGCTGCGGCCTCGTCAAAATCCGAGGTGTAGGGCAAGGTCGCGGACACAGTAAAGGCGGCGCCGCTTGTTGATTCTTGGGTCAAGGCGCTTTGAACGACAGTCGACGCACTTGATGCGGCGCTATCGCAGCCGCAAAGCGCCAACGTTGCGGCCAATAACACGCAACGCACCAGCTGACCTGGGCGAATGCCAAGGTCCAAGTATGTCTCCCCAAGGCGCTTCATTTGCAGAAATTATACAAAGCTGGCGGGCAGACGGGTGGCCAAAAGGTAAATTCACCGCACTTGAACCGCGCCCGGCAGAGCGCGGCAGCGTCCGGACGCTGCCACAACAAAAAGCGCCGGCACACTCCGCGTGCACCGGCGCTGAAATTCAATACTTGGCGAGAAGACCTCGCCCCAAGGCGCAAGGCGCAGGCCCGAGCAGGCCCCAGCCTAGGCCTCGGGCTTGATGACCTCGATGCCGCCCATGTAGGAGCGCAGGGCCTCGGGCACGGTGATGGTGCCGTCGGCGTTCTGGTAGTTCTCCATGATGGCGGCCATCGTGCGGCCCACGGCCAGGCCCGAGCCGTTAAGCGTGTGGACGTAACGAGTCCCCTTGAAGTTGGCCGGGTCGCGATACTTGATGTTGGCACGACGGGCCTGGAAGTCCCAGCAGTTAGAGCAAGAAGAGATCTCTTTGTAGCTGTTGTAGCTGGGCAGCCAGACCTCAATGTCGTAGCACTTGGTGGCAGAGAAGCCAATGTCGCCGGTGCACAGGGTGACCACGTGGTACGGCAGACCCAGGGCCTTCAGGCACTCCTCGGCCTCGTTGACCATAGACTCAAGCTGGTTCATCGAGTCCTCGGGCGTGGCGAACTTGACCATCTCGACCTTGTCAAACTCGTGCACGCGAATGATGCCGCGGGTGTCGCGACCGGCAGATCCGGCCTCCTCTCGGAAGCACGGGGTAAAGGCGGTATAGAGAAGCGGCAGCTGGCTGGCATCCAGGACCTCATCGCGGTGGATGTTGGTGAGCTGGACCTCAGCCGTGGGGATGAGGTACAGGTCGGGGTTCACATGGTAGAGGTCGTCGTCAAACTTAGGCAGCTGACCGGTACCAAACAGGCTGTCGTGGTTGGTGATGACGGGGGGCCACCACTCCTTGAAGCCGGCCTTGTTGTGCATGTCGATGAAGAAGTTGATCAGCGCGCGCTCCATGCGAGCACCCATGCCGCCCAGCAGGTAGAAGCGGGTGCCGGCCAGCTTAACGCCGCGGT
>CAVEMP010000250.1:0-11209 GCA_963616835.1 uncultured Oscillospiraceae bacterium | reverse complement strand
GCATGACCTCCTGTAGGGTGCGCCAGTCCTGCATGTCCGGCTTGCCCTTGGAGAGTATCTGCGTGTACTGCTGCATGGCGCGGGAAACGTCCGCCGTGGACGCTCCCGATGCCAGCATCATGTTGTTCATCGCAAGGCCGAGCGTGGTCGCCTCGTCCAGGCTTGAGCAGAGGGGAGCCAGCTGCTGCACCATGCTCGCCACCTGGTTGGTGGAGCTGGGCAGGCCGTCAAGGCTCTTCTGGATGCGCTGGATCGAAGCGGAAGCCTCGTCTGCCGAGTACCCAAGGTTGGACATCACCTTGGGGAAGTTGTTCAGCGTGTCAACGCGGGAGATTGCCGCGCTGAGGGAGTTGGAAACGGCGTTGAACGCGCCGGATGCCGCGGTGGCCACAAGCCCCGCGAGCGCCCCGGCCTTCGCCGAGAACCCCTTGCTGTACGATCCACCCGCGCTCTGGCCTGCCTTCTGGCTTATCCCGCTCGAAGAGCTGAAGGCGCTCGTCAGCTGCTTGCTGATGTTCCCCGTCAGGTTGTCGAACCGCGGGGTCAGGAGCACCGAGCCCCTTGCCACGTCCGCCATCGCATGCCCCCTCTCGGCTTGCAAAAAGTAAGTCCTGTATGCGGCCGTCGTCCACGGCCAAGTGCTCGTGCTCAGGCTCCCTGCCCTCTGGGCGGTCCAGCGGCTTCGGGCGCCTGCCCTTGCCGCCGCTCTGCTCGTAGCGCAGGAACGACAGGTGGTCGGCTATGAGCGCGAGCAGGTAAGCGTGCTCGTCCCACCTTGCCCGCGGCTCAAGCCGCGTCAGCGTGCGGGACTGCGGCGGCAGCTGCCTGGTCAGCATCGCCATCCGCTTGAAGTCGCCGGCGAGGGCCATTGCCTCAAGGTCGGCGTTGTAGTACTCCACCATGTCGGCGGAAAGCTCGTCCCAGCCGTCCAGGAGGATGGGGGCGAGCTGCGTCAGTTTCCCTGGTTCACCGCGTCGAACAGAAGCGTCTCGATGCGGACGATCTCGTCGAAGTCGTCGTAGCCCTTAGCTTCGGTCACGGTCTGCACCACCAGGTCATCGACCTTGCCGCCGAAGAAGTAGTCGTACAGGCCGAGCATCGAGCCGATGTCGGCGTTGGAGTTCACGCGGTCCTCTGCCGCTGCACGCTCCATGCCGGAGCGCACCAGGGCGTCCGCCTCCTTCTCGCGCGCCTTCGCCGCCTTCTGCTGCTCTGCGATCTTGCGCAGGCCGGTGCGGCTGGCGAAGCGGCGCATGTCCACCGGGTAGGACACGCCTTCGATCTCGATTGCGCGCTCGAACGGCTCAAGCTGCGGCACGTCCATGGGAACGGGCTTGATGCCCAGGTACCGTTCCTCCAAAGACGCCCTGCTGGCGTGCTTGCCCTGCACGTATGCCTCGATCTGCTCTGGTGTCATGTCTTCGATGTTCATTCCGTTCCTTTCCTTACGGTCCTTCCATCCATGTGCCTGCCGGGAAGGAGCGGCAAGCACATGGATGGAGGCACCCGGCTTGCGGGTGCTCCGTCCGGCTAGGATGCCTTGGTCGAGGAAGCAGATGCCGTGGAAGCGGTGGCCGCTGCCTTCTCGGTGTCATAGAACAGCTCGGTGTACGTGTCTCCGTCGTCATCGAAGGGAGAGCACTTGATGGTGGGCTTGTAGCCAACCAGGTCGGCGTTGTTCTGCGTCACGGTGTCGCGCTCGTAGATGCACCCGAGCGGGATGATCGTGCGCTTCACCAGCGTCTCGGAGATGACTGCATCGAAGACGTAGATGTGCGGCGCGTTGAAGTTCTTGTTGTGAACTACCTCGGTAGTTGCGCCGTCCGCGCTCACCTTCACGTTGTCCTCGCCGTAGCAGACCTTCAGGACCGATGCACGGGACTCCAGGAAGGTGACGGTTGCGGTCTCGGAGTAGGACGAGACGCTGGTAGCGACCACATCACAGCCCCAGTCTTGCTTGTCCTCGGTGTCGGTGGAGGTCTCGAACTCAACGCCGTCCTCGCTGATGTAACCGAGCGAGTCACCGCCGAGCTTGGTGTCTGCGATCAGCTCCTTGATGGTCTTGGTCATGTCCTTGAGGGTGTCGAGGGCGGTACCCACAGGGAACACTGCGGCATAGCCGCCAGGACGGCCCTTGGCAATGCCGAGCTTGTTCTTGTTGAAGATTTCATCTGCCATAGATGGTTCCTTTCGATTGAAAAAGGCACCCGGAAAGGGTGCCTCGGTTGGCTATCGCCTGGTTACTAGGTACGCGTCGATCTGGTACCTCTCTGCCCGCGAATCGGGGTCGGGGAAGCGGTACACGCCGCCTGCGCGTGCGCTGCACACGCTCGGCAGCAGCTCCCACAGCGAGTCGATCACCTCGACGGCGCACAGCGCCAGGGTGTACGCGTCCGCCTCGGTTGATGCCCACGCCTGCACGGCCAGGTTCGGCTCGTCCTTGCCCAGCGACATCGCGCCGCCGGTGCGCTCGATGGTCACGAACCTTGCGGGGCGCTTGGCCGGCACGGTGGTGGAGCACGGCACGCCGAGCTTCGATGACAGGGCGGTCACCACATCCGCCATCACGTCGTACGCCATCAGCAGCCGCATCCTTTCTTCAGGGTGTTGTTTCGGAGGTTGTCGACCTTCGCCTCGCCGTTGCCGACCTGCACGCGGGCGGCGTTCAGGTAGCGCATGCCCACGGTCACCGACTCGTAGCGCGGGGCCTTCGACATATGCGAGGTGCGCTCTGCCATGGAGTTGCACCGCGCCGCCGCCTTCTGCCCCTGGGACGCCACCATGGCGGTGACGCCCTGGCTCTTCAGGACAGCGCGCACGCCGCTCATGACGGGTCTCACATTGACCACGCTACCCATCGCATGCCTCGCACTCCACGGCCATGGCCCAGGGGGTCGGGCAGTTTTCCGTTGGGAACGGCTGCGGGTCGCCGATCACGGGGTACTCGCGGCCGCCGAAGGAGACGCGGCAGCCCTTGACGGAAGCCGCGTACCCCTTGGGGAAGTGGAAGGTCATCGCCACCGTTGCGCCGTCCGGGCGCTCGGCGCCGAGGTCGGCGGTGGAGCCGGGCTGCGGGAGCACGCCGCAGACTTCCTCTGCGATCCACTCCCCAGGCACCTCGTTGCCGTGCGCGTCCGTTGACGCATCGCCGGGACGGAGGACGGTGACGGTCTCCGTGCTAAACATCGTCAGCATCGCGCTCGCCCCCTACCATCCGGCACGAGAGTACCGCGCCGTCCGACAGGCCGAGCAGGTCAAGCTCGGACGGGAGCGGCCTCATGTACTGGTCGAGCAGCGATACGCTCGCGCTGTAGCTGCCCGCCGTCTGGCTGTACTGGCTCACGCCGCCCATGTCCTCGGGCACGGAGAGCGCCCGGTTGACCATGGAGCAGCAGACGGTGGACAGGTTGAGGTCGAGCACCTCGTCGGCGCCCGCCTCGTACCCGTCCAGCTTGCCGAGCAGGTATCCGGTCGCCCTCAGCAGAAGCGCCTGAAGCCTGTCCCTGTCGGCAGGCTCGCCGTACGAGCTTACGTAATCGTCTACGCTCGCCAGTGGCTCAATGCTCATGGGCGCCGCCTTTCCTATTCAGATACGGTGCCGTTGTTGAGCTTCACGAACTCGTTGACATCGCGGACAACGAAGCCGACCTCGAACTCGCAGCGGATGGCGAACATGTTGCGCTGCCACAGGTTCAGGGTCTCGCTGCCCGTGTTCAGGGTGGCCTGGTCGGAGATGGACAGGTTGATGGCCTTCACAACGCCGTAGCGTGCGCCGGTCCAGTCGCCGCCGATGCCCAGGCACTCAGGGGAGGTGGACTCCACAGCGGCCGCGTACGCTGCCTTGCGGAAGTACGCGGGGATGGAGAGCACGTGGCCCACAGCGCCGTCGGTCTGCACGTTGTTGATGAACAGCGGGCGGTTGGTGGTGTCCTTGGTCTTCAGGAGCAGCGTGCGGGCCTTCGGGGAGAGCGCCCATGCGTTCAGCTCTGCGTCCTGGTCGGCAACTGCGCCGATGGCGTCCACGAAGCCGTCATAGGTCTTGGTGGAGATGTCGATTCCGGGAGCGGAAGCGAGGGTGTCGAAGCCGGTGCCGGGAGCGGTGCCGAAGAGGCAGGTGGAGTCGAACTTCTTGGCGATGGCCTTGGGCAGGCGGGTCTTCAGCTCGTTGAAGAGCGCGGTGTTGTTGTCGCGGAACTGGTTGGAGAACGGCTCGATGATAGCCAGGGTGTAGGGCTTCATCGTCTTGGTGGCGAGGGTGTGCTCACCTACGGGCTTCTCCGCGGTCTCGTTTACCCAGTCGGCTACGGGCTCGCCGGTGATGACCGGGATCTCCAGGCCGTTGCCGGGGAGGTCGATCTTGCTCGCAAGCTGCATAATCACAGAGTCTTCGAGGGTCTTCTTCCAAATCTCGTTGGAGACGGACTCGGGAAGGTTGATGCTGGTGGTCTTGATTGCCATGCTTTATCTCCTTGTTATCTGAAGTTTTTCATCATCTCGGCGAAGTCCGCCTCTGGCGTGCTCGCCGGCGCCTGGTTTGCGTGGGTTCCGTCCCCAAGCACAACCGGGATGGTCTTCTGCTCGCCGTCTCCCATCGCCTTGGCGATGATCGCGGCTTTCTCTTCGAGGTCGCCCTGGTCTGCCGCCGAGACGAGCGCAAGGATGGACTGGTCTACGCCCGTGCTCTCGGACACGGACTTGACCCATTCCGCACGCTCTTTCTCTGCCTGCAGCGCCTCTGCCTGGGCCTTGTACTCGTCAAGCTCCTTCTGCATGCGCTCGGCATCGGACAGCTGCGCGTCCTTGAGCTTCTTCAGCTCTTCTGCAGCGTCCTTGTTGGCCTTGGCCTTGCGCTCCCAGTCGCGGGAGTGCTTCAGCAGCTCGTTGTACTTGGCCTCGTAGTCGATGGGCTGGTTGCCGTTCGGCTCGTTGCCCGCAGCACCGCCTTCATCGGGGCCGTTCGGCTCCGTCTGCTGGGGGTCTGCATTGATTGCCTGCTCGCCCATGGCGAACCTCCTTACCGCGCCGTTCGGCGCTGTCCCCCTCTGCCGTTCGGCATCGGGATACGGTTACTGATATGAAAAAAGCAGCCCGAAGGCTGCCCAATCACCGTTGTTGTTTGCTCAGCCGCCTGATCGACCCGTCATCCAGGATCGCCAGAACCTCCGTTGCCCCGGAACCGACCAGGGCGCGGGCTTCGTCCAGCGAATGCACGATCAGGTGCCCGTAGTCCGGCGGGTCGCCGTCCGCGAGCATCCAGCGCATGCCGTTGATCGTCATCGAGCCGTCCTGCCCGATCTCTGCGGGCATGCCGTGCCGTGCCAGGGTGTCTGCCGCTGCGAGGGCGGCTTTCCCGGGCTTCGCGCCTACGGCCACTGTCGGCTTGCATTCCTTGCCGGACCACGCCCAGGAAGTGTCCCTGCGGTTGATCTCGTTGCTGATGGCGTTGGTCACGCGCCTGTTGATCTCCGAAGAGCCCATGCCCTGCTCTGCGAGCTGCCTGTGCATGCCGGCTGCGTCAACAGTTGCCCTTGCGTCCTTGTAAACGTCGTAGAGCCAGTCGGGGTCGTAGCCCTCAACGGTCGTTCCCTCGTCCCCGGCTACAACGCGGCAGTCGCAGCGGTCGTGGAAGCGGTTGAAGGCGAAGCCCCTGTACCCGGCGCTCTCGGCGGACGTGTACTTGAAGCCGCGGCTCGCCAGCATCAGGCACCACCCGCACGTCTCCTTGCCTGTCGGCACGCGTGCGTAGCGGACTCCGAAGCGGTAGTCGCGGTCTGCGTTGGCTATGGTTGTCTGGTGCGCGGCCCTGCCGACCTCGTTGTAAGCCTTCTCTGCGAGAGAGCGGGCGAACCTGTCGAAGTCGGTCACGCCGTTGCGCATGAAGTAGTCGACAGAGCGTGCCGTTGACTGCTCGGTCACGCTGAAGGACGGCTCGGCGGCAGAGACGCCGAACCCAAGCTCTTCCATGGTCGTGTCGTATGCAGAGCATGCGACCGCCGCCGCCTGCGAGCCGAACTGGGTCACGCAGGCGTAGAGCGCCTGTTCCGCGAACTCCCGCACGTCCTCCAGCGACGCTGTGCCGTTCAGCTGGCGGAACGTCTGCAGCATCGTCCGCATGTACGTGTAAGCGGCCTTCTGCTGCGCGTTGAGCGCCGCCGTGTAATCGTTAAGCCTGCTCGCCGGAATCTGCACCGTCTACCCCCTTGGGAGCTGGCGTTGCCGCCTGCGCCGCCGCCTGGGCTGCAGCGTTGGCAGCTGCCTGGGCGGTCTGCGCGTATCGGATGTCGCGCATCACGCTATCGATCGTGCTCTCCGGGTATCCCAGGTCGCGCCAGAATTGGCGCGTCTGCGAGTAGCCTGGAACCGCGCTGCCGACCTTGATCGCGAAGTCCGCCCGCGCCGCCTTGGATGGCCGTAGCACATCTGCGAACATCGGCGTCACGTCCGCCTGCTCGAAGGCCGATGCAGGGGACTGGGAGTCCGCCGCCAAGGCCATGCGTGCAACGACGGAGAGAGCATCGCCGTTCATGCGGTTCACATGCTCTGCCTCCACCACAAGGCGCTGCTGCGCTGCGTAGAGCGCGTCTGCGGACGATGGGTTGTCGAACACGATGCCGATCTCATCGAGCGGGATGCACGCTTCGCTTGCGAACTGCTTGCCCAGCATCTCCAAGTGGTCGAGGTGCGGTTGCATGGTCATCTGCGAGAGCTGCCCAAGCTGCGGAATCTCGCCGTTCTTGTTGGGGGTTACCAGCAGCATGGAGTCGGCGTACATCTCGACCTTGCGCTTCGCCATCGTCTCGGCGGTCTTCTTGTCCACTCCGAGCAGGTAGCGCATCGGCCAGGTGTAGAAGGTTGCCGTGATCTCGGTGCGCGATGCAACGCACATGGCGCGGTCGATAAGGCTGCGCACGGTGCGGCTGATTCGGCTGCGCCCGAACGGCTGCGTGAGCGTCGGGCGGTAGCGAAGCGGCTCCATGAGCGGCCTTCCGAGAGGGTTCGGAACCTTCTCTGCCGTCCATACGGCACCGCTCTTGCGGCAGGAGTACGTGTACTCGTCCGTGTACATGTTGACCCAGGACGGCACGCGCATGCCGCTCTCGTCTTCCTCCACGTCGATGACGCAGATGCCGGCCTTGATCCGCTTGCGCCGCTCGTCCCAGATGGCGGCGGCGTCTAGCGCGGAATGGGCAGAGACGATGGCCCCCGGCTCGCCGGGAAGCCCCTTCGAGACGGTGAGGAACGAGCATGAGTCGATCAGCTCGGAGGTCACCGCCTGGTCGTACAGGCTCGCCATGTCGATGCCGCCCAGGGCGGACAGCAGCGCGTCCGAGTCCTCGCCGCCGAAGCCGGTGAGAACCGAGCGGTTCGCCAGCACGTCAACGCACTTGCCGCCCCACCCGGAAACGATGTCGAGATCCCGTAGCTGCTGCGGCATCTGCGGGTCGCTCGTCACGGGCTTCACCTTGCCGCGATAGTACGACTCGTTGCGTATGTTCGAGCTGAAATGGCGTTGCCAGGTGGCCAGGAGCAGGTTGAAAAGCGCCGTCTCCCCGCCGGACAGGTTCATCATCTCCGGCGATACCTGGTAGAGCACAGGGTTCTCGTAGGTGTTCACAGTATCACGCACTCTCCGTCCGGATCGCGTTTGGTCTTCTTGTCTGCCCAGTAGGCAAGCACTGCGGCTTCTATCGGCGTGGAGTTGTCCCCGCCGTAGCCCCATCCGCCGTCATGGCCTATCGGCCTGCGCATGGCGGAAAGGGCGGACTCGTCGAGCATCGCCTGGGCCTTGCCTGGGCCGCCGTCCCAGTGGGCTATCGTGCGGTCTATCAGCGCCTGGTCGAACATCGAGGACGCCTCGATCATGTTCTTCGTGCCCACGCGCCAGAGGGCCTGCGCGGGGTAGTCCTCGGCAAGCCTTGCCAGCAGGGCTCCCGTGCCGGATGCCCCGTCCACGGCGATTGCCGCCGTGGTGTCCACCATCTGCTCCGTGCATAGGATCGATTCGAGCCAGGGAAGCCATGCAGCCTCTCGGCACGTGCCTATCAGCTCGATGTACCCGATTCCGTCATCAAGCAGCCTGCATGCCGCCAGGGACACGGTGGAGCCGTCCGGGCTGAACTTCACGCCGAACGCCTTCTTGCCCTTCTTCGGCACCGCAGCGAGCGGTATCGCCGTCTCGTACCATAGCTGGTCGCTGATGGCGGAAAGCGCGTTGCCGCCGCTCCACCATCCCAGGCGCTCGTGCGCGAAGCCGCTCATGTTGCCCTTGGCTCCGGCGAACTCGGCTTCCGTGTAGCTCATGTCCAGCTGGTAGCCCATTGATGGGTTGCATGCGTATATCTCGTCCACCAGGTCGGCGAACTTGGAATCGGCTGGCGGCAGCTTGTCCGTGCTCCACGAGTTCCAGGCCATCTTCTGCAGCCCGCCGTCCAGCACCGCCTTTCGGGTGCGGGCGAACACGGTTCCCGCGCTTCTCTCGTTGGGCGGGGTGCCTGTATAGATGATCTGGCGCTCGCCGGTGGCCGATGCCGAGAGCGTGTAGGCGATTGCATCGTACTGGGTGTCCGTCAGCTCCTGCGCCTCGTCGTAGACAACGAGCTGTATGTCATCGAAGCCGCGGGCGGTGCCGTTGGTGCGGGCGATGAACTCGATGGTGGCGCCGTTGGTTAGCGTGATCGCTTCCTCGCCGTTCGTGCGCCTGATGGTCTGCACGAGCTTCTTCAGCTCCGGGTGGCGCGAGTCGGTGAAGTACTTCACAAGGCGGTTGAACGCCTTCTTGACGGTCTTCACGCGATGGGCCGTGTGCAGGATGTGCCACCCGCAGACGGCCAGGCGGTCAAGCTCGTACACCTCCAGCGCGGCGTTCTTGCCGTTCTGGCGCGGCACGTCCAGGCCGCACACCACGTAAGACGGCTTGCCGGACGCATCGCATGCGCACCAGTCGTCCATGACGAGCCGCTGCCACGGGTACAGGTCCATTCCCACGGAGCTTCCGAGTGCTGCCGCATCGTCCGCCTCCGTGTACGCGACATCGCCGTTGCAGTATCGCTTCCTAGGCTCCTGCGACCCTCGCCGCACGCTTGGCGGTGACGATGGACAGGATGCTTGCTCCCTGCTGGTCATCAACACCGCCTTCCTCGTGGCCGTCTGCTATGCCAAGCTGCTTGTTGAGCTGCCGAATCTCGGCGCTCGCGGTCTTCAACGTCCCGATCTGCGGGAACGCCTTCAAATCGCCCATGTCGTTGCTGTAAGCCGTCTGCTCGCCGAAGTTGTCCAATTCGTCCTGGGCGAGCTGGGCTATCTTGTGCCATTGGCAAAGGAGCATCAGCGTGGGAACGTCCGACTGGGCGAACCTGCGCCCGCTGGTCAGCTCGTCCCACTTCTGCGACTTGAAGGCATCGTTCTCGATGCCTGGTGGCTTTTTCAAACTTTGCAAAATAACCTCTTCCAATGTGTCACGCTTAGTGACATAATGAACTCAACGGAGGCAACGGGCCTCCCGCATCCTAAGGAGGACACGATGAAAGGCTTCCCCAAGATGGCGAGCAGCAATCCCATCAATCCCGGTGATTACAAGCTGCCTGGCCATCTCGAATACCACGACGCTCTCAGGCTCAACGCTGGAAAGATGCTGGAAGTCAAAGGTTTCCGTCGCTGGTATGCAAACGAATACAAGACCAATTGCCTCAATCCCGAAGATTTCGAGAAATTGATCGCCGAAGTGAAGAAGGCTTGTCCGTACGTTGGTTACAACACGATTCTTGAGGATTTGCTTGATTTCGTTTTCGTCGCTCACAACAACGCTATGAGCGACAATACTGTCCTCTACTCCCTCGAATTCAATGGTCGTCAGCTTGAGCCCATCGACATCGAGTTAGAGAACGAGGTTGCCGCGATAAACATAGCTTTCAAGATGCTCAGCGAAGTCGAGTATCCTCCGGAGCATGGCCGAGACATGACCGACTGCTGCTCCATCTACGCCAACCATGATGGGTATAGAAGCTTTATCTGCAACGTCAATGACGAAGGAGAGGTTTATTTCGATGAACAAAGCTGAGTTTAAAGCGCTCCGCGAGCGTGTCGGTATGTCGCAGCAGAACGTGGCAGATGTGCTCAACGTCAACGTCCGCAGCGTCAAACGCTGGGAGCATGAGGCTTACCCATACGATGCCCCTGACGAGGCGTGGGAGCTTCTGGAGCATCGCTTAGACATACAGCATCAAATGGTCGAGTATGCCGTTGATACTGTCGAAAACGCCACCGAGAAGGCTGGCTATAGTCCATCGTTGATCCCTATCACGTATTACCGCGATCAAAACATGTACGACAAGGACGGTCGAGACGAAGGCGCGTACGGCATAGCCAACGCCAACGCCCGCGCCACAGCGGATGTTTTGGAGCGCATGGGCTACGAAGTCGAGTTCCGCTACCCTTGCGAAGACATCGACTCTTCCATCAGCGCCGCGAGGTCTGCTACCCCGTCGGAGTAGACGTGGTGGTCGTCACACCATCTGAGGTTGAGGACGTTGATAAGGGCATCGTCCTCAACCTCTTCGTTTTCAGCCAGTTCGTAAAGCTGCTTAATGATGTTTTCCAAAAAATCCATCCTTAGAAGAAGAAAGCGTCACCTGAAGTTACTTCCCAGCCTTTAGAGTTTTTGAATTGCTCCTTAGTGAAGAAATCCACCCCTTTGGCTGCTAACTTTTTGCTGATTGCTTCGGTACGGCGAACGTTTCCGATTTTGACGCCTGCATTGTTCGCTATCTGCTGCAAATATCGGTTGTAACTCTTCCCAGCAATCATGTTTGCTTCGCTTTTGATGCTGTCAGAGCGCACTTTTTCCGGTGTGCTCATCCATGATTTAGGCATCCAGAAAGACACTTGGCCAAAATCTGAGTTATTTGCGATTAGATACGCTTTCTCAGTCTCACGCTTAATGAACGCGCCATCACCGACACTGAATGCGTAGGCTTCGCCTGTGCCTACCCCTAATTTTTTTTCAATAACCCAATCAGGGATGGAATCTTCAAGATATTTTGATTTTCCATCGGGATGATTTTTGTCATATTCCGCCGTTGCAAGAGCCACAGCTTGCTCCATTGCCGTCTTTGTTTTCCATGATCGCCCGCCAACAGACAAGCTTGCGCTGCTGGCTCCTCTACCGCCCATGAAAACCACCTGCCTCGTACTCAACGACCTCGCAGCCGCC
>CAVEMP010000249.1:0-11697 GCA_963616835.1 uncultured Oscillospiraceae bacterium | reverse complement strand
GAGCACTGCGTTCGGGACGCAGGGGTCGCTGGTTCGAATCCAGTCAACCCGACCATGAAATTTTAGCCGTCGGTGCTTTTGCGTCGGCGGCTTTTTGTTTGCGGCGCGGGGCCGCGCGGGCGGGCTTCTCGGCGTCTAAAAAGGCGGCGAGAAGCCCGCGGTCTTATGTCGGGCGGTTAGCGGCTGGCGCGGCTACTCGCGGCGGCGAGAAACGGCGGCGACGGCGGCCACGGCTGCGGTGGCCAGGCCCGCGCACGTAGCGACGACAACGGGGCTGACGGAGGCGTCCCCGGTGGCCGGCGTGTTGCCGCGCCCGCGCTTGGCGTCGGCCGTCTGGGCCTGCTGCGGGGCCACGTACTCCCCGGCCTTGGCCTCAAAGGCTAAGCGGGCCAGGTAGCCCTCGACGGTCTCGCTGTTGGGCGTGGTGACAAGAAGCGCCTGCTTGTACTCACCGGCGCCCGCTAGGACGTTCTCGGCCTCGCCTACGGCCTGCTTCAAGGCGTCGTACTCCTCCTGGGTCATCCAGTTCTTCTCGGCAGGAATATCGGCGCCGCTGGCGGCAACAACCACACTGGCCAGGTGCTCCTTGGCTGCGGCGATGGCGGCCGAGAGCTGGTCAAGCTGCTCGACCGTGGCCCAGTCGGCAATCTCCGAGAAGGCCTTGATCGAGGCGTTGTCGGCCACGTAGGGGTACTTGTCGGTGACGGACTTGGCCACGTTGGTCCAGTCGGTCCAAGTGGTCTTCTGAGACGCGCCGCCCAGCTCGCCCTCTTCGTCCGTCTCGCCGGCAAAGCTCTCGCCTGCGTTGATGCGCGAGGTGCAGTAGGAGTTGGCGTAGTTGTAGACGGTCTCTTCGATCTCGGCCAGCATCTGCTTGGTGGCTTCCTTGGTCTCGTCGGCAAGCACGGCCTTGGCGGCTTCCTCGGACTTCTTCTTGAGCTCGGCCGGATCGGTGATGCCTTGGGCCTGGTAGCTGGAGTAGTAGCCAGCGATAAGGGACTCAAGGTAAGAGTTGTAGGTGTTCAAGGTGACCTGCTGGCGCTTGGCGGCCACTTCCTCTTGGGTGGGCTGGACACGGCCGCTCACGGCGCAACCGTAGTAGTAGATGCCGTCATCGTCCTTTTGGGTGACCACCACGGCATAGCGCTGGCCGGCGCGCATGGCGATCCAGTCCTCGCCGTCCAGGGTGACGCGGTGGTAGCCGGCGTAGTCGAAGGTCTGCTCTTGGGTGTAGACCAGCTCGCTGTGGCCCGCCTGGGTGGGGGTGGTCGCCTCGTCGTCCAGCAGGTAGACCTGGAAGGTCACCGTGGTGTTGGTGGCGTAGGTTGCGCACGAGAGGGTGCGCAGGGCCTGGCCGGTCTGGGCGGTAAAGATGTTGGCGGCGCTCACCGGGGTCTTGCTGTCAACGGTGATGGAGCCGTCCGAGGCCAGGTAGTCGTACTGGTCAACGGAGTACTGGGTAGTGTCACCGTAGGAGTTGAGGTCAAAGTCGAAGGTCTCGAAGCCTGTGATGGACTTGTCGTAGTACGAGATCCAGAAGTAGCCGGTGTGCTTGCCGTTCTCGACGATGCCCCACGAGCCGCTGTTGGGGAAGCCCTCGGTGTCGGCGCCCCAGCTGTTCTTGACCAGCCACGCGCCGTCGCCGGCGGGCGTGTGGGCGGCCGCGCCTTCCTTGGAGTTCTCGAAGCCCTTGGCAAAGTTGGCGGCCTCGTAGGTGTCGTCCCAGCCCACGATGGTCACGCCGTGGTTGACGGTGGCCTCGGTGTAGGTGTAGTGGGCCCACTCGGTGCTGATGTACTTGGACTCGGTCATGTTTTGGTCGGGGCTGGAGGTGTCGGCGCAGAAAGCGACCGAGACGGCGCGGCCAGCGTAGATCTCGCTCTTGACGTCGGCGACTGCGGCCCAGTCAAGGCCCGTGACCTTGCCGGTCTTCTCGTCCAAAATGCGGGTCTCGGGCAAGATGTTGCTCTGCTCCAGGCTGTAGGCCGAGGTGTTCCACCAGTTGCCGTTGGTGTCCTGGTCAAGCTTGGTGCCGCTCATGGTCCAGTCGGTGTAGCCCAGCTTGCCGTTGTCGTCGTAGTAATCGCCAGAGAAGCCCAGCTTGTCGACCTTGGCGCCCTCGGCCTCCCTGGCCTTGATCTGGGCATCAGTGAGGTCCTCGGTGCTTTGGGTCGACCAGCCGCCGTCGGGGGACTTGACGGTGATGTTGCACAGGTACAGCGGGTCGAGGCTGGCGCCCTTGTAGATGCCGGTGTTTTGGTAGGGTGCCTGAGACTCAAGGGCGGGGCCGATGCCCGCGGCAAAGACGCTGGAGGCGTAGCTTAGCCAACCGCCGTTGCGAAAGCCTAGGTTGGGGTCGCTGGAAAGGGAGTGGTAGCCCTCGCCGGCCTGCGCTTCGCCCACGACCGAGGCGGGCGCGCCGTCGGCCTTGTAGACGGCGTTTACCAGCTGCAGCTCCGAGAGGTCGAGGCTGTAATCGGCGTAGGAGGTGCCCATCTCAGAGAGAATCGAGGTCTCGCAGGCGGCCACGGTGGCAAAGCCCCAGCAGGAGTTCCAGGGGTTCTGGGACTTGACCGGGGTTACCACAGAGTCGCTGCGGTCGCCGTCGCTGTTGGGGTCGCGCAGGTCGTAGGAGCGGGGGAGGCTGGAAGCGTCGTCTGCGAGGGCCGCGGCCTCGCTGGCGGAGTCGCCGGTCGTGTAGGCCTGGTAGCCGGGCTGGGTGGATTCTTCCGCGGCTTGCGACCAGGCGTCCAGGATGTCGGCCTCGGTGGTGGCCTGGGCCGTGACGGGCACGGCGACGACCATCGAGGCCGCCAGTGCAACAGTAATGCTGGCCTTAAAGCCGCAGGTCAGAAGGTTGTGCGGGGGATGTAGTCTCATGACGGGTCCTTTTGTGGGGGGGCGGGTGTCGCGGGCCGCGGCCGCTGGCCGGGCCCGTGCGATTTAAGTAATTCTACAGGTCTCTTATTTCTCGCTGTTTAAGGCTTGGACAAACGGTACGGCGGGGCCGTGGACGCGCCGGAATCGGGCGCGCGCGGCGTCCAAAATATGCGAGCGCGACCTCTTCCACTTTAAATCCCGCTTTGCCGAGTAGCCGGAGCATCGCGCGCGACGTTTGCCCAGCTCACGGCGTTGCCACTTGCGCGGGCTACCTGGGATTTCCGGATTTAAAGTGGAAGAAGTCGCGCCTGATGCCACATGAGGCCGCCGCAAGGTTCCAAGACCCACGAAAAAGGGGTGCCGACCGTGGTCGGCGCCCCTTGCGCGCATGGCTTTGGCCTAAAATCTGGCCGCTAATCCTCGTCAGCGACCTCGTAGTCGCCAAGCGCGGTGCTCGTTGCCACGGCCGCGACGCCCGCGACGGCGGCTGCTGCGACTCCGGCGCCCAGCCCAGAGTCGCCGGTAGCCGGCACCACGCCCTTGCCCTTCTTGTCGGTGCCAGAACCAGAACCGCCGTCGGCCTCGTCGTCCCCGCCCTGGTCAGGCATGGTGCTGCCGCCGTCGGCCCCCTTCGCCGTCACGATCAGCTTGGTCGCCGCCGCGCCGGTCGAAGAGATGATCGCAACCTTGTGCTCGCCCTTGGCAAGCGACGCCACATATGCGGCCTTCAATGTGACGACGGTCTTCTCGCCGTTGCCGCTCACCGTGTAGCAATCGGCTGCAAGCTCGACCTCGTTAACCTCGACCTGCAGGAAGTCTGCCGCTGCCGCGCCGCAGCTAAATGCCAGCTCTTTGGCCGTGCCGGCCGCGATACTCTGGCCCGCGCCGCCGTCTGCGCCAATCTCGGTATACGACCTGAAGTGGGCCTTTATCGTGTGGTTGCCGTCCACGTAGTGCTGGAAGTGAGAAGACCTCGCGCACTTGTCGTCGTCGATGTGCGCGTACCCCGGCGTCTTGCCCAGAGACTTGCCGTCCACGGTCCAGTGGTCAAACTCGTAGCCCTCGACGGGCACCGCGGCCAGCAGCTCGTAGGTCCCGGCCTGCGTCGTCCCGCCGCCGACCACGACGCCGTAGTACTTGTCCGCGCTGTTGTCGGTTGCGATCGTGGTCACGTAGCGGCCGGTGTCCGTCAAGGGGGTGACGGACACAACGTCGCCCGTCTTGCCGGACGCGCTGATGTCGCGCACCTCAAGCGAGCCGGCGTTGACCTTCAAGACGTAGGCTCCCACGCCGTCGCTGTTCACGTCGCGGAACGAGGCGGTCCCGACCTTCTTACCAGAAACGGCGTCGAAAACCATGAGGCAGACCGAGAATTCCTCATCGGTCGCAACATAAAACTTGAAAACGTCCTCGCCGCCCATGACGATGGTCTTCTCGCCGTCGCCGTTCATGACGTACGAGAAGGAGCCGTCGATCGCCTGGGTGGTCTCGTTGTCCTCAACGCGCTTGGCACCGTCGAAGAGGGTATAGAAGTTCTCCGTCGTCTTGAGGTAACGCACCAGGTCACCGCCCACGATGGACACGACGCGGTAGGTCTCGGTGAGCTGCTCGGTGGGCTTGCTGTCGTACTCGCCGACGCTCGCGATGTTGCCGTCGCCGTCGCTTAGTGCCATGATGCCGTCGTCCTCGACCGAGGCAAGCGCGCCGGCCGCGGCGGCCTCTTCCAGCGAAAGTGCCTGCGGCGCCGAGCCCTTCTCGCATTCTGCCTCGAGCCAAGCGGCCGCCAGCAGGACCTCGTGCGCATGAAACAGGTGCCCAAAGTCGATGGTGAGAAGGTCGCCCGTGATGATGTCGGTCGAGCCAAAGATCTGCTTGGTGATCCAGGTCGTTAGCCAGTCGATTTTGACGATGGAGATCATCAGGTAGGTGGGGTGCTTGAGGATGAAGTTCAACGCGCGCAGGAAGGGATTCCTGCCGTCGAAGTGCATGTTGGCGTGGAGAAGCTCGCGAATCTGCGCGACGGCCTGGATGCCCTCGGTGTTCTGGTTATCGCAGCTCACGGATTCGAGAAGCGCGTCGCAGAACATGTCGACAAACATGTTGGCCAGCTCGCCAGAGTAGAGGTCCGTCACCTGGTTGACCAGCTCGGCACTGATCCTGCCCAGGACGTACGCAACGTAGGCGGGCGGGAACAGTAAAAGCCACTTGGACGTCCTCCACGTGATGTTCTTAAGGATGTCGAGGTAGTGGTCCTTGACCTTGTCGCCCCACTTGCTCATGACATTGCCAAAGCTAAAGGTGTTCTTGGTGAGCTCCTGCATAAAGTCGACGCCCAGCTGCTGGAACAGATCGTAGTAATCGTCGCGCGAGCCCACAAGGTCGTTAGCCACGTCGTCGATCAGCACGGGCAGGTAGGAGTCCAGCGGCGTTTGGCGAATCCTCATGTCGTCGCCGGGGTTGGCGAAGCCGCACTTGTAAAGGCCCTTCAGGCGCTCGGCCACCAGGTCCTTGTAATCGCCGTAGCTGGGCGAGGTGGGGCCGGGCAGGCGGTGATTCACGCCAAAGGTCCAGAACTTCCAGGCCGTGGGCATGACGTAGGTCACCGGGTCGCAGGGGTTGACAAGACTGTGGATGCCCTGGAAACCGTGCGGGCGTGCGTTGATCTTGTCGTCAAGGGGGCTCGAGCCGGGGAGAAGACCGCGGGGCACCTCGAAGCCGTAGACAAACAGGTCGCTCTGGTAGACCTCGACGTCGTCGCCAAAGAGCTTGCTGAGGTTGAAGCCACGGTCGCACTTCTCGCCGCGCTGGTCGCTGGCGTTGTCGTAATCAAGCCCCTGCTCCTCGGCCTCGCGCAGCAAAAGGCCGCCGGTCATGTTGGCCGTGGCGCTCGCGCGCGAGAAGCCCGAGATCAAGATTTTGGTGCGGCCCTTGAGGCCTATCTCTTTGATGTAGCCCTTAAGGAACGCGATGGTTTTCTTGGCCGCGGTGGTGAAACCCTCGTGGTCGCCGGACTTGCCGGCCTCCAGGTTGCCGCACCACTCCAGGAAGTAGTTGCCGCCGCGGATGGCGAGAAGAACGACGTTGGTGCGCTTGTAGGTGACCTGGCTGCCGGTGTAGGTCGTTTCGTCCCAGGCGGGGATCGTGATGGTGCAGGCGCCCAGGCCGATGGTGTCGTGGGCGGTTGGGTTTACCAGGTCGTTGTTGTGGCGGTAGGTGTCGTTGGTGTAGCCGTCGCGGTGCAGCTGGCCAAAGAAGTGTTCGAGGTTGGCGGCCTGCTGTGCATAGGGTGCCTGGGACTGGTCGGGGTACTTCTTGAACTCGACGAGGTCATCGGCCACGCCAAAGGCCGATGTCGCCATGGCCAGCGCAAAGCGGGCCAGGTAGGGGTTGTAGGTAAAGGACTTCTGCGGCGAGAACCAGGACTGGTGGAACTCGAAGTCAAACTCGTCGCCGTCCTTCTTGAAGGTCTTGCCGCTGCCCATGTTGAAGTCAAAGATGCAGTCCTTCCAGCCCTCGGCGTCGGGGGTGACGGCGGCTTGGGCATCATCGGGCGCGGTGAGGGGGAGGGCGCCGGCGGCGGCGACGGCTCCGGCTCCTAAGGCGCCGGCGCGCAGGAAGCCACGGCGCGTGACCTGCGGGGATTTGGCCTGGGAGCTGGAGTCGGTAGCGGGCATCTCGCTCATGGGATCCTCCTTGGAAGACGTATGCAGTGGTTAAGTGTAGGCCAAGGACGCGTTTTGATTTGGCGGGGTGCGGGTTTCCACGCATTTGCGAGCGGCCCGGCGGGCGCTTGAGGGCTTTCGGCCGCTTCGGGCTCGGCTTCAATGCGGTGAGTGCGACCTCTTCCACTTTAAATCTAGACTTGCCGAGTAGCCGGAGCATCGCGCGCGACGTTTGCCCAGCTCACGGCGTTGACGCTTGCGCGGGCTACCTGGGATTTCCGGATTTAAAGTGGAAGAAGTCGCGCCTGGTTGCAGCTACCAGTCAAAAGTCTGCATTTGGTCGCGCAACTTGGCCTCTGCGCGGCGCTCGCCCTCGGTTTTTGGGCGCACTTCGCGACCGAGCTTGACCGAGACCAGGCGAACAATCGCGTCGAGCTGCTGTGGGGACTCTAGTTGCTCGTGGGTCAGAGGGACGACGTCGATGCCCATGAGCTCAAGGGCAGCCTCACGGGCGAAGTCCGAAAGCTGGCTATCGCGCCGGGAGTGCCAGGCCTTGCTGTGACACTCGAGGTCAACGCCCTCGTTCCAGTACAGGTCGCAGTAACAAGCCGAGCGCCCGGCAATAAGGGCCGCGTCGCGCGCAAGGCCAATGCGTTTGTTGTGAGAAAAGCCGCTCAGGCCGGCTCCGCCGCAGCGGCGGGGGAGGCCCAGCAGGGCCCCGGCCTCTGCTTCAAACGGCGAGGCCGCGCCGGGAACAACGTAACTGGCCACGCGTTCAAGCTTCTTACGGCCGCGGGCAGAGTCGCTTCTCTGGGCAAAAAGCCGCAGGTCCGTGGGCGTAACCAGCGGTTGGCGGGTCCACAGGTTGGTGAGCTTGCCGCTGGCGTCAAGGCTGGGCATCCATCCGTTGATCGCGGGCAGCTGGTCTGCGGCGCAAAGCCGCTCGATAATGCCGGCGATGGGGTTGGGCGTACGGTAGACAGAGAAGGTGCCACACAACTCGGTGGCCGCAAGCAGCGCGCATCCAAAGCTCTGGTGTGCGGCGATTTGCTGTAGTGTGAACTCGGGAGAGGTGACGTCTAAGGTCTGGGTGGCGGGCCGCAAACAACCGGGCCCCAAAGGCTCGCACCAAATCCGGGGGCGCATAAGGCAAGACTCGCGTGCCTGCCCTCGGCAAGAAACCATGATGTCAAACGGGCCGCCGCCGCACAACGCCAGCAACGGGACGTTATCTATCAGGTCCTTATATGCCTGACCTGCGTTTCCGCAGTGCTTTTGTTTGAAGTTTGCTTGGGTTTGGACAAAGTTTGCGGCTAGAACTTCCATGTCGTGGTTGGTAAGGACCCGGGCCAGGCGCTCATCGGCTTCTGGCGAACACGCCAGAAGTTGCACGACCGGCGGGACCCGCCAGTAGTTAAACGCCGTTTTGTCGCAAATCACAGTGTCCATGGGCAGACGCTAACACTATGCACGACCTCTTCCACTTTAAATTCGGTCAGGCCGAGTAGCCAGCCGGATGAGCGTCGCGTTTGCCCAGTTGAACGGCGTGCGCCGCCCCAGGCATACTTGCCAAGTCCAGATTTAAAGTGGAAGAGGTCGCGCTCGCTGCCACGCGGTCCCGTCGCAAGGCCGCGCGAGGCGCGAAAAAGGGCGCCGACCCGTGAGGACCGGCGCCCAATGGCGCGTTTTGTGGCGAGACGACCGCGAAGGGCCGCAGCCTACTCGCTAAAGCCTACTCGCGACGGCGGCGAGACACGTAGGCGCCCACGCTGGCCACGCCCGCAAAGCCCGCAAGGGCCACGGCGGCAGCGCTGGTGGTGTCGCCGGTGGAAGGCGTGCCCGCCTTGCCCTTCTTGCTGGCAGCCGCAGCCGTAGTGGTCGTGGTGGTCGTCGTGGTGACGCCCTCGAACAGGCCGGCCTGAGCCTTGTCCATGCCGTTGGTCAGGGCCTCGACGCGAGCAAAGACGGTATCGCTCGAGTCGGTGGTCCTTACCAGGGCGGTCTTGTAATCGGACCCGGCGTTTGCCAGGCACTCCTCGGCTGCAGAGATGGCGGCCTTCAAGGCGTCGTAATCCTCCTGGGTCATCCACTGCTTGTTAGTGGCCACGTTAGAGCCGTCCGCGCTCACATAAACGCTGGCGAGAAGGGCCTTGGCCTGGGTAATCGCGGCCTCCAGGCCCTCAAGCTCGGCGACAGTGGCGTAATCGGCGATCTCGGCCACGGCCTTGATCGCGGGGTTGTCCACGGCCTTGCTGCCGTTGGCGTTGACCTGGTCAACGACGCCGGTCCAGTCGTACCACTGGGTCTGGTCGGTCGCGCCGTCCTCGTTGCCGGAAGGCAGGGACTGGCCGGTGAAGCTCTCGCCCTCGTTCACGACGCCCACGAAGTAGCTGGCCTTAAGCGTCTCGATGGCACCGTCAACGGCCTGCTGGATCTGCGCCTGCATCTCCGCCGTCTTAAGCGTGTCCTCGATGTCCTGGGCGATGGCCGCCGCCAGGGCCTCTTCCTCGGTGGCGTACTCGGGGTGCTCCTCGCGGAACTTGGCAAGAGCCTTCTTGCCGTCGTCGGTCGAGTAGTACTGCTCGATCATGGGCTGGAGAATCTTCTTCAGCACCTGCTTGGCGGCCTCGGCGTACTGCTCGCGTTTCTCGGCTTCTTCTGCCTCGGTGAAGGTGGAGTGGGTGTTGACGGCCACGCCCGTGTAGTACTGCTCGTCGTCGTTGCAGTAGCCCGTGGTCACAACAGAGTACTGGTCGCCCTCGCGCAGCGCGATCCACTCGTCCTCATCGATGGAAAGGCGGTGGTAGCCGGCGTAGTCGTAGGTGGCCTCGGCGGTGTAGACCAGCTCGCCGTCAGAGGGACTGGTGTAGCCGTCGGCCAGCTTAAAGACCTGGAAGGTGACGGTGGTGTTGGGCTTGTAAGTGGCGGCAGAAAGCGCGCGCACGTCCATGTCGCTCTCGGCGGTAAAGACGTTGGCCGCGTGGATGGGCGTCGCCGAGCCGTCGGTCACAACAGCGTCGTCTGCGGCCAGGAAGTCGTACTGGTCGATGACGTAATCGGTGTTGTCGTTGTACGAGTTGATGTCAAAGTCGTAGGACTCGGCCAGCTGGAGCGAGTGATCGTAGTAAGAGATCCAGAAGTACCCGGTGGCGTTGCCGTTCTCGTCCTCAAAGCCCCAATCGCTGGGGAAGTTGACCGAGTCAAAGCTGTCGCCGGTCTCGGAGCCCCAGCTGTTCTTGACCAGCCAAGCGCCGTCGCCCTCGGGCGTGTGGGTTGCGGTATCCGAGAAGCCCTTGGCAAAGTTGGACGCCTCGTAAGTGTCGTCCCAGCCCACGATGGTCACGGCGTGGTTGGCCTTGCCGTCGTCGTAGGTGTAGTGGGCCCACTCGGTGCTGATGTACTTGGATGGGTTTTTCTCGTCGCCGGGCGTGGAGTTATCTGCCGAGAAGCACACCGAAACGGCGCGGCTAAAGTCGCTTTTGTCGTTGGGATCGTTGTACAGCTCGTCCTTGATGGCTTTCACGCTTTCCCAGTTGACGCCGGTCCAGCTGCCGTTCTCGTCAAGGATGCGCGTGTCGGGCAGCTCGTTGCCGTTCTCGAGGTTCATGAGCGAGGTGTTCCACCACGACAGGTCGTTGCTGCCCTGCTGAGTCTCGATGGACCAGTCGGTGTAGACGTCGGTCTTGCCGTCGGCGCTCTTGTAGTTGCCCGCGTAGCAACGCTTCTTCCAGCTAATGATCTCGCCGCGGTTAAGGCGCGCCTCGCAGCCGGTCTGGGCGTCGTCGATCTGCGCCTGGGTAAGGTACTCGAGGTTCTTCTTGGTGCCGGTGGGGTAGTCCTTGCTCACCTCGACCTTCTCCATGGTGACAACAAGGTAGACGGGCTCGTTGGACTCCTGGCCCAGCACGCCGTTGTTCTTGTAGGTGTAGTCGGACTCAAGCGCGGGGCCAATGCCCGAGGCAAAGACGTTGACGCCAAAGGTCAGCCAGCCGCCGGAGTCCAGCGCCAGGTTGGGGTCGCTGCTGCTGGA
The DNA here is from genome assembly GCA_963616835.1 of uncultured Oscillospiraceae bacterium. Lineage (GTDB taxonomy): Bacteria > Actinomycetota > Coriobacteriia > Coriobacteriales > Atopobiaceae > Paratractidigestivibacter. The sequence continues at coordinate 1,125 of CAVEMP010000249.1, read as the reverse complement.
GTGGTAGCCCTCGCCGGCCTGGGCCTTGCCCACGATGGACTCGGGCGCGCCGCCGTTGAGGTAGACCGCGCGGGCAAGCTGCAGCTCAGAGAGGTCGAGGCCCGTATCTGCATAGGTCTTGCCCGATTCGGACAAGATGGACGTCTCGCATGCGGCGATGGTCGCAAAGCCCCAGCAGGTGCCCCAGGGGTTCTGGAACTTGACGGGGGTCACGACGCCCTGGTCGCGCAGGTCGTAGCTGGCGGGGTACTCGGTCACGCTGGCGTCGTCTGCCAGGGCCACGGCCGCGGTGTCGCTGGCGGTAAAGGGCTGGTAGTCGGGGGCGTCGGCGCTCTGGGCGGCCTGGGCCCAGACGGAAAGAAGGTCGGCGTCGGCGGCGTATGCGGCGGTCGAGAAGCCCCCGGACATCGATGCCGCAAGGACGACGGCAAGGCTGGCCTTAAAGCCGTGCCTTAGGAGTTGGCGAGAAGTGCGCCACGGCGCCTTCCCACCCGGACGGGTGTCTTTCACGTGGGTCTCCTTTGCTCAAGGGGTGACGGATGTGCCCCCCTGCAATATAACGGCATGTAGAGTGGGCAAAACTTAAAGCAGTGTACAGGAAACTTGTTGCTTGCTGTTTAAGGTTTGGGGCAACGGAGAAAACAACACCGCGAGCGTTAGGCAACATGTGGCCGGGCGCTTGCGCGGAGCACGGCCCGTCCCGCGTCCGGGATGAGCACCGCCGCTCCCGCCCCACCCGCCGGGCCGCCGTTGACCCGCGCCCAGAGCCGCCGCATACTTAAACTATCTGCGTGGCCCTCGGCCGGGCAGACAAGCCATCCCGCCACAAGAAAGAGCCCTAAACCGCGATGCATATCCTTCACCGCACACCAAAAGGCACCGTCAGGCCCCTGGTGCCCTCTGTCTTTAAGGCGCTGGTTGTCGCCACGGTCTTAGGCCGCCTTTCCGAGAGCGCCTGCGACACCATCACGAGCATCGTTGTGGGCCAGCTGGTGGGCTCGGCTCAGCTGGCGGCCATCAGCCTGGTTCAGCCGCTGGACATCCTGGCGGCCATGGTGGCAAACCTCATTGCGCTGGGCTCGTCGTTTTTGTGCGCCTACTACATGGGCGACGGCCGCGAGCAAG
>CAVEMP010000248.1:0-12234 GCA_963616835.1 uncultured Oscillospiraceae bacterium | reverse complement strand
GCATCATGATGTTGGCCCAGGTCATCAACGGTGTTTTGCTGCCGGTGCTGCTGGTCTTCATGGTACTGATCGCCAGCGACCGCCACGTGCTGGGTAAATACGCCAACTCAAAGGCCTGGAACGCCCTTACCTGGTTCACAATCATCGCCGTTGTGATTTTGACCGTGATCATGTTCGTGTTGCAGGCGCTGGGGGTCTAGCAAGGGAGCGAGCCGGCTTTCCAGCCACTCCCACCCCATTTTTCTAACCGATCTAACCATTTTCTAACCAATCTAACCATCATGGGGAGAATAGGGTTAGAAAACGCGCCCGGAGGCGGGAGGCTTCCGGGCGCGTTTAGTTTGTGGCTTTGAGCTGCGGTTTATTGCTGAGAAGAGCGGCGGCGGCGCAGAAGCTCGGCCACGCCGACCATCGAGAGGCCGGCCGCGGCGGCAACGCCGGCGACAGCGGCACCCGTGGTGTCGCCGGCAGCGGGAACGGCGGAGGCCTTCTTTGCAGCGGCAGGCTTGGCCTCGGTCGCGGGCTTGGCAGCGGGCTGCGGGTCGCTGGTCACCTCGTCGACGACCTTGTTGACCTCTTCCTCCTGCTTCTTGGCGGCTTCCTGAGCAGCCACGTAGTCGTCGAGGGCCTTCTGCGCGGCATCGCGCTCGGCCACAGCCTGGTCGTAGGCGGCTTTGGCGGCGATGTAGGCGGGAGCCGTCTCGCCCAGCTTGACCTTGGCCTCGGTCAGGGCCTTCTCGGCATCTTCTGCGGCCTGGCGCTTATCGTGCGCCTCGGCGATCAGCTTGTTGAGCGCATCGTTTGCATCTGCCGAGAAGCCCGCGTCGATGGCAGCCTCAAGATCGATGTTCTTAAGCGTGTTGACCTGGGCCTGGTTTGCAGCGACGACGGCCTTTGCAGAGTCATACGCGGCCTGCCTGGCGGGCACGGCGGCTGCAGCGACCTGGGCAGCGTCGGTCGCAGTGGTCACGGTCTTGTCGGCCGCGGCCTTGTTGTTCTGGGCGGTGGAAACGGCGGCCACGGCGGCGGTAACGGCGTCGAGGTTCTTCTCGATGGCATCGGCTGCTTCCTGCTTGGCAGCCACGTTGGCCTTTGCATCATCGATGGCCTTAGAGGCATCGTTGTAAGCCTTGCTCGCATCGTCGGCGGCAGCCTTTGCGGTGGCCACCGCGTCGTTGGCCGTCACCAGAGCCGCGGCGGTCTTCCCGGCCTTAGCATCGGCCGCGTCGGCAGCCTTCTTGGCCTCGTCGCGGGCCGTGGTAGCAGCTGCAACGTCGCCGTACTTGCTGTCGAAAGTGGTCTTGAGCGTGTTGTAGGTGCTCTGGGCGTCGCTTGCAGCCGCAGCGGCCTTAGAGTTCTCGTTAGCCGCCGTCTCGTATGCCGAGTTAGCCTTGTCGGCGGCGTCCTTTGCGGTGTTGTACGCCGTCGCCGCGTCGCCGGCCTTGGTCTTAAGGGTAGCCAGGCCCGACTCGGCGGTCTCAACGGCCTTGTTGGCCTCATCCAGGGTGGCCTGCTTGGCCTTGACGTCGTTAGCCGTGGAAGTCACAAGGTCAGCGGCCTTGTCGGCGTCCTTCTGCGCCGAGGTCAGCGCAGCAGCCGTTCCGCCATTCTCGTAGGTCTTCTTGGCCGTCTCAAGATCAGTGGCCGCCGTCGAGGCCGCGGCCTTGGCCGTCTCCAGCGCCGCCTTAGCCTCCCTCACAGCACCGTTCTTGAGGTCGTCCTCGTAGGCGTCGAGCTTGGCCAGTGCCTGCTCGACGGTCATGTCGCCCTCGGCATTAGTGAAGTCCTCAAGAGCGGTCACCGCAATCTTGTACCAGCCGCCTATGGTCACTCCACGGTATTCAGAGCAAATCGCAAAACCAAGGGACTTAAAGGCGGGATCGACCGTATTGATGTAGTGCCCAACGCCCCTCTTAAGGGTCGAGTTATAGACCGCCAGCTGATCTGCAGAGAGGTCGTCGAGGTAGTGGTCGCTACCCTTCTCGGACACCTGCTTGGGCGTGAGCGTCGTTCCCGTGGCTGCCTTATAAGCCTCATCGAAGGCGGCCTTCTCGTTATCTACGAGCTGCGAGGTGAAGCCGTAGGGGTAAGTGCTAGGATCGGCAGCGGCCATGTCAACATAATCGTTGTAGGCGATATTCTCACCCCAACGACCGAACTGATCCTTACTCTCCAGCTTGATGGTCTGGGAAGACAGCGGATTGTGCTCAACCTTTGTGGCCGAGTAGCTGGCGTTTACCATGGCACCCACCATGACAGAGAAGTCCACGTTAAGCGCCGAGATGCCGTTGTCGGTGCGGTACTTGTTAAGACGCTGAATCTCGACAAGAGATGCACGGATGTTGGCCAGCGAGGTGGGGTCGTTGCCGTTCGTAAGGTCAATCGTGTTGGACGTCGTAATCGAGCGGGCTTCATTAAGCCACGTCTCAACGTCGTTGTATCCCATGTACTTGTAGAAGTCGATAACCGTCTTTCCGGCGGTGGCGGTGGAGGACGCAGAGGCGCTCACGGCGTCGTCGTAGGCCTTCTTAGCTGCGGTTACCTTGGCGTCGGCGTCGTCCTTGGCCTTCTGAGCGGCGGTGACCTTGGCCTTGGCGTCGTCGTCGGCCTTCTTGGCGGTGGTCACGGCTTCGTCGGCCTTGGCCTTTGCGGTCACGGCGTCGGAGTTGGCCTGATTGGCGGTGTTAAGGTTCGTCTGCGCTGTTTTTGCGGCACTCTGCTTGGTGGCAAGGTCGCCCTCGGCGGCCGTCACGGCATCGTCGGCGGTCTTCTTTGCGGCCTCGGCATCAGACTTTGCCTTGTCGGCCTTGTTCTTTGCCTCCTCGGCGGTCTTGAGGTCTGCCTTGGCGGTGTCGGCAGCCGCCTTCGCAGAGTCGTAGTCCTTCTTGGCCTGCTCGACCTTTGCCTGCTCTGCGGCGATGGTCTCGGCGTCCTCGCCGGCCATGGCCTCGTCAAGGGCGGCCTGGGCCTCGTCAAGGGCGTCCTTGGCCGTCTTGGCTGCGGCCTGGGCGTCGTCGTTGGCCTTATTAGCGGCCTCGGCGGCGTCCGTAGCGTCCGCAAGGGCCTTGTCGGCCGCAGCCTTATCGGCCTCGGCAGCGGTCAGCTTGGCCTGGGCGGCTTCCAGCTCCTCTTTGGCGGCGAGAAGTTCGTTGTTGGCCTGGACCAGGTCCTTCTCCCCTGCGGAGATAACCTCGTCGGCGTCCTTGCCGTCGGTCAAGGCATCAAGCGCGGCCTGGGCCTTGGCGAGAGAAGCCGCGGCATCGTCGGCCGCCTTCTGCGCGGTGGTCACGTCGTCGGCCTTGGCCGTGGCGTCGGCCTTGGCGGCGTTAAGCTCCTTCTGCGCGGCGTCCATCGCGGCCTGAGACTCGTCCAAAGCCTTCTGAGCTGCGGCAGCCTGAGCAGCAAGCTCGTCGGCCGCGGCGTCGTAGGCAGCGTCGGCGGCTTGGTTTGCTTCGTCCAGGGCCTCGGTCTTCTCGGTCACGACCTTCTGAGCAGCGTCGTAGTTGGCCTTGGGCTCGACCAGGGCTTCCGCGGTCTCGTCGACCTTGGCCTGAGCGGCGTCCAGCGCAGCCTGGAGCTCGGCCTTCTTGGCGTCGACGGTGTCGTCGGTCGCGGCCAAGTTGAGGCCCGAGGTCACGGCAGGGTGCGTGGTTTGATCGGCAGAGCCGGAGGTCTTCTCGCCAGACTGAGCGGCCAGCGCGCTCACGGGAGACAGAACCTGGCTACCAATCATGGCAGCCAACGTCATAGTGGTCACCGAGCGCTTTGCGGCATCCTGCCAGCTAAACGCATTGTTTTGGGGAGCCATGTGGCGGGGCTGGTACTTCTGCTTCATTTAAGGGCCTCTCTTCACGCCTGCAAGAAAGCTGAATTTACAACAAGCCCCTAGATGTTACCCCTCCCACATATATGTTAGCAACCCTCAACTTGTGGGTTTTCCCAGGTCAGCATACGGGGTACCTCCCTTGCGGCCAACACGGCTGTCCCCTCCCACGAAGCTTTACCGCGCCCTCAAATACCCATGCGCGAGTTTTCGGGGTTTAAACGGGCTTGGGGTTAGTAGCCAAGATCAGCCAACTGGGCAAACGTGGCCAAAAGCGGGCTGGCTACTTGACCGAAGCCGATTTAAACCGCGAAAAGTCGCGCATGGTCAGCCGGACCACAAAAAACGGGCGGACGCCGGTGATTCGGCGCCCGCCCGTGGGGGGGTCTTAGCTAGCGAGAAGGGCCTTAGGCCGCAAGGGCCGCCTTCAAACCCGCCAGGTTAGAGAACTCGGTCTCGACATTGCCGTTTTGGCGGTCGATCTTGATGACCTTGCCCTTCCAGGTGGGCTCGTCCTGATTGCCGGACTCCCCCGCCGCAGCCGGAGCCTCAAAGGCCTCGACCTTGGCCTCGGGATCCTTCTCGGCCTTCTCGAACTTATCGGTCTGTACAACATAGCGGTACTCGAACTCGCCTTGCTCGGGCATGTCCTGGTTAGAGAAGTCGTAGGCCAGCTGCTCCAGGATGTCCTGCATGACGTCCACGCGCTCCTGTGCGCCCTCGACGCTCACGACGCCGCGCTCGGAATTGAACAGGGCGTTGGGTGCCACGTAAATGGTGCGAATCTGGCGCTGGCGCGAGCGCTCGAAGCGCACGATGCCCACGATAATCAGCGCGTCCAGCACCCACCACAGGACCGAGACCGCAAGGTCAAGCGGGCTGTCCACCTGGTTGAATCCCAGGTGGAACCAGAGCCACAGCAAAAACGCCGAGACAAGCACCGCGAGGCCCATGACCAGGTAGTTGTTCTTCTTCATGGCTTAAGCCTCCATTCCTGCGGGGTTGGTGACGTCGACGGGCTTGGAGCCCTCGTTATCGTTACCGCCCAGAAGGTCGTTCATGTTCTTGCGCAGCTTGCGGGTGTGGTTAGTGCGGTGCAGCCACACGGCCAGGCCGTAGATGGCGGTCACGATCATGCCCACGAACATCCAGAAGTGGACCCAGCAGCTGTTTTGGGTGGCACCCAAGGGGTTGGCCTCGTCGTAGATGACCTCGCCATCAGAGGCGGGCTCGCCGGTGACGCTCTCGGCCACGGTCTCCATGGCCTCAACCACGGTGTCGAGAGGAGCGGGCAGCTCGTCGACGGTGGTTGCGGGCGCGGTGGGCTCGGCGGGGGTCACGGGCGCGGGGGCCGGCGTGGGCGTGTTACCGCCGTCGGTCGGGGTAGTGTTGCCGCCGTTGTTGTCGGGCGTCGGGGTAGGCGTCGGGGTCGGGACGGCCTCGGTCACCGTCAGGGAGCCAAGCTCCTCGACGATGGTGTAGTTGCCGGCCTTGGCGCCACGCCAGTCGATCTGGTACGTGTTGGCCGAGGTACCAACCTCGGTCTGGCTACCGGTGGTGCTCGCAACCACGTAGTCGCTGCCCACAAGGCCCTCAAGCTGCAGCTCATCGTTGGTCAGCGCGCTGCCGTCGTAGGCCTTGGTGGCCGAGCCGGTGGTCACGGTAAGGACGGCCGGGTGAATCTGATAGGTGGCATCCAGAGTGCCGGTGTAGTTGCCCTTGCCGGTGACGGTGACGGTGACGGTTCCAGCGTTGGTGGTGTCCTCGCTGTAGGTCAGCTCGTAGTCCACGCCCTCGACCAGGGTGTTGCCGTCGGAGTCGGTAACGACGGGCTTCTCAGCCTGCTCGCGGCCGTTGTAGGTGACGTCCTCGGGGTTCTTCACGGTGAAGGTGCGCTTCAAGGTGGGCTCGTCGGGGTTGCTGGGGTCGATCTGCTTGTGGTTGTCGACGGTGTTGGTGTCCTCGCCGTGGACGGGGGTGCCGCCCGCGTCGGTGCCGTCGGCGGTCGCGCGGTTGCTCATGGTGCCGGCGGCGATGTCGGCGTCGGTGACCGTGTAGGTGGTGTAGAACTCACGGCTCTCGCCAGCGGCCAAGGTGACGTCGGACTGGCTAAAGCCGGTCTTGGCGTCGGCCACAGTGATGCCGCTCACGGCCACGTTGCCCTTATTGGTCACCTTGATGGTGTACTTCACGGTGTCACCCGCGGCGTACGAGCCAGCGGCGGCGGTCTTCTCGACAACCAGGTCGTCGGCGACGGCCTCGGTCGTGGTGTCGGTGCGGCCCTCGTCGCCGGTCACGGTGTTGCCGCTGGGGTCGGTGGCGGTGCCGGTGGCCACGTTGACGACCTTGCCGGAAACCATGTCGGCCTCGGTCACGACGTAGCTGGTGGGGATGACCTTGGACTCGCCGCGAGCCAGGTCAAAGGCATCGGAGACGAGCCCGGTGAGCTCGTCGTTCACCACGACGCCGGTCAGGTCGACGTTGCCGTTGTTGACCACGGTAAGCGTGTAGTCGATCACGTCGCCGGCCTTGACGTTGGTCGCGCCGCCGTCGGACTTAACGATGTAGAAGGACGGCTCGGCCTTCTCGGTGTGGTCCTCGTGGGTGCCCGGAGTGACGGGGGTCGGGTCCGCGGGGTCAACCGGGTTGTCGCCGGTGGCGGTCGCGGTGTTGACGACCTTGCCGGCCACGACGTCGGTCTGGGTCACGGTGTAGGAGAAGTGCAGGTCCTTGGACTCGCCGGGCAGCAGGCTGGCGATCTGGGTGGTCTCGCCCTGGGCCAGGACGACGCCGTCCAGCTGGTCGTTGACGTTGACGTTGTTGATCGTCAGGTTGCCGGTGTTCTTGACGGTGACGGTGTAGTTGACGACGTCACCCTCCTTGAGCAGGGTGTCGGCCGCGACGTCGCTGGTCTTGGTGACGGTGAGCTGCGGGTCGGCGGCGTCGACGTCGGTCTTGTCGTCGGTCGAGAACTCCTTGTCCACGCCCGAGAAGGTCACGGTCGCGGTGTTGGTGAACTCGCCGACCAGGATGTCCTTCTCCTGGATGACGTAGGTCGCGGTGGTGGTCACGGTCTGGCCGGGCTGGACGTTCTCAAAGACGCTCTGCTCGAGCAAGGCGCCCTCGATCTCGCCGATGGTCACGGTCTTGGCCGTCTCGTAGATGTTGGTGGCCGTGATGGTGAAGGTCACGGTGTCGCCAAGGCCGTAGGTGCCGGCCTCGTGCGTCTTGGTGACAACCACGTTGTCGTCGACGTCATCGGTCACGGCAAGGGTGCCGACCTTCTCGACGACGGTGTAGTTGGACTGCTTGGCGGTGTAGCCGTTGCCGCCGATGAGGCCCAGGAAGCCGGCGTCAGCCCACTCGATCGAGTAGGTGTTGGCCGAGCTGCCCACCATGGTCTGGCTGCCGGTGGTGGCAAAGCCGATGGTCTCGCCCTTGACCAGGCCGCTGTAAGAGCCGGCGGCGAGAAGGGCCTGGCCGTCGTAGGCCTTGGCGGCGTCGGGGGTGGTGACGGTCAGCGTGGCGGGCATGATCTGGTAGCTGGCGCTGCCGGTGCCGGTGTAGTTGCCCTTGCCGGTGACGGTCACGGTCACGGTGCCGGCGTTGGTGGTGTCCTCGCTGTAGGTCAGTTCGTAGTCCACGCCCTCGACCAGGGTGTCGCCGGTGGCGGCGTCCTTGACGACGGGGTTCTGCTGCTGGGAGCCGCCGTTGTAGGTGACGTCCTCGGGGTCGGCCACGGTGAAGGTGCGCTTAAGCGCGGGCTCGTCCGGGTTGCTGGGGTCGGGCTGGACGGAGTTGTGGATGGTCTCGGTGCCGGAGGCCTCGACGTCCTTGCCCGCCGGGTCGGTGCCCTTGGCGGTGGCGACGTTCTCCAGCTCGCCGGCCTTGATGTCCTCGTCGGTCACGACGTAGCTGGTGGTGTAAGTCTTGGACTCGCCCTTGGCCAGCGTCACCGTCTCGTCGAGGCCGGTCTTGGCGTCGGCCACCTTGATGTCGGAGACCGTCACGTTGCCGGTGTTGGTCACCGTGATGGTGTAATCGACCGTATCGCCCGCGGCGTAGGAGCCGGCGGCGGCGACCTTCGCGACGCTCAGCTTGCCGTCGACTGCCTCAGTGGTGGAGGTCGTCTCGCCGCTGCCGGGGACCACGTTGCCGGACGGGTCCTTGGACGTGGCGGTTGCCACGTTCCTCACGGAGCCGGCGACCATGTCGGCCTCGGTGACGGTATAGGTCTTCTCAAAGCTCTTCGACTCGCCCTTGGCCAGGTCGAAGCTGTCGCTCGTGAAGCCGACCAGCTCGTCGGTGACCACGACGCCCGTCAGATCGACGTTGCCGTTGTTGGTGGCGGTGATCGTGTAGGTGATCACGTCGCCCGCCGCCACGTTCGCGGTCTTGTCAGCCGTCTTGCTGACGAACAGCGAGGGCTCGGCCTTCTCAGTCGGGTCGGTCTTGTCGCCCGGGGTCACCTTGGTGTCCTTGTCGGACGGGTTGTCGGCGCTCGCCGTCGCGTGGTTGGCGACGAAGCCCGCCACCACGTCGGACTGCTTGACCGTGTAGCTGTAGTGCAGCGTGGCCGTCGCGCCCGGCTCCAGCGAGGCGATGGTCGCGCTCTCGCCCTCGGCGAGCGTCGCGCCCTCAAGCTGGTCGTCAACCGCGACGTTGGTCAGCGTCAGGTTGCCGGTGTTGACGACAGTGACCGTGTAGTTGACCGTCTCGCCCTCCTTGAGCAGGTGGTCGGCTGCCACGTCGCTGGTCTTAGTGACCACGAGCTGCGGGTCGGCCCCTTCAATCTTCTTGTCGGTGCTGGCGCCGCCGATGGTCTCGGTATCCTCGCCCTTAGGCGTGACGTCCTCGCCGCTCTTCGGGTCCTTGACGGAATCGGCCGTTGCGGTCGCGACGTTCTTGTAAGCGCCGGCGACGATGTCGGCCTCGTCGATCACGTGCGTGGTCGTGAACTCCTTGGACTCGCCCACCGCCAGCGTCGCGATGGTCTCGTCCAGGCCGGTCTGATCGTCGGCGACCTTGACGTTGGTGTACGGCACGTTGCCCTTGTTGGTGACGGTCACGGTGTAGGTGACGGTGTCGCCCAGCTTGTAGGCGCCGTCGGCCGGGGCCTCGGCGACCTTCTCGACGGCCAGCGTGGTATCGACATTCTCAACCTCGGAGTCGGCCTCGCCCGGGGTCGGGTTCGGGTTCACCTTGCTGTCGTCGGTGGAGCCGCCGGCAGTAGTGGCGACGTTCTTGAAGCCGCCTGCCAGGATGTCGTCGGAAGTGACCACGTGCTTGGCGGTGACAACCTGGGTGGTCGCGCCGGGGGCCAGGCTCTTGACGGTAACGGGCTCGAAGTCGTCGGCGTCGTTGTCGACGATCTGGAAGTCCTTCGCCGTCAGGTTGCCCTTGTTGGTGACGGTGATGCTGTACTCGATGGTCTCACCCAGCTTGAACGCGCCGTTCTCGCCCGTGCCCTTGTTGGTCACGATCTTGGTGACGGCGAGGTCGGCGTTGCCGTCGTCGATCTTCTTGTCCGTGCTGTCGCCGCCGATGGTCTCGGTGTCGGTGCCGGACGGGGTGACCGGGGTATCGGTCTTCGGGTCGGTCACGGAATCGGCCTTGGCGGTCGCGGTGTTGGCGTAGGTGCCGGCCACGATATCGGCCTCGGTAATGACATGCGTGGTTTCGAAGCTCTTGGACTCGCCCACGGCAAGGGTCTCGATGGTCTCGTTCAGGCCGGTCTGGGCATCGGTGACCTTGACGTTGCTATAGGCCACGTTACCGTTGTTGGTGACCTTGACGCTGTACTTGACGGTCTCGCCCAGCTTGTAGGAGACGCCGTCGGCCGGGGCCGTGGCAGCCTTCTCGACGTCGAGGGTCGTGTTGAGGTCCTCGATGGTCTTAGTGTCGGTGCCGTTGCCGTCAACGTCCTTGCCGGCCGGGTCGGTGCCCTTGGCGGTGGCGGTGTTGACCACCTCGCCGGCCAGGATGTCGGCCTCGGTCACCTTGTGGGTGGCCGGGAAGGTCTCGGACTCGCCGGGCTCCAGGGAATCGACGGTCTTCTCACCAAAGCCATCGGCGTTGGGGTCGGTGACCGTGACGTTCTTGACGGTCTGGTTACCCGTGTTCTTGACGGTGATGCTGTAGTTGATGGTCTCGCCAAGTTTGAAGGCGCCGTCGGCCGCGGAGCCGTTCTGCTCGGCGGTCTTGGTCACGGTGAGGGCCGCGTCGGGCGTGTCGGTAGGCTCGGTGTCGGTGCCCTTGTTGTCGACGTCCTTGTTGGAGGAGTCGGTGCCCTTGGCGGTGGCGACGTTGTCCACCTTGCCGGCCTGGATATCGGCCTCAGTCACCACGTGGGTGGCGTCGAACTCGGCGGAAGCGCCGGGGGCCAGGGCCTCGACTGTCTGCTCGCCAAAGTCATCGGCGTTGGGGTCGGTGACCTTGATGCCGCTGACGGTGAGGTTGCCCTCGTTCTTGACGACGATCTTATAAGAGATGGTCTCGCCCAACTTGTAGGCCTTGCCGTCAGCGGGCTTGCTGGTGGTGGTCTTGGTCACGGTGAGCTTGCCGTTGGCGGTGTCGGTCTTGTCCTCCTTGGTGCCGTCGGTGTCGACGTCTTTGTTAGAGGAGTCGGTGCCCTTGGCGGTGGCGGTATTGACCACCTTGCCGACAAGGATGTCGGCCTCGGTCACCTCGTGGGTGGCGTCGAACTCGACGGAGGCGCCGGGGGCCAGGGACTCGACGGTCTGCTCCTCGAAGCCGTCGGCGTTGGCGTCGTTGACCTTGATGCCGCTGACGGTGAGGTTGCCCTCGTTCTTGACGACGACCTTATAAGAGATGGTCTCGCCCAAGGCATACGTGCTGCCGTTGGCAGGCGTGCTGGTGGTGGTCTTGGTCACGATGAGCTTGGCCGCAGCCTCGTCGACCGTGACGGTGTCCTCGGCCGAGTAGGTCTTATCGGTACCGGAGAAGGACACGGTGGCCTTGTTGGTGAACTTGCCGGCCAGGATGTCGGCCTCGGTGATGGTATAGGTGGCAGTGGCGGTCACAGAGGCGCCGGGGGCGACGTTCTCGAAGACGCTCTGGTCAAGCGAGACGCCCTCCTGCTCGGCGATGGTCAGGGTCTTGGCCTCGGAGTAGACGTTGGTAGCCGTGATGGTGAAGGTCACGGTGTCGCCCAGGCCGTAGGTGCCATCGGCGTGCGTCTTGGTGATGACCTTGCCGTTGTCAGTAGGCTCGGTCACCTTGAGGGTGCCCAGCGTAGCAGACACGGTGTAGTTGTCCTTGTCAGTGTCGCCCCACTTGATGTCGTACGTATTCTTGCTCTCGCCAACATAGGTCTGAGAGCCAGTAGTAACCAGCTCGGCACTCTCGCCATTGACGAAGCCAGTGATGTCACCACCGGCGGTCAGCGGCTCGCCGTCATAGGGCTTCTCGCCGCCATTGGTGACAACGGTAAGCGTAGCCGGCTTGATCTTAATGGTGCCGTTGATGTACTTGATGTTGAGCTTGCTGGTCACATCTTCGTTGGCGGCATTGCGAATCACGAGCTGCTCGCAGGTGGCAGGCACTTCACCGTCAGAGACGTTCTTGGCTGTCGCCGTGCAAATGGCCTTGTCAAGCCTGTAGCCAGCGGGGATGCCGGTCACTTCAACACTCGCGCCAAAGGACTTGCCGGTGTAGGTAAACTCTCCGCCGGTAACGGTGACCACAATCTGATCGCTGTTCTCTGCAACGGTCAGCTTTCCAAACTGCTTGTTGATGTTGTAGTTGTCAGCGCTAAAGCCGTCCTTGAAATCGTAGCTAACGGTGTTCTCGACATCGTCGCCAACATTGGTCACGGTCTCCTTGCAGCCAAGGTTCTCAACCTCAGCCTTAAAGACGTTGTCATCGCAAGAGAACTGATTCCAACTCTGGGCCTCACCCGTGTAAGTGAAAACCTTCGACTCAGACGTCAGGTTAACCGTGCGCTTGTTAATCGTGAGCTTCTCGGTGCCGTAGACGTAGCCCTCGAAGTTCTCGCTAGAAGCGCGGACCTGGACGACCTTGGAGTCAGCGACATTGGTAGCGGAGAAGGACGAGGAGTTCTCGGTCCAGGTCTGGCCGTCAAGGCTGTACTCGATCTTGGCGGTGTTGCTGTAAGAGACGGTCGCAGTCGCGACGGGCAGCGTGGACGCTGTGCCGTCGTAGGTCTTCTCGTTGTCAGAGACGTTCAACGTGATGTTGCCCTGGGCGCTTGCCTTGTTGATGATCAGCTTGCCGTAGACCTTGGTGATCTCGTAGTTGCTCTCAAGCGTGCCGTCCTTGAGCGCGTAATCAAACTGGTTAACGTAGCCCTCGGTGTTGGGCAAGATGAAGTTACTGTCGTACCAGGTGTAGTTCTCGCTGACGTTCTCGCCGGCAGCAAAGCCGTCGCC
>CAVEMP010000247.1:0-13347 GCA_963616835.1 uncultured Oscillospiraceae bacterium | reverse complement strand
GCGGCGGGCCGTTTAACCTGGCAATCCTTACATTCTTCTTTGCGATGGAGACCAAACCGGCGGCCCAGGCGTCGCTCTTTATCATTGCTTTCTCGCAGACGGCGAGCTTGATTTACTCGTTGGTTTTGGGCGGGTTGCCTGAGTTTGCGCCGGTTGCTCTTGTGGGAATGTGCGTCGCTGCGGTCGCGGGCTCGGTCGTAGGCCGCAAGATTGCGCGCAAGGTGAGCTCCAAGACAATCGACAGAACCTATCTCTTTGCCCTGGTGCTCATCATCTGCATCTGCGCTTATAACTTCGCGCGCTTTACTGGGGTCTTCTCAGTGTCTTAAACATGAGCTGCTTGTAGGCCTCGACGCCGGGCTGGTCAAAGGGGTTGAGGCCCATTAGAGTGGCCGAAAGATAGCACGAGAAGGCAAAGAAGTAGAAGAGCATGCCAAAGTGGCGCTCGTCTGCGCGGTCAACCGTGAGCGTAAGGACCGGCAAGGTGCCTGCGTGGGCTTCTCGGGTGGCTGAGAAGCTCGCTTTGTTTATGTCCCAGAAGTCGGTGCCGTCTAGGTATCCAAAGCCGTCTGCGACGTCTGTGGGGCCCAGAACGAGGGTGTCAAGGTAAGTTGGCTCTATGAGGTCAATGAAGGTCTCGAAGAGCTGGTGGGTGCCGTCCTGGACATACTGGCCCAGGCTGTGAAGTTCCTCGGAGTACTCGGCGCTTGCGGGAAAGAGGCCTCGGCCGCATTTGCCCTCGGATTCACCAAAGAGCTGTTCCCACCACTTGCTAAACCAGCGGAAGCGCGGCTCGAAGAAGCTCAAGAGCTCGATGCGGTATCCCTTGTCCCATAAGAGCTTGCGGGCACAGGCGTAGAGAAAGGCATCGTTTTGCGCGGCGGGCGTGTTGCGGCAGAGGGTCTCCATCTGGTGTGCGCCGGTGACCAGGGCATCGACGTCGACGCCTGCGCAGACCAGCGGGAGCAGGTGAACGGCAGTGAGAGCCGTGTAGCGGCCACCGACGTTTGTGGCAAATGGCACGAAGGCGTAGCCTTGCTCGGCCGCAAGGTTATCGAGGGAAGAGCCGATGGTGCCGCAGCACACGATGCGCTTTGCGGCTTCTTCTTGTCCGTACTTTGCCACGAGCCACTGGCGCAGGAGTCTGAAGGAACTGCCAGGCTCCAAGGTCTCGAAGTTTTTGGCGATGCAGTCTATGACCACGTCGTGACCCTCAAGTGAGGCCAGCATAAGGTTCAGGGCCTGGGCCGAGAGGGTGTTGCCGGCATAGACGATGCGCATGCCGCACGGCCGCAGGGCCTCTATGACCGAGCGCGCGGCGTTGTTGGAGCCGCCTACGCCGATGATGACAAAGGTGTCGGCGATTGCGCGGTAGTGCGCGGCCAGGTCCTTGACGCGCTGGAGGGTCAACTCGTCGGCCCATTCGTCGACAGACAGCCAACCCAGGGAATCTGCATAGCGTTTCTCGCCGGCAGAGCAGGTTGTTAAGACGTCTGCGTGGCTTTCCGCGAAATTTTGCAGGTCAGATGGCGAGAAGAACTTGCCTGCGTGGCTGTAGTCGAGGCCAATCATAGACGCTCCTTTTTAAAAACCGGCGCCCGCAGGTACGCGGACGCCGGTCGGGGGGATTAGTGCAACGTTGTACTAGCAGCCGCAGGGGTGCGTGGGCGCGTCATCGCGGAAGTGGCTGTTCTGCGATGGGTCCTTCATGCACAGGTGAGGAACGGCCGAAACATAGGCACCGGGCAGGGCCAGGATGTTGGGGTTGCCGTCGGTGTACTTACGCGTGGCGTCGGCGATGGCCTCTTCGAAGGTGGGACGGGTCTTTAGTCCCATCGTGCGGGCGATGCCGGGCTTCTGTGCGCCCACGATGTAGGTGGCCGAAAGGTACTTCTCGGCAAGGTTTCCACAGGTCATCATGCTAAAGCCGTGGAAGGGGTGGAAGGCGCCGGCAAAGCGGTACTTACGGATGTACTCTTCGTTGGTGGCAAAGTACTCACCGTATTTGATCATCTCGTCCAGCGTGTTCATCTTGTCGGACTGCCACAGCTCCCACTGCTCGCGCAGGTACGGCCAGCGCTCGTCGTGGAACCAACCGTCGCAGTAGCTGGCAATGACAAAGACGCAGTGATCGGAAAGAATGCGCTTGTGACGGATGACCTGGGCAGACACCGCCTGCATCATCTGGATGGGGTTGGTGCCCATGCCGTCGCCGTAGTGGAACTTGGTGGGCATGCCCATGACCACGATGTCGTATTTCTTCTCGGCCCAGTGCACATAGGTGCGCTTATCGGCGGTCTTCCAGGCAATGGGCTGCATTTCTGCAGCGTAGCCCGAGTTGATCTCGATCTGGCGAGACCACGTGTCGAGCACGGCGTCGCAGCAGAAGAACTTCTTGCCCATCTTCTCTTCCATGAACATGCCCTGCTGGTCGAACTTGTCGCGCATGAGGCTCGAGGTCGAGACAGGCACAAAGTCGGGACGGCTCATGACGGCGGGGACATGGTGGGCACCGATTGAGCGCCAGTGGGTAATGCCGGTGGCACAGTGCTTGTAACCACCGGAGTAGCCGCCGTAGGGATTGCCCTGGGTGTGGCCAATGAGAATGGCGATATCGGCCTCGTAGACGGCCTTGTTCATGATCACGTGGTCGCCTTGCGGGGTGTGGCCCAGGTCAACCAGGTTGTCGTAGTTCTCGGAGTCGTGGGAGTCGATCTGGTTGGTGGACTTGAACTCGTTGTAGAGGTCGTCGCCCAAGATCTGGCGCGCTTCCTCGTTGGTCGTGCGGGGGTGAAGGCCGTTGGAGAACAGAAGCAGGACGTCGCCGTGGTGGACGCCGTTGGCAAACAGCTCATCCAAGCAGGCGCGAATCGCCACGCGGCGATGCGAGGTGGGCTGGGTGCCGCCCTTCACGATATCGGGGATGACGATGACGACCTTGGCGCCGGGGTGGGCGAGGTCTGCCAGGGGCTCCATGCCAATGGGGTTGCGGATGCTCTCGAGCGTGGCGGCATAAAGGCTGTCCCAGTCCTGGGGCAGGCACTCAGGGTCCTTGACGGTCTCTCCGGTGATGAAGACGTCGGTGGTATCGGGCAGCTCGGCGGCCATCTTACCGGTGCCGTACTCGAATTCAAGTCTCATGGGGTTCCTTTCTAAGCTGGCGAGAAGTGCGCGGTAAGAAGAGCGCGGCTAGGCGTTGAGATAGAGATCGACGATCTGGGCGTACTCGTCTGGATAGAAGCCGATTTCTCCCGAGAAGCGAGTGAGGGCGATAAGGCCGCCATCGATTTCTGGGATCGAGGCAAGCATCTGGGCATTGTCGGCTTTAAGGCCGCCGCCGTAGACGACGTCGACGCCGGGGACGGTCTTCTTGATGAGACGGGCAACCTTTTGGATATAGGGGGCATCTGCCGGGGTCTTGCCGGGGCCAATGCTCCAGACAGGTTCGTAGGCCACGCGCACATCGTTCAAGTTGGTACCGGCGAGGCCCTCGCTTACCTGGGTGGAGAGGACCTCTTCCCACTCGTCCACCTCTTCGGAACGCTCGCCCATGCAGAAGAGGACCTTGAGACCGGCCACCTGGGCGCACTTGACCTCGCGGTTGAGGATGCGGTTGACCGCAGCCTCGATGTCTGCCGGCGCGGCGCCCGTCTCGCCCATGATGGAGCGCAGGTACATGCGCTCCTCGCAGTGGCCAATGAGCGTCCAGCCGCAGCCCAGCTGGGCCACGGAGTTGGCGGTGCGTAGGCTGGTGAAGGCACCAAAGTTGCCGCCGGGTGCGGTGTCTTGGGTGTGGACGCTTTGGCTACCGCAGCCTAAGGGCGAGCCCTCGGCGCCCGCCACGGCGCCTACGAGCTGGGCCTCGGGGAGAAACGCGGCGAACTCGGCAACGTCGGCGTACTTCTCGGCGACGTCGCGGATCTGCGAGGTGACGGCGTGGCCCCACTCGGCAGGGACGGCCAGGCGGTTGACGCCGCCCAGATTTGGCGTGATGTCAAAGCGCTTGAGATTGAGGAAGATATGCTTCATGGGGCCTTCTTTCTTAGGGCTGGTATCTTGGGCACGGGCCGTGGCGTGGTTAGACGAAGCTCGTGAACTTGCGCAGCGGGCCGCCAATGAGGGGGAACAGCCATGCGCGGTACTCATCGGTCACTCCGTTGCCGGCCTCGTTGATGTAGGCGTCGGGCATATGGCGCTCGTCGAGCATGACCTGCTCGATGGGGATGCGGATGTACTCGACGGCGTAGGGCTCGCTCGAGACGCGCTTGATGCCAATCATCTTGCCCGAGTCTCCCTCAAGCGCCGCGCGCACGGCGTGACGGCCACACTGGACGGCCTCCTCGCGGTCCACGTCGCTTTGCCAGGCGATGGAGGCACGGCCGAGAAGTCCGGGTTTCTCGGAGCGGGACTTATAGCCCAGCTTGGAGATAATGAGGCGCGATAGGTGCGCCGAGACATCGCCAAAGTACGTGGCGCGCCCCACCGTCATGAGGGGCGGGGCGATCGGCGTGCCTTCCGCGTCGTGCAGGCCCTCCGAGACCACCACGACGCCCGAGCCTTTTTCGTCTATGAGGTTTTGTACGTCATCAAGGAAGCGGCTCTGGTCAAAGTCGCGTTCGGGCAGGTAGATAAGGTCGGGACCACCGCAGCCAGATTCGTCTGCCAGGACGCTGGCCGCCGTAACCCAGCCCGCCGAGCGGCCCATGGCCTCGACGACGGCAATGTGGATGGGAAGGCCGCGCACGTCGCAGCAGACCTCCGAGACACTGGCCGCCATGTAGCGGGCCGCGCTGGCGAAGCCGGGCGCGTGGTCGGTCACGGCGATGTCGTTGTCCATGGTCTTGGGGATGCCCACGACGTCGATGGGCACGTCGGCGGCTTGGCAGGCGCGCCAGATCTTGCCGCAGGTGTCCATGGTTCCGTTGCCACCGGTGGGCAAAAGCCACCGGATCCCGTGCTTCTTGAGTGCCTGGGCCAGTTGCGCGTAGTCCTCGTCCTCAAGCGGCTTTCTGCTGGTGCCAATGGCAGACGACGGCGAGAAGGGCAGGCGGGAAAGCTCTGCGTCGCTCGTCGCCGAGAAGTCCACAAAGCGCCCGTCCAGGATGCCGTCGACGCCGCCGAGGGCACCCATCACGCGTCCTACCTGCGGCGCATTGAGGGCTTCGTCAACCGCTCCGTAGAGGGATGCGTTGATGACGGCGGTTGGTCCGCCGCCATGGACAACGAGAAGGCCGTCTGCGGCGGCCATCTTAGATCCCGGCCTTCTGGTAGCGCTCGGCCATCTGGTCCAAGGTGACGCATTCGACATCGGGCGCGTGGCCAAAGCTGCCAAACTCCACGATTAGGGTCGCGATAGCCTCTTTGACGCCCGCCTCGATGGCGGCCACCAGGTCTGCCGTGTCTTGGTCGGGCACGACGCCGGTCATAACGGTGTCGTAGATCGCGGGGAGAAACGCGCGTGGGTCGGGATTCTCGGGGTGCTCGAGCAGCAGCTTGTAGACCCCACCCACAGAGGGGCTCTCTTGCAGCATGGGGCGCTTGGCAAAGAGCTCGCGCATGTTGCGGGTGACGGCCAGGCGAATGTCGGTATCGACGTTGATCTTGTTGATGCCGGCGGGGATTGCGGCCTTGAGCTCGGCCAGGCTGATTCCGTAGGCGTTTTGGATGTTGCCGCCCAATGCGTTGATCTCGCGCACGATGTAGGCGGGGACGGTCGAAGAGCCGTGGCTTACCAGTGCGCAGTCGAGGCCCTCGTGGGCCAGGCACTCGCGGATGGCGATTGGGATCTCGCGGCGAAGCTTGACGTCTTTGCCCTTGGAGGGACCGTGCATGGTGCCATAGCTGATAGCCAGCGCGTCGCACTTGGTCTTGCGCACAAAATCGACGGCCAAAAGCGGGTTGGTGTAGGTGGAAGAAGCGGCAAAGACGTGGTCCTCGACGCCCGCCAGCACGCCCAGCTCGCCCTCTACCGAGACGCCGCGCGGGTGCGCGTACTTCACGACCTCGCGGGTGAGCTCGACGTTTTCTTCGAAGGGCAGAGAGGAGCCGTCGATCATGACCGAGGTGTAGCCGCCCGCGATGGCCGCCTTGACGCTTTCCATGTCGCGGCCATGGTCAAGATGCAGGACCACCGGGATAGGGGAGTCCTGGGCATATTTCTTGACGGCGTCGCCGATGTTCTTGGCGCCGCGAATCTTGTCCTCGGTCGTGCCGTTGGCAAAATCGGCGCGGCCGCCCATGAAGGCGTTGGCCAGGTCTGCGCCCTGCAAGATGGCGGCACTTCTCAGCATCTCGTGGACCTCGATGGCGGCCTTGGCCTGGCACACAGCGTTCACGTTGAAGGCGCCTTGCGCATAGCCCCCTGCTCTTGCGGCATCCAGCACAGGTTTAAGCGGAACGAGCGACATCTCTTATCCCTCCTGTTTTGGCCTGGGCACAAAAGGCGACAGGCCGAGCCAATTAGCTAATGAACGTCATTGCGTCGGTGGGCGCCGCGACGATGTGGGTGAGCTTTATGAGGCGGGAAGACGGCACGCCGGAGTGCAAGAGGGCGAGAAGCTCCTCTGCGCAGGCGACCCCTGCCTCGTAGTTGGGAAGACGTGTGTAGTAGTCGGCCGCGCGCCAGCTCTCGCCGTTGTTGGCCAGCTCTACATAGGTGATGTGCTTGGCCTGCTCGTTGAGGTAGCTCGAGAGCTTGCGGAAGCTGTGGGTCCAGGTGGCCCAGCTCGAGACCACGATGTCGCCGTCTTGCAGCTCGCGCAAGATCTGGGCGACGCAGGTGTAGAAGAGCTTGTTGAGCGCCATGCCCTCGTCGGTGCTGCCCACAGAGTAGCGCGCGTCCCAGGTCTCCATGTTGCTCTCGTCGACGGGGGCGGTGCGGATGATCATCTTGACGCCGGCCTTCTCGCACGCGGCGGCCACGCCCTCCTGACGTTTGCGCTCCTGGGCGGTGTCGATCTGGGGGCGAAAATAGACAATGCGCTTTGGGCGCACGGAGGCTTCTTTGACGGCGCGGGTGACGATGAGCTCGGCGCCGCCCTTGTAGTCGAAGTCGACGGTGCTGTGGCTTGTGGCCTCTTGCTGGCAGTCAAATACGACGAGAGGGGCCTTCTCGGCGGTGAGGGCCTTTAGGCTCTTCTTGTCGGGCCCGTGGTTCTCGGTCCCGATGAAGATGACGCCGCAGACGCGGCCTGCCAGATAGGCGCTCGCATAGTCAGAGATGCCCAGGTTGTCGATAGTGTTGCCCAGCAGCAGGGCGTTGTAGCCCTCTTGTTCCAGACGAGTTTGGATACCGTAGGCCATCTGGCTAAAGCGCGGGACGGCCAAGTTCTTGCGAAGAACCAGGCCCACGCAGGGGCAGTTGCGGTTGCGCAGGGTGCGGGCGTGGACGTTGGGGGTATAGCGGAGTTTCTCGACGGCCTTAAGCACGCGCGCCCGGGTCTCGGGGCGAATGGTCTGGCCGGGGGTGTTGTTGATGACGTAGGAAACGGTGGCAGCGGTGACCCCGGCCTCGGCCGCGACATCTTTGAGTGTTGTTCGCTTACCCATCTCGTACCGTTCCTTTAAAAGAGCTTTTACGATTAAGTAGGTCACCAATCGTTTGTATCACGTAGTGCGCACGGTTTGCAAGAGAAATTAAAATGCCGTCTATCTGTCAATACCTACCGTTTACCGAGATAAATCGCTCGAGATGCCGTCAATCGCGCAAAAACAGCCGTCCGGCGGAGAAAAAACAGGTTGTTAATAAAACGTCCACCAACACGCAAAGAAGAGTGTGTTAAAAATACGTCAGCTTAAACGTTCAAGTCAGCTGCAAGTGTTGCCAAAGAAAGCAGGTGTTGGGCTTAGCGTTAAGCGCGGGTACTTTTTCGCGTGGCATTTTTGTTTTCTCGTCTCCACCAAGTTCTTAGTTTTAAGGCACGGCACAAGGTCTTTCGTCTCGACGTCTTTTGGGCGCTGGCGCAGGCAAGTTGTAAGGAGGCATTCGTTGAATAAGAAGAAAGCATCGATTTGGAGCAAGGTTCCCAACTGGGCTTGGGCGCTCATCTCCCTGGCGTGCGCCGTTGGCTTGTGGCTTTTGGCCGCCGGCAAGTGGCCAGCCGTCTTCGCGCCTCCCGCCAAGGTCTGGGCCGCGTTTGTGTCCCGCGCTCAGAGTGGCCTTCTGTGGGCCCACGCCTGGGCGTCCATCTCGCGTGTCCTTATGGGCTTTGGCATCGCCTTTGTCGTCTCGATTCCAGTGGCTTTCCTTATGGCCTGGTACGACCCCTTCCGCCACGTGGTCGAGCCCTGGATCCAGTTCATTCGTAACATCCCGCCTTTGGCTTACGTCTTCTTGATCATTGCGGCCTTGGGCATTGGCCAGGCCTCTAAGGTCACGGTTATCTTCATCGCGGCGTTTCTCGTCATGGTCGTCACCATCTACCAGGGCGTCAAGGGCGTCGATACCACGCTGATCAAGGCCGCCCGCGTCCTGGGCGCCAAGGAGACCGACATCTTCTTCAAGGTGATCATCCCGGCTTCCACCCCGTTTATCCTGGTCGCCGCTCGCTTGGGGCTGTCCACCTCGCTCACTACCCTCATGGCCTCCGAGATCGTTGGCGGCGACAAGGGCCTGGGCATGATGATTCAGCAGGCCTCGGGTTACTACCAGATGGACGTCGTTTTGCTCGGCATCCTTATGCTCGGCATCATCGGCATCTGCTTCGAGAAGATTGTTCGCTTCCTTGAGAGGAGGTTCACGGGATGGCAGGAGTCGGTTCAGCAGTAGATGCGCCCGTGAAGGTCCACATCGACAACGTTGTTAAGAAGTTCGACACGCGCAAGGGCGAGATGACCGCTCTCAACGGCGTCAACCTTGATATCCACGAGAACGAGTTTGTCTGCGTCGTTGGTCCTTCTGGTTGCGGTAAGTCGACGCTGCTCAACATTATCGGCGGCCTTGAAGAGCCCACCGAGGGCAAGGTCACCGTCGATGGCAAAGAGGTCACCGGCCCCGGCCCCGACCGCGGCATCGTATTTCAGCAGTACGCGCTTTTCCCCTGGCTCACGGTTGAGGACAACGTTAAGTTTGGCCTCAAGCTTCAGGGTAAGAGCAAGGAAGAGTGCGACGCCATTGCCGAGAAGTACATCAAGCTCGTTGACCTGCAGGACTTTGCCAAGTCCTACCCCAAGGAGCTCTCGGGCGGCATGAAGCAGCGTGTGGCCATCGCGCGCGCCTACGCCGTGAACCCCAAGGTCCTCCTCATGGACGAGCCCTTTGGCGCCCTGGACGCCCAGACCAGGACCCAGCTGCAGCAAGAGCTTCTCGACACTTGGGAGAAGGAGCAAAAGACCTGCTTCTTCATTACCCACGACGTCGAGGAGGCCATCATCTTGGCCCAGCGCGTGGTCATCATGTACGCGCGCCCCGGCCGCGTGAAGGAGGTCGTGGACATCAACATCCCGTACCCCCGCACGCAGGAGACCAAGATGACCCCGGAGTTCCTGAAGCTTAAGAACCACATCTGGAGTCAGGTCTACCAGGAGTACCTCTCGGTGAGGAAATAGGTCTTCTCGCCGTATTTGACCAGCGCTTTATTTGGCACTACCGAGGATGCGTCCTCGTTGTTTGGGAGGAGGCGGCGCGCGCCGCGCGCGTTGCCTAAAGGGAAAGGAACCCTATCATGAAAAAGCTCGATTCCGTAATGTCTCGTCGCTCTTTCCTCCAGGCATTTGGCGCCGCCTCGGCCGCCACGGCCGGCCTTGCCCTTGTTGGCTGCGGCGGCTCGTCCTCCAGCTCTTCCGAGACCAAGACCGAAGAGAAGGCCGCGGACTCCGGTACCAGCTACGACCCCGTTACCCTGAAGGTCGCCTTCATGCCCAACCTGGGTTCTGCCGGCACGCTCTTCTCCGCCATTGACCAGGGCTACTTCGAGAAGTTTGGCATCACCGTCGAGACCTCCCAGTTTGACGCCGGCCCCGCCGAGATCTCGGCCATGCAGTCTGGCGACATCGACCTGGCTCAGATTGGCCACGGCGCGCACGCACTGTGCATCGAGGGCCAGGCCAAGATCTTCGCCTTCGACCAGCTCTCCCAGGCGGACTGCGTGGTTGCCAACAAGTCCAAGGGCATCACGAAGGCTGCCGACCTCAAGGGCAAGACCGTGGCTGTGGCCTCTGGTACTTCTTCCGAGATCATCCTTCAGTACGTGCTGCAGGACGCGGGCCTTACCACCGACGACATCACTCTGACCGAGATGAAGGTCGACGGCATGACCACCGCAATGATCGCCGGACAGATCGACGCCTGCGCCACCTGGTCTCCCAACACCGTTACCCTGCAAGAGCAGCTTAAGGACGACTACCTGGTTCTGGGCACCAACACCGATTACTCCGACAAGGTCGCTTTCCCCGGCTCCTACATCTGCCTGCCCGATTACGCCGAGAAGAACGCCGAGATTCTCGAGCGCTTTGCCGCCGCCCTTGACATGGGCAAGGTCTACCGCGCAGCTCATATCGACGATGTGGCTAAGCTCCTGGCCGATAAGCTGGGCCTTCCCGAGGACACTCTGCTTCAGTCCACGGGCGAGGGCGACTGGCAGGGCGCTGCCGACGCCATTGGCGACACCGATAAGATCGTGGGCTACTACAAGGCGCAGCAGCAGGTCTTCCTGGACAACGGCCGCATTACCGCCGAGGTCCCGGTTAGCGATTACGTGCTTGAGGACGTCATCACCGCGGGTGATAAGCTCTACGCCGAGAACAAGTAACGCATAGGCGGACATCAAGACCCCGCCCGCGCTGTTGCGGTGCGGGCGGGCGATTACATGGCGGCCTTCTCGCGTTTGGATGCTCTCCTCCCCATCCACGCGGAGGGCCGCCCGCTGTGTGTCTTTCTGGCTTAAAGGAAAGGAACGGCATGGACTACTATCACATCTCGGCAGAGGACTTGGGAGACGGCGCCAAGATCCCCCTGGTCTTTCCCGGGGACTCCAACGCGGTTTTTACTAAGCTCGCGCAAGAGATGGTCGAGTGCATCGAACAAAACAACGCGCAGGGTAAACACACTGTATTTATCTGCCCGGTGGGACCTGTGGGCCAATACCCCATCTTTGTCGACCTGGTCAACGAGAAGAACCTTTCGCTTGAAAACTGCTGGTTCATCAACATGGACGAGTATTTGACCGACGACGACCAGTGGGTTGACGCGGCGCACCCGCTGTCCTTCCGCGGGTTCATGGACCGCGTGGTCTACTCGAAGATCAAGCCTGAGCTCGTGCTGCCCGAAGAGCAGCGCGTCTTTCCCGATCCGGCCGATCCCGGCCGCGTGCAGCGCGTGATTGACGAGCTGGGCGGCGTCGACATCGCCTTTGGCGGTATTGGCATCACGGGCCACCTGGCCTTTAACGAGCCGCAGGAAGAACTGAGCGCGCAGGAGTTCGCTGCGCTCGAGACCCGCGCGTTGGATATTCGCCCCGAGACGAGGGCGACCAACTGCGGTGACTTGGGCGGGGCGTTGGAGGACTTCCCGCGCCGCGCCGCGACCATCGGCATGCGGCAGATCCTGGGCGCGCGCAAGGTTCGTCTGGGCGTCTTTAGGGACTGGCACCGCGGCGTCGTGAGACGTGCGGCATATGGTGAGGTCACGGCTGCTTTTCCCGCTACGCTTTTGCAAGACCACCCCGATGCGGCGATCTACGTCAACGACGTGGCCAGACAGCAGGCTTACTAAGGGAGGCACGCGATGAGCGGCTCTTTGTATATCGCCAACGGGCGGGTGCTGAGCGACGGGGCGCTGCGCCGGGCCAACGTGACGGTCGAGGCGGGGCACGTAACTCGCATTTCGTCCAAGTACGACAACCCCTTTGAGTTCGACGTGGTCGATGCCGCGGGCCAAGTCATCCTGCCGGGCTTCATCGACGTCCACACCCATGGTGCGGCCGGTCACGACGTCAACGCCTCGAGCGAAGAGGACCTGCGAGCGATCGGGCGGTTCTTCGCCAGCCAGGGTGTGACCGGGTGGCTCTGCTCGATTTTGACCGACACGCCCGAGCAGACGCTGTGGTGCATCGGCGAGGCACGCAAGGTCATCGAGGGCGGGCCCTACGACGGGGCGGCCCTTCTGGGCATTCACCTGGAGGGCCCGTGCCTTTCCAGCGAGTACAAGGGCGCTATGCCCGAGCACCTGCTTATGCACGAAGCCGACATTAGCTTGTTTGAGAAGTACCAAGAGGCGGCCGGTGGCCATATCCTGTACACCACGCTGGCGCCCGAGGTCCCGGGCGTGCCGGACTTGATTGGGCCCTTGGCCAAGATTGGGATCACGGCGGCGATTGGGCACTCCGGTGCGGGCTATGACCTGTCGTGGGCCTGCATTAAAGCGGGCGCGAAGTCTGTCACGCATGTGGGCAACGCGATGCGCTTGTTCCACCAGCATGATCCGGCGATCTTTGGCGTGGCCCTTGAGAGCGACGCCTACGCCGAGACTATCTGTGACGGTCGCCACCTGCACCCCGGCACCGTGCGCCTGTACATAAAGGCCAAAGGCTGGGACCGTATTTTGGGTATCACCGACTCCATCATGGCGGCGGGCCTGCCCGACGGCAACTACAAGCTGGGCGTGAACGACGTGGTGGTCGAGGATGGCGACGCCAAGCTGGCGTCCAACGGCGTGCGTGCCGGCTCGACGCTAACGCAGATCCAGGCGCTGCGTAACTTCATGAAGTTCACCGGCGCGGGCGTCGAGGAGGCGTCCAAACCCATGACCCAGAACCCGGCCGACCTTTTTGGCTGGACCGACAAGGGCCGTATCTACGAGGGCTCCTGCGCCGACCTGGTGCTTATTGATGCCAACTTCGAGGTGGCTCGCACCATCGTGGCCGGCGAGACGGTGTACAAGCGCGGGTAGGGAGCGCGGGCTTCTCACCGCTGCGGGCTTCTCGCCAACGTGAGCAACTGCAATTTTGGGGCTTGTCTGATACTTGGGCATCAGACAAGCCCTTTATTTGCAGGCGAATCATCAGACAACCCAATAAATTGCAGCTGAGAAGGCCTAAGAGCATCAGACAAGTCCAGGAATTGCAGGAGGCGGCGCCGGTCTTAAGACGTACTGAAAGGGCTAGACTGGAAGACGTATTCTTGGTCGCGTCCTTGAGGAGGATACCATGAGACAAAAATCTCCTAAACAGAGAAGAGCGGGGCTTCTCGCCATCGTTTGCGCGGTGGTGGCGACGGCTGTGGCCTGCTGCGCGTTTGTGTTGCCGGCCCGCGCGGTGGCCGACGAGGCGGCGGTCATTGCCCACTCGGGCGAAGGCGACCAGCGCGTCAACTACACCAGCGTCGACGACGCGATGAGCGCCGGCTACGACG
>CAVEMP010000246.1:0-14341 GCA_963616835.1 uncultured Oscillospiraceae bacterium | reverse complement strand
TGTTTGGTCGGGACCCGTGCCCAAGGATGCGCTGGTCCAGGTAGCGCCCGGCGTGCGATGCGTGACTCCGGCGATGCTTGCGGTTCTCATGGCGCCGCACCTTAGCGACCTGGAGCTCCAGATGCTCTTGGCCGAGTTCATGGGCCACTTTGCGCCAAGCGCCGATTACGAGACGGGCCTTCGTCAGCGCCGCGATCTGCTGATCACCCCTGCCGAGCTGTCTCGCTTTCTGGACGCCATGGGGCCGGCGAGAGGAACGGTCCGGGTTCGTCGCGCCCTTAAAAGGGCCCCAGTGGCTGCGGCCTCGCCGCTCGAGGCAAAGCTCTACCTGCGGGCAACGTACCCGTTTTCCCAGGGAGGCTACCGGATGGGGGAGGTCGTCCTCAACGACCCCGTCGAGGTCAGGCGTCTCACGTGTTGCTGCGACGCCCTGCAAAGAAGGAAGCCCGACCTGATGTTTAGGCACGGCGACGCGTGCTCGTGTCTCGACTACATGGGCGCCTGGCACGACAGCGCCTGTGGCGTGCACCGCGACACCGAGCGCAGAAACGAGCTGCTTGCGGCCGGCTTCAAGCCGTACGAGATTTTCAAGAATGAGTACGACGACCTCGATTACATGGACTCGCTCATGGCGCAGATTCGCGAGGACTTGGGGATGCCACGCTCAAAGTCGAGCAAGGAGCGCAAACTCGAGCGCTGGCGGGCGCGCAAGCGGCTGTGGAAACAGCTTGAAGGGGTGGATCTTCTCAGCTGGGAAACGCGCCCGGATTTGCGCTAGGAGCGCCGCCCGCGCTGTCGCTGCGCGCAAATCGGGGGTTGTCAGTACTTCTCGGCGAAAACTGCGCGCGATTTGGGGGTCGTCAGTAGTTTTAGGGGGCCGAGAAGCCCGTCGAGCCCCGGCGGTTTTCTCGCCGCCTCGTCTACCTGCGGATTTACCGAGAAGGCCTCGGCCGGAGCGCCGGAGGAGTACTGACGACCCCCGATTCGCGCGCAGTTTTCTCGCCAAAGTACTGACGACCCCCAAATCGCGCGCAAACTGGGTCAATATACCCCCGGTCAAGAGGTGCTTAAACGACAAGTGTTACCCCCGGTTGACCTGGGAGTTTTACACTATTAATCCCTCTGTGAATTTAGTGGAAATTAGGTAAGCAAAGGTGCGGCTGAAGACATTTGCAAGGACACCCTCTCGCTTATTTGAGAAAATCCCTACAACTATGCGAAGTGTCACAAATCTGTACAAAGTGTCACGGACTATGCAAGGCAAGGTATTGCTCGATCAGGAGAGGATTTCCAATGAGAAAGAGCAAGCAAAACAATGCGCTAAACATGCGCCGAGGGGGCGTCTCGCTTGCGGTAGTAACCGCAGGTCTCGCGCTCGCGCTTAGCCCCACCTTGGCACCCGCGCCGCTGGTAGAGGGAGCCAACGCCGCCCAGGGCGTAAACGCCATCGAGGCCCTGGCCGCCCAGACGCTCGACGGCGTCGCGATGCGCGGCATGGACACCACCTCGATCAGCGGCGACGCCTTTGACGTTGCAACCGTCGTGGGCCTGGGTTCGAACACCCTCTACGCCGACGTCTACGTCAACGGCTCCAAGAAGGCGACCGACATCGAGTACGCCTACTCCAACGCTACCGACCAGGCAGGCGTAGTGCAGCTCAAGACCACCCAGGACGTGGTGGCCAACCACAGCGGCAACGTCACCGTCAAGTTCTATGCCAACAAGACGGCCGAGCGCGACGGCGAAACCCCTGTTTACGAGGCCAACCTCTACGCCGTGTGCATGCGCGTCAACGGCGAGAAGACCACCCAGATGGTGGGCCTGCGCACCTCGGCCGCAGCAGACGCCACCCGCGGCTTTGCCGCCCCGCGCCTTGTTGTGCGCGACGGCCAGACCTACCGCTTGAGCACGACCTCCACCACCGCCACGCCCACGCTTGAGGACGGCGTCCTTTACGTGGACTACGCGCCCGCCTCGACCACCGGCGTGGCCGCGAGCGTCACCTACGTCGACCAGGACGGCAACGTCCTTTACACCGACTCGGTGGGCACTCTGGCAGACAACGAGTCCCAGACCGTGGCCGTGCGCAAAACCATCGAGGGCTCCTCGAAGGTTTACGTGCCCCTCTCTAAGGCCGCGACCGTGACCGTCTCGGCGGCCAACCCCGAGGTCACCATCACTTGCGTCGCCCGCAAGGACGCCGACCGCACCGCCTCTAAGGTGAGCATCAAATACGTCACCGCAGACGGCAAGCAGCTCATGGCAGATACCGTCGAGGTCACCTCGGGCGGCTACAACTACGCCGCGCCCCAGATGTTCTCGCAGTCGCGCGACGGCGCCGTGGCCCGCTACGTGCTTACCGGCGCCACCGACAACCGCGGCAACACCTACACCGCCGATCAAGCCGCGGCTCTGTCCTTCACCTTCGACGGCGCCACCGAGTACACCTTGACCTACGAGACCCAAAACGTGCAGCTGGGCTTCACGGTTAACTTTGCCCTGGTCGCGCCCGACGCCGATGGCAACCTTACCGTGACGGTCGACTCGTCCAAGACCGTCGAGTTCTCCAAGGACGCCCCCGCAACCGTCGAGCTTCCCGCCACCATTGAGAAGGACGGCCACACCTACACCCTGGTAGGCGGCGAGAAGACCCTTACCTACACCTGGGCAAACTTCGAGTCCGGCGCCCTTACCGCCGATACCGCCTACTACACCCGCGAGGATGTTGTGACGCCTTCGGCCTACGACGTGACCGTGCGCTACGTCGATGCCGAGACGGGCACGCAACTTTCGACCTCAACTTTAACCTGCGATCCTGCGGGCGACGCGCTTTCTATCCAGGGCCCCGAGACCCTTGACGTCGACGGCGTCTCTTACGTGCGCCTTTCTGGCCAGGAGGCGGCCCTTACGCACCGCTTCTACGCGCCGTACCGCACCTATACCATCTACTATGCCAAGGCGGGCTCTAAGTTTGCTGGCGACACCACGATCACCCGCACCACGGTGATCGACGGCGGCACCACCACTTACTCCATCACGACCGACGGCGGCTCGACCAGCAACAGCACCAACGGTGGCCTGGTCAACAACGCGCCTTATACCACCGTTGTGACCGTCGTCGAGGAAGAGGCCGACGAGACGGACGCTAACGCCGATGCAAACGCCAACAGCAGCTCGCACAGCGAGTCCCAAAGCGACGTTATCTCTCCCGAGGGCGAGAGCCTTACCGAGGAGCGCCTCTCTGACAGCCAGAACCCCCTGGCCCGCGCGTTTGCCCAGGGCGGCATTGGTTGGGTGATCGGCGCCATCGCAGGCATAATTGCGGCGCTGCTCCTGTTGCTGTTCTTTATCTTCAAGCGTCGCCGCAAGCAAGAAGAGGAGGCGTAAGGCTATGTTCAACAAGAGGTGGAACATGAACAAGAGCCAGGCCAGCCTTGGCAAGAAGATCTACGCCATTGTGATGAGCGTCATGATGGTTTTGTCCCTGTGGCCCTCCGGCGCTACTTTGGCGCTCGCCGATGGGGGTAGCACAATTACTCCGGGTAAGTATGGCAACATTACCTACAGCACTAACGATACTAAGGATGCCTTCTCAGAAGCTTACTACTACAAGTATCATGATTCTATCGCGTCAAAGCTGCTGGGGGATGCCGGTAACTTCCACATCACCGGTTTTAGCCAGGTGAATATCAATAGCCACGTTGCCGGTAATGTGCTCACCAAGAAGCTTACCGGTGACAAGAACTTTGGCTTGAGGGACGCGTACAAGGATAACTATGGGTATACAGGCCTGAGTTACGTGCAAGATTTCAACGACTACAAAAACGGTCGCGTTTCTGAGCAGACTGATGGCTTATTCGTCGTTGGCAGCATGTCTAAGGTGACCCAGGCCAACGGTTCCGAAATATATATCAACGGCGTAAAGTTCGAGAGCCCCTCTCTGCTGATGCAGGACGAGGATTCCGATAACACCCCGTTTATCGATATCGACGCCGCCAAGCAGAAGGCCGTGTCTGTCTCGAATGAGCTTGCCCAGATTGCTGATGTTGGCTGTTCGAAAAGCACCGAGGGCTTCAAGACCTATATCAACTATGAAGGCGTCGAAGGTGTCGAAGGCTGTGCGTTTATTACCATGACCGCCGAAGAACTTAATAAACAGAACGGCGAGTTCTACATCAGCGGCATGAATATTGACGAAATGGATGACAAATCCATTTCATCCGTTGTAATTAATGTTGATATGCAAGGCGAGAAAGAGCTTAATCTTCAAAACATTAATGTGGTTCTTGCCAATGGCCAAAATGCTGCTGCCGGTGAATATGACAGCACTGTGGGCTATGTGATGTTCAACATCATGAACTCTACGGCGGATATGACGATTAACGCTAGTAGAAATGTTGTGCTTGCGAGTATTCTTGCGCCTAACGCCACCATTAATCTTAAGTGCACTGCAGCTGGCACCTACATTGCCGATTACGTCAACGTAGAGGCAGAGTCCCACGCGCGTCCCTTCCGCGGCACGCTCAAGCCGGTCGAAACGGGCGTTACGGTTAACAAGCGGTGGCTTGATGCGCATGGCAACGCCGAGTCCAGTGACGTTGTCTCGACGCACGGTCCTGTGAGGGTCCAGCTTTACCAGAAAAAGAACGGCGGGGACTTCGTGGCCTACGGCGACCCCGTCGAGCTGTCCAACAGCAACAACTGGTCCTACACCTGGGAGGGCCTCACCAAGAAGGACACCGATCAGAACACCTATGAGTACAAGGTCGCTGAGGTTTCTGCTACCGACGACTACACCACGGGTGAGCCGACGCAGAACAACACCGATGGCACCTCCTGGACCATCACCAACCGCCACGTTGCGGTGGGCAAGATCAGCGTGAACAAGGTCTGGGCAGACGACGACAACTACGACCAGATCCGTCCCGACTCCGTGACGGTCAAGATCGTGCGCTCCGTCGAGGGTGGCCAGGCCGAGGACTACAAGACCGGCATCGTCCTTAACGAGGAGAACAACTGGTCCTACTCCGAGGACTACCTGCCCTTAAAGGACGCCAACGGCAACGTCTACACCTACTCTGTGGTTGAAGATAAGGTCGAGGGTTACGAGACCTCTATCCCGGATGTCTCGCCTACCTATGATGAAGACGGCAATGCTACCTGGACCTACACGGTGACCAACACCCACAAGTCCATCTCGCAGAAAACCAGCGTCTCGGTCGACAAGACCTGGCTCACCGCGGCCGACGTCGCCGAGGGCGGCGACCACCCGGCCGTCAAGGTTCAGCTCTACCAGAGCAAGAACGGCGGCGACCCTGTGGCCTATGGCAACGAGGTCGAGCTTTCTTCCGACAACAGCTGGTCCTACACCTGGGAGGACTTGGTGTCGGTCGACGGCCACGGCAACAAATACGCCTACACCGTGAAGGAGGTCGGCGTGACGCCCGGCTACAGCTCGTCGGTGAGCAACGACGGCGACTCCTGGCACATCACCAACAAGCGCAAGGCCACGGCCCAGGTCTCGATCGAGAAGAAGTGGCAGGGTGCTGCCGACTCCGATATCCCCGACGAGGTCACTTTCTCGCTCTATCGCAGCGTCAACGGCGGCCAGGACGAGTTTGTCCGGGACGTCACCGTCAAGAAGTCCGATGGCTGGAAGGCCACCGTCAGCGACCTCGACGCCGTGAACGCCAACGGCAAGCCCTACAACTACAAGCTTGTCGAGAAGACCGTCGAGGGCTTCTCGTCCACCATCACCAACCTTGAGCCCACGACCGACGCAACCACCGGCAACGTGACTTGGTCCTTCACGGCCACCAACACCAAGACCGAGAAGTCGACCTACACCAACGTGCAGGTCACCAAGAAGTGGCGCAACGCCGCGGGGGAGACCGGCCAGCCCGGCGCCAGCGAGGTCAAGGTCCAGCTCTACCGCAGCGCCAACGGCGGCACCGCCCAGGCCTATGGCGAAGCCGTGACCCTGAGCGACGCCAACAACTGGCAGGGCGGCTGGAACAACCTGGTGAAGTACGACGCCGCGACCAAGACCAGCTACTCCTATGAGGTCAAGGAGGCCGAGGTCGAGGGCTACGTCGCCACCAGCTCCGTTGCCTTCAACGAGCAGACCAACACCTACGAGGTCGCCATCACCAACACGGCCAAGGCGACCGTTTCGGTCAAGGTCAACAAGACCTGGGAGGACGCCCAGGACGCCGACGGTCTGCGCCCCCAGACGGTCAAGGTCGACGTCATCCAGACCACGGCCGATGGCAGCGAGTCCAAGACCGTTAAGACCCTCGAGCTCAACGAGGGCAACAGCTGGTCTGCCACCGTCGCTGGCCTGGCCAAGGCCGACGCCAACGGCAACGACTACGTCTACACCATTAAGGAGTCCGAGGTCGCCGAGGGCTATACGGCCACGTACTTTGACCCCGTAAAGACCACCGATAGCGACGGCAACTCCGTCTGGACCTTCTCGCTTAAGAACACCCACGAGCAGGCCAAGACCGCTGTCGCGGTGACCAAGAACTGGGACGACGCCAACAACCAGGACGGCATTCGCGCCAAGTCGGTGACCGTCAACGTCGTGCGCACGCTCGACGGCGCAGACGAGAAAGAGACCGTCGAGACCGTGACGCTCTCTGCCGACAACGACTGGACCGCCACCGTCACCGACCTGGCCGCCAACAAGGACGGCAAGCCCTACACCTACTCTGTCGAGGAGGTCAACACCCCCGAGGGCTACACCGCCAGCGTCAAGCAGGTCGACGGCGAGAAGGGCACTTGGACCTTCACCCTCACCAACAAGCACGAGGTTGCGACTACGTCCATCTTTGTCAAGAAGGTCTGGGACGACGCCGATAACGCCGACCAGATCCGCCCGACCGAGGTCAAGGTCCAGCTGTGTGTCAAGAACTCCGATGGCTCCCTGACCGCTGTCGAGGGCTACGACACCTTGACCCTCAACGCCGCCAACAACTGGGGCGCCGACGGCACTTACGGCTGGGGTAACCTGCCCGTCTACAACGCAGGCGAGAAGATCAACTACACCGTGGCCGAGCTGAACGTCGAGGACGGCTACGCCGCTCAGGTGAGCGACGGCCTGTCCACCGACGACGGCAAGTCCTACACCTTCACGGTGACAAACACGCATGCCGTTGAGGAGATGGACTTCTCGCTTACTGGCTACTCTGTGGCTTCCATCACCGAGACCCTGGACGCCGACGAGACCTGCTACGTGGACCCCAAGATCTATAAGAAGCTTGTTGGCCGCCAGCTTAAGGCGGGCGAGTTCAAGTTCCAGCTGGTCGACGAGAACAGCGGCGCTGTTATTTCCCAGACCACCAACGACGAGGCAGGCATGGTCGACTTCGACGCCGCCGCCAACGTAAGCCCCGAGGGCATGGAGGCGACCTGCCTTAAGTTCACCACTCCCGGCACCTACACCTACGTGGTGCGCGAGGTGTCCGAGACCAAGGACGCCACGGTCAACTATTCCGAGGAGGTCGTGAAGTTCGTCGTTGAGGTGAGCCGTGACGCCAGCAGCGGCAAGCTGGTGACCGATGGCGGCCACTACTACTGCTACAAGAACGCCGCTGCTACGATGGGCGACGAGGTCGACGTCTATGACGCCGATGACCACCCCACGATCACCAACTCGGTGAAGGGCGTGATGCTGGGCCTCACCAAGGTCGACGAGAACGGCGCGGCCCTGGCTGGCGCCACCTACGGCCTCTACACCACGGGCGCCGATAACGCCGAGGTCCTGGTTGCCACCGCCACGAGCGACGCCAATGGCCAGATGACCTTTGGCCTGGTGGACGACAACGTCATCGCCGAGGACACCGAGTACTGGTTCCGCGAGATCGCGGCGCCCGAGGGCTACCAGCTGTCCTACGAAGAGACCGAGCACTTCAAGGTATCGCACGACAAGACCGGCTTCTACCTGGTTGACCTGGACGGCAACAAGCTGGGCGACACCGTGGCCCCTGGCGTGGCCGTGCCCTTCACCCACAGCGTCGTTGACACCGCGCTTTCTGCGACGTTCATCAAGCTCGACTCCAACCGCGACGCGGTCAAGGGCGCTAAGCTCGCCGTTTACGAGTCTGGCAAGACGGCCGCCATTGACGAGTGGGTAAGCGACGGCACCGGGCACAAGGTGAGCGGTCTTCTCGCAAACAAGACCTACGTGTTGCGCGAGGTCGAGGCTCCCAGCGGCTACCGCAAGGCCGTCGACGTCGAGTTCAAGCTCAGTGCCGGTGGCAACATCACGCTGGTCTCGGGTGGCAAGAACACCATCAACGGCGAGAGCGCGATCAATGCCTTTACCTCGGGCGGCTCGCTGAGCCTCATTGACTATCGCATCGACGAGCGCGAGGAGACCCGCGAGGAGAAGCGCACGGTCTACAAGAAGGACGGCAAGGAGATCTCGCGCGAGGAGTACGAAGAGATCGTCATCAAGCGCAAGGCTTCCAAGAACTCCGCCGTGCCTTACACCGGCGACAACACCAAGCGGGGCACCGCTCTTCTCGCTTGCGCCGGCATCCTGTTGCTTGCAGGCTGCGCCTTCTGGATGCATTCCCGCAGGCAGAACTAAACGCGCCGCAGGTAGAACCTGTTAGCGCGTGACCCGGGCCCGTTGGCAGCACCCCTGCCAGCGGGCCCTTTTTCATGCCGTTGCAAACGCGGCGCGTGCCATAACCCACATTGAAATGCGGTACCCGGCCCCCTAAAATTAGCTGGTGTGCTTATCCGCGCCTGAACCTGGCGCAGTGCCTATA
Source organism: uncultured Oscillospiraceae bacterium (assembly GCA_963616835.1). GTDB lineage: Bacteria > Actinomycetota > Coriobacteriia > Coriobacteriales > Atopobiaceae > Paratractidigestivibacter. Next base: position 5,561 of record CAVEMP010000246.1, on the reverse strand, counting down.
CCGTGCATCAGCTTGAACGGAAGTGAAGCATGAAGAAAGCCCTTCGCGCCTTGGCTACGGCCGGTTTGTGCGCCGTGTTGGCCCTTGCCGGTTGCTCGCAGACCAACCAGTCTGCTAACGATCAGTCCCAGACCAAACAGTCCAGCGCCCAGCTTGACCCCAACAATCCGGTTACGCTTACCGTGTGGCACTACTACAACGGCGCGCAGCAGGCAGCCTTTGACAGCCTGATCTCTGAGTTCAACGCCGGGGTTGGCAAGGAGAAGGGCATCTATGTCGAGGGCTACACCCAGGGCTCGGTGAGCGACCTCGAGCAGGCCGTGACCGATTCTGCCGCGGGCGTCGTTGGCTCGAAGGCCATGCCCGACATCTTCTCTTCCTACGCAGACACCGCCTATGAGCTTGAGAAGGCAAATAAGCTGGCCGACCTCACCAACTACTTCACCCAAGACGAGCTTGACCAGTACGTCACGGGCTACATCAACGAGGGCTACTTCGAGCAGGACGGCAAGCTCTATCTCTTTCCGGTTGCCAAATCGACCGAGATCACGATGGTCAACACCACCGACTGGGAGCCTTTTGCCCAGGCCACCGGCGCTACCCTAGACCAGTTCTCGACTTTCGAAGGCATCACCGCGCTGGCCAAGCAGTACTACGAGTGGACCGACGCGCAGACCCCCAACGTGGCAAACGACGGCCGCGCTCTCTTTGGCCGCGACTCTTTAAGCAACTACTTTGTCATTGGCTGCAAGCAGCTGGGCGTCGATCTCTTTGACGTGAGCGGCGGCAGCGTGACCATCAACGCCAACAAGACCGCGATTCGCCGCCTGTGGGACAACTACTATGTGCCCTACATCAACGGGTGGTTTGACAGCTACGGCAAGTTTCGCTCCGACGACGTCAAGACCGGCGACATCCTGGCCTATACCGGCTCGTCTTCCTCGGCCGCGTACTTTCCCGACCAGGTGGTGGAAGACGACGGCAACCACGACATCGCTTACGCCGTTCTGGCGCCGCCCGTCTTTGAGGGCGCGACCAACGTTTGCGTCCAGCAAGGCGCCGGCATGTGCGTGACCAAGTCTGACGAGCTACACGAGCTGGCCTCGTGCGAGTTCCTCAAGTGGTTTACCCAAAAAGAGAACAACCTCACCTTTGCCTGCTCCAGCTCGTACCTGCCGGTGCGCAACGACGCCAACAGCGTCGAGGCCCTGGACGACGTGATAGCCAGCGAGGGGCTTAGCGTTTCGACCAAGAACTACGACTGCCTAAAGACCATCATGGAGAACTTCGACTCCACCGAGTTCTACACCACGCCTTGCTTTAAGAACGGCTACCAGGCCCGCAACTGCCTAAACACCGTCTTAAGCGAGAAGGCCCAGGCAGATCGCGACGCCGTCGACGAGGCTGTGGCCGCGGGCGCCAACCGCGCCGACGCCGCAGCCACCTATGACACCGACGAGAACTTCGAGGCCTGGTACGCCCAGCTCGTCTCGACGCTCGAGAGCAAGGCGCACCCCGCCGCTGCCCAGTAGGCGCGCAAGACCCCTGTGGGAGGGAGGTCCCTGTGAAAGCAAAAAAGCAAAGGCCGCTGCTCAAGCTGCTGCTTGTTCCCTTGGCGGCCGTCATCGCCATCCAGGGCATCCTCCTGTTCTCGACGCTCGTGACAAGCGGCGCCAAGCAGGAGCTTGAGAACAACGCCGTCGACATCGACCAGACGATTATCGACAACCGCGATGTGGTGCTGGAAAGCGCGATGGTGGGGCAGTGGGGCCTCGTGCGCAACGAGACCGAGTACGTTAACTCGACTCTTGAGCAGATCTTGGCTGCCCAAGGGCTCACAAGCGCGCAGGACCTTCTCGCATCCAACGAGATGCAGTCGCAACTGGTGCAGGAGGTCTTTCCCGAGCTGGTCAACTGGCTGCAGCGCTCGGGCGCGACAGGCGTCTACACGGTTTTGGGCAACACGGCCGATACCTCGCAGCCGGCCCGCTACAACGGCTTTTTCCTGCGCGACTCGGACCCGACGATGCGCACCGACTCCAACTCCGATCTTGTTTTTGAGCGCGGCGAGAAGACCTTGGCGCGCCAAGCGGGCGTTGCCTTGGACTCTTCTTGGAACTCGGTCTTTAGCTTTGCCGGCCAGGGCGTGCGCGCGGCCGACGACTTCTTCTACACACCCTACCTGCTTGCTCAGGAAAACCCCGACGTTGACGTGTCGAACCTGGCTTATTGGGCCACGCCCTTCATCCTTGAGGATGACCCGCTCGATAGCCACAAGATGATCGCGTACTCGGTGCCGTTGGTCTATGACGGCGTGGTCTACGGCGTCATGGGCGTCGAGGTCTCGGTGCCCTACCTTACCAGCACGTACTTCTCGGTGCGTGACCTTGATGTAGATCAGCACGCGGGTTACGCGATAGCGATTAAGCAGGCCGATGGCACGTATCGGCCTATTCTGGGTGTGGGGTCGCTGTACGACTCGGTGACTCGGCTGGGCGAGACCTTCTCGCTGGCAGACACACCGTCCGAATCGTTAAAGCGGGTCATGGGCCAAGACGGCGCCACGCAGCAGATCTTTTGCATCTCGACGCCGCTTACCCTCTACAGCAACAACGTGCCTTTCCAGAACAAAGACTGGGTTGTCTGTGGCTTTGTCACGGGCGACTCGATCTATGGCCTTGGCGGCTCGCTCTACACGCGCCTGTCCTATGTGCTGGCGATTTGCGTTGTCTTTGGCCTTGTGATTACGGCTCTGGTCGTGCGTTATATCACGCGGCCGGTCTATCGCCTGGTCGACAGCGTGCAGAGGGGCATCGAGGGCCTGCGAGCCTTCGAGCCTTCGGGTATTCGCGAGGTCGACGAGCTGCACCGCGTTGTCACCGACCTTACCGAGGCCGAGCTGCACGCCGCCGCCCAGCTGAGCGAAGAGAAAGAGCGCTACCGCATGGCGGTCGAGAGCTCAAAGGACGTCTTCTTTACCTTCCGTGAGCAAGACGCCACGGTCGAGCTGGTCAACAGCCGAGGCCACGACGGCGTGTGGGGCTTGGCCGACTTCTACAGCCACGTTTGCAGCGAGGTCTTATCTGCCGAGGACGCCGAGAAGGTCCGCGCTGCCCTTAGCCTTGGTAACGACACCGTTGCTTTTGAGGTCTACTCGCGTCCCCAAGGGCAGGCGGGCATATGGTACGCGGTGAGCGGCCGCGTTACCAGCGACAAGAAGACTGGCATGCGGCAGCTTGTGGGCTACCTGCGCGACATCACCGAGCAGAAGCGCGCTGAGCGTGCTCTTGAGCTTAGGCGCGCCATTGATCCGGTCACGGGGCTGTATCGCCAGGGTCGCGGGCTTGAGGTGCTGGATGACATGCGCTCACAGCGTCCCGCGGGCGTGCTGCTGCTTATCGACCTTTCGGGCTTTTCTCGCCTGACGGCAACCTACGGCCTGGTCTTTGGTGACGTGGTCTTGGGAGAGTTTGCCAAGATGTTGGCCGACTGTTTTCACAAGAGCGACATCTCCCGCACGCTGATCGTGCGTATGGGTGGCGATGAGTTCTTGGTGTGGTTGGCACAAGACTCGCCGGTCGACGCGTCGTTTGCCTTGTCCCAGCTGCGCGAGCGCTATCGCGGCCTGGTGCGCGACGACATCATCCAGCTGGGCTTCAATGTGGGCTTTGCGCACGGTATCCCAGGCCTTTCGTGCAACGAGCTGGTCAAGCGCTCGGCGTGCGCGCTTGAGGCGGCCCGCGTCCAGGGTATGCCCATGGTGGCCTGGACCCCGCGCCTGCCGCAGACGGCCATGGCTTTGTTTGGTGACGTTGTCTCGCAAGGTGCCGCCACCCAGGTGAGCTTCTCGTCGCTGGCCTTGAGCCTGTTTGACCACAGCGCGAGCTTTGAGGCGCCATGTGATCTTCTCGCATGGAAGCTGGCCAAGGCCTTTGACCTTTCCAACCTGGTCATTGTTGCCTTCCAGGTCGAGAATCTCTCGGGCAGCGTTGCCTACACGTGGCGTCCCGTGCCTGTCGAGAAGACCGTGTTCCATTGCTCGCCGGCCGACTTTGGCGAGCTTTCTGCCGCCGCACAGCTGGGCGTTCTGCGCTCTTTTGACGAGCTGCCGGCGGCCGTGCGCGAGCTGGCGATTGAAGACTGTGGCCTGAGCATCGCCATGACCGACAACGGCCGCTTTGCCGACATGATCTGCTTCGAGGGTGTGGACAAGGCCAATCTCACCGCCGACGACCTGGCCGAGCTGTCGCAGTTGGCAAGTGTCATCCAGAACCGCCTTAATCTCGAACGCCACGATCAGTCGGCCAAAGCCAAGAGCGACTTCTTGGCGCGCATGTCGCACGAAATCCGCACGCCCATGAACGGGATCATCGGCATGACCCAGATCGCGCTACAGGACAACCAGACCGAGGAGGCCCGCATCGAGTGCCTTCACAAGGTCGAGGCGTCTTCTCACTACCTGTTGGGCCTGCTTAACGACATTTTGGACATGTCCAAGATCGAGAGCGGCAAGATGACCCTGGTCAACGACGACTTTGACCTGCGCCAGTTGGTGGGCGACCTGCACTCTTTGCTGGACGCCAGATTTGCCGAGAAGAACCAGGTCTTCGACGTTGACCTGTCACTTGAGCACGACTGGCTGCACGGCGACGCGCTGCGCATCAACCAGGTGCTGATCAATCTTTTGGGCAATGCGGTCAAGTACTCGCCTGCGGGGACCACCGTGAGCCTTGAGGTTCGCGAGCTTGAGGTCACAGGCGGGAAGGCACGCGTGTTCTTTGGCGTGCGTGACCAGGGCATGGGCATTGCCGCCGCCGATCAAGAGCGCATCTTCCAGAGTTTCGAGCGCCTGGACGCGCGGGCGGGCCACGAGCAGGGCACGGGCCTGGGCCTGTCGATTAGCAACCGCCTGGTACACATGATGGGCGGCAGCATTTGCCTTGAGAGTGAGGTGGGGCAGGGGAGCTACTTCTACTTTGAGCTTGTCCTCCCGGTGGCTCAGGCCCACGAGACGGCCCGCTGCGACGAGGCCGGCCGCTCCGATTTTTCTGGCGTGCACGTGTTGGTGGCCGAGGACAACGAGCTCAACCGTGAGATCTTGCGGTTCTTCCTGGAAGATGCTGGCTGCACGGTGACCGAGGCCTGTGACGGGCGCGAGGCCGTGGAGACCTTCTGCGATCAGCCGGCGGGGACCTTCCAGATCGTGCTGATGGACGTCATGATGCCTCACGTGGGCGGCCTTGAGGCGGCGCATTTGATTCGCACGAGCGGTCGCGCCGATGGGGCGAGCGTGCCTATCGTGGCTGTGAGCGCCAACGCTTTTGACGAGGACATCAAGCAGTCGCTGGCAAGTGGCATGAACGCGCACCTGTCCAAGCCGGTGGAGCGCGAGAAACTGCTCGAGATGCTGGGGCGCATGCTGGGTTCCAACTAAGGGTCGCGCGGGGTTTCTGGGGCGCGCTGGCGCGCGGGGGGTCCTGACCTGCGCCGGGTTCCCGGGGCGCATGCCGGGTTCCAACTGATTTAGGCTTCTTGGTCTTCTCGCCACCTGCCTGCGGTAT